>NZ_CP197413.1:3949000-4273500 GCF_052161635.1 Lacunimicrobium album
GGCGGAGCAAAAGTGGCTTACCTATTATTTTGTGAACTCAGGCGATTGGATCAAGCTTACCTGATCAATTGACTGCATGATTTCTCCGAATGAGAAAATATCTCAATCGTCCGAACTGTCCAGAAATGATGCCTGGTTCTCTACGGCATCGAAGGCATCCGATTGTGCTGGAACCAGTAGGACGTCAATTGTTCGATCAGTTCCTGAATCTTGTCGTAGGCAACAGGTTTGACGAGGTAACTGTTGGCGCCAGCGGCGTAGGCTTCCCTGATATCCTCATCACGCTCGGAAGAGGTCAGCACAACGACAGGGACCTGCAGCGAAATCGGCTTGCTGCGGATTCGCTTGAGTAGTTCGATGCCATCAATGCGAGGCAGACGCAGGTCGAGCAGAATCAGGTGGACGGGATCATGAGCGAAGTCACAGTTCAGCAGGTAATCATAAGCTGCTTCGCCATCCGTCAGGTGGGTCGCGCGGAGGTAATCGCCCATCTTGGTCAGATGGCGAAACATCAGCTTGGCGTGAGCCGGGTTATCTTCAATCAGGAGGATGTGATACATCGGAGGCGGGCCTATGTCTGCGGGAAGCTTTAACGATCAGGCAATTATATCCGACTGTTCACAGAGGTGCAGTTCATGTCGGTGATAAACCTCACAGAATCATTGGGACTCAAATCAGTCTGTTGTAGTTTCCGTCTTTTCATGACGTCCGGCAATTGCTTTGAGCCGAATTTTCATGGATGTGCCACGTCCCACTCCCGTGGATTCGACCCAGATTTTCCCGCCATGATGTTCGATGATTCTTCTACAAAGCGACAGTCCAATACCGGTCCCTTCGGACATGGGGTCCAGCTTTTCAAACAGGCCGAAGATTTTCTCGTGGTAAACCGGATCAATGCCGATCCCGTTATCGCGTACTGAAATCGTGATCTCGCCACCAGATTTGATCGCTGAGATACAGATTCTTCCACCGGTCGGCGAGCAGAACTTGATCGCGTTTTCAAACACGTTCTGGAAAACTTCCTGAAGTCGGACCCGATCGCCTTCGACAGATCCCGGTAGAGGCTGAAGGTCGACCTGGATCGACTTGGCCTTCAAGGGTCCATCGACCGAGCGCAGTGTCTCGCTGACGAGTTCATGAATCGCGATCGGAACAATCTTCCCGCTGACGCGTCCAATGCGAGAAAGATCCAACAGCTGATCCAGTAGAAGGCGCATCTTCACGGTCGCGTTGTGGATTTCCGAAATCGCGTCCTGGACCAGTTCTTCATTCCCGCTCTTCAGATCCTCCTTGAGGACTCCGAGGAAGCCCGAGATCGTGATTAAGGGGCTTTTGAGGTCGTGAGAGACAGTGTAAGTAAACTGTTCGAGCTCCTGGTTTTTCGACGCCAGTTCTGCGATCAGACGTTCGCGTTCTTCCTGGATCTGGCGGCTGTCGTGGATATCGAGTTCTGCGCCCAGGAACCGAATCGGTTCGCCTTTGTCGTTCCGCTGGACGACCATGCCTCGATCAAGAACCCAGCGATAGTCTGGCACATCGACATACTTCATGCGGTACTCGACTTCATAAAAGCGAGACCGCCCTTCGAGGTGTTCGTTGAGGACTTTCTGAACTCTATCGAAGTCATCCGGATGAATGGACTTGCACCAGTCCTTGACGCTGCCGTTGTATTCCTGGCGGTCCGGGCGAGCCGACTGCAGGCTGCGACGCGTATAGAACACATCTCCGGTGGGGATGTCCCAGTCGTATCCATACTCGGTAATAGCTTCGAGCATGAGGCGAAAGCGTTGTTCGGAGGCACGCAGTTTGTCTTCCATCTCTTTTCGCTGAAAGGCGTTGACGAACATCTGCGTGATCAAAACGAGCAGGGAAAGATCGTCTGGAGAGATCGAGCGAGGAGCACGAACGAATGCCACGCCAAGCGAACCGATCCACTTCTCGTGGAACATCATGGGAAAATAGGCGGATGCTTTGGTGCCGATGGACCGCAGGATGAGCTTCAGCGTCTCGGCTTCAGGGGGTAATAATTCCACATCGGGGATCGTGACGACTTTTCCCTGATCGAGTTGACGGACGGTGTAAGAGTTCGGGCCGATGGGGATCTGTTGAAGCTTATCAATAACGGCAGGGATCCCGTCTCGAGTCCATTCGTGTGTGACATTGACCAGATCTTTTTCCTTGCTGGCCATCATGATGTAACAACGATCCGCTTCGAGATACTCGCCGATGAAACCGATGGAGGACTTGATCTTGGAGTCGAGGTCTTCGGTATCTGAGTGAATCAGTTTCACACCGAGTTCTGCAATGAACTTCTCGAAGCGCAGGCGGGACTCGAGCTTCTGGTCGAGTTGTCTTTTCTCAAGCGCTCCTGCGATCATCTCACCCACAATCGTCAGCAGCTGAATGGTTTGAGGCTGCCAAGTGACCGGGTGATTGGCAGACAGGCCTATGACGCCGATGAGCTGATCGGCGGCAATCATCGGGACAAGGAGCACCGATCGGGTGGGGCTGTCTTGAAAGGGTCTGGAGAGTCTATGCTCCGGCGACAGGGCCAGGACATCGTTGATGGCCAGCGGCATGCCATCGCGCAGCATCTTCAGTTCGGTCATGAAATCGGCGAGCGGGATCGCCTGAAACTCGGGCATACGAGAGGTCAGGCCGGGGAGGATCCATTCATGCGTCTGCTGCCCGAGCAATGTCTGGCCGGGCTTGAACTCGAGGATATAACAGCGAGAAACGTTGTTGATGCGGACGAGTTGTTCGAGCGTCAGATTGATGGCTGCGTCGACATCTTTGGTTTCTCGCCTGACGAACTCCGCGCACATCTTTGCGATCAGTGTTTCGATCGAAAGCGGCTTCGCCGTGCCTGGCCAGGCGACCAGATGCGCGGAACTTTCGAGGAAATCATGAGAGCTGCTGCTGAGGTCAGTTGACGACATGTCGGACCGGTTCGTTGAGGATCGATGGTGGATAAGAGAAAACTGCTCGAAGAAGGCGACTCGAAGAAGACCGGAAGAATCGATTGTCGGGCGAGGCTTTTCCTCTGTCTTCCCCGCCTCTATGATACCAGACGTGACAATTGAATCACGACCGTTTTGCAGTATCTGCCCCACGTTAGCCCCGCCCCGAACCGACACACTATGGACTACTACAAGATCCTCGGAGTTTCCCGCGAAGCCTCGGCTGACGATATTCGTAAGGCTTACCGCAAGTTAGCGCGCGAGAACCATCCAGATCGCAAGCCCGGCGACAAGCAGGCGGCCGAGACGTTCAAGCAGGTCCAGCAGGCTTATGACGTCCTGGGCGATCAGGAGAAACGCGAGCAGTTCGACCGCTACGGGGCAGCCTTTGAAAACATGGGGCGCGGCGGGGCTCAGGCTGGCGGTGGACGCTATGGCAGCGCTGGCGGTGCCGGTCCGGTCGATCTTGAATCGATTTTCGGACAGGGGGGGTTTGGCGGCGCTGGGTTCGATTTCAGTGACCTCTTCGGTGGCGGCGGAGCAGCGGGCGGGCGGCGTGGTCGAGGCCAGAGTCGTGCTACTCCCGGTCAGAACCTGCAGACAGAAATGACGGTCCCGTTCAACCTGGCAGCCCTGGGCGGGACGTATGAGATTTCCCTCGATAAAGGGGCTGGTATTGAACGCCTGGATGTCAAGATTCCAGCCGGGCTGAAAGACGGTGCCACGATCCGTCTGGCCAAACAGGGTTACGCCAGCCAGACGGGTGGTCCTGCGGGTGATCTGCTGGTCACGGTCAAAATCGCATCGCATCCTTACTTTAAACGCGAAGGCAACAACCTTCTCGTCGATATCCCGGTGACGATTGGCGAAGCAGTTCTCGGGGGCAAGATCGAAGTGCCAACCCTTGATGATGGCATTGTCGTTCTGACACTGCCGGCGGGAACATCCTCGGGAGCCAGACTGCGACTCAAGGGGAAAGGCTTATTCGACAAACCGGGCGGGACGCGTGGCGATCAATTCGCAGTCGTCAAAATTGTTGTTCCGAAACAAACCGATGACGCTGCGAAAGATCTAATCCGCCAATTCGACCAATCAGCCCCTCTGACGCCTCGCGCGGGAATGTGGAGTTAACATGCATAACTCCCTCTTAAGGCGAGCGGGGGGCATTAACCCCCTGTCTTCTCTCCCTGCATTTCTCCATGTCATTCGCATCTGCCTTGTCGTCGCCGTCATCGCGATTCTTAGCCTCCCCTGCATGACAGTTTCCGCTCAAGAAGTCGCTTCCCCGTCAGAGCAAGCCAGCCAGATTCTCGAAACCCCTGCCAGTCCCGATAAGTCCCTGGATGAAATTCGCGAGCAGGAGAAGAACCAGGAGAAGCGTCGCTATGCCGAAGTCGCGATGATGCTGCTCAGCGGGATTGTCATCCTCGGCATCTTCCTGCTCGTCATTGCACTTGTTCTGGGACGACGCTACCGACGCATCGCCCGCTCCGGCCCACCGCGCACGGGAGCACCCGACCCATTCTGGTATCTTAAAGACCCTGGTCACAACCACACCTCCCACCGCAAAGACGACGATGACGCCGACGGCGGCGGTCACAGTGGTGGCGGTAGTCACGATGTCGGTGATCTGTAATTTCCGATCCTTCTCCCCCGGGGAGAAGGTGGCCGAGTCTTCGAGGTCGGATGAGGGAACTCTGCGAAATCAAATAATGCTCTCAACTACTCTATCACCTGTGCTCTATGTCTGACCTCAACTTCCCTCAACATCGTCGCATCAAATCCGGTGAAGACTTCCAGGCGGCGTATGCGACCGGTGCAAAAGTCAGCCAGGATGGCATCCTCGTGATCGGCCGTCTCAATGGAACCAATGAAACCCGCCTGGGCCTGAGCGTCTCCCGCAAACAAGGCCCTGCCGTTCAGCGAAATCGCATCAAACGCCTGATGCGCGAAGCGTTTCGCCTCAGCTATTCACAACTTCCTGTCGGGTTCGATCTCGTTGTCATTCCGCAGAAAGAGTATGTCTGCGAACTCGATAACTTCCGCAGGCTGCTGGTTGCCCTGGGGCGTCGTGTCGAGAAAAAAGCACAACGAAACAAGTCTTCCGATGGTCCCAGCTCGGAGCCTGCATGAGGGTGTTCCGCGCGATCATTCGGTACGTCGATGGCTGTCTGTCTCTGCTGCTGATCGGCCTGGTTCGCATTTACCAGTGGACCCTGAGCCCCTTCATCGGTGGCCAATGTCGTTTCCAGCCGACGTGCAGTCATTACATGATCGACGCGATCCAAAAGTACGGCAGCCTTCCCGTCGCCTGGAAAGGCATTCGACGCATCCTACGCTGCCACCCGTTTCATCCTGGCGGATATGACCCGCCGTGAACAGACGCCTTAAATGTAGGGTGCTGGTGAGGCTCCGCGAACCGCACCAATTGTGCAAGTGAATGTCGTTTTGGTGCGGTTCGAAGACTCACCAGCACCCTACAGTTAGATATCGCGTGTCTGGTAGAACAATGCCTTCTTTTGACCTGGGAGGGTGAAGCCGAAGCCGCAGGCGAGGAAGAATTCTTCGCTGGCGGTGACGGCCATGACTTCGAGAATGTTCTTCTCACACGCCAGCTGCACACAGGCATTGACGAGGGCTTTCCCGATCCCTTTGCCCTGGTAAATCGGCGAGACGGCCAGCGAGCGGACTTCGGCGAGTTTACGGGAATAGATTTCCAAAGCCGCGAATCCGACGATCAGGCCGTCCATTTCGGCCAGAAAACCGGTCGGGACAAGCTCGGTCATTTCCTCGATCGTGCGAGGCAGCAATCTTTTCTCAGACACAAAGGGCTCGATGAACGCCAGCAGCGACTGGATGTCCTCAGTCTGGGCGGCGCGAACGTGGAAGACTTCTTCGTCAAGATCTGTCATTGTCGGCTGGCGGTCACCTCAGTAATCGTTAGCAGGTTGGTGGTCCCTCAGAATAACGCGTTTTGAGACCTGTGACAAAGAACGCAGAGAAATCGTTGCGGGTTCAAATAAAAAAACACCCGCTGTCTTCACAACGGGTGCTTCAAAATCAGACCCCGCGGTGACTCACCGAGGGCTAATTATCAAAGGTCTAGTTGGCTCGGATGAGCAACCAGCCATCATAAGCCTTCACGATGTTCGCCGTGAGGGTGATGGTTTTGTCGCCGACTTCGATATTGTTCTTGGCTTCGACTTCGCTGCCTGGGATCGACTCCTGGATGCGGTTACGCATGACACCGGCACGAGCGATCTGCTCTGCAGTGTTCGAAGGCGTTTCCAGAGGAGCAACTTCGACATCGCCACGAGTGATCGCGACCTGATCGCCCTTGAGTTCCAGGAACATCGGGACGGTGACGATCTGAGTTGGGATCTGTTCTTTGTCAGGCTGTTGGAGACCAGCTCGAATGACGAGATAAATGGCACCGTTCTGGATCTTCACGCGGATCGGATCAGCATCGGTGAAGACGAGCTTGGTGCCGTCTTCCGGTGGCTGCTCTTTCTTGTCCATTTCGAGTGGCTTGCCGAGAAGCTTCTCGAGGTGAACCTGGAATTCCTGACGCAGTTCCGTGCCGGTCATCGTGCGGTTACGCAGATTCATGCGGTCGAGGGCGTTGTTGATCCAGGTTTCGTGGATCTGGAGAACCAGGCCACCTTGTGGGGTCAGTTCTTCTGGCGGACGGTCAGCTGCCAGTTCGTTGTTGTGCATGACGCGGGCATTGATCTTCAGCTCGGTATTGGTCGTGCTGAAATCCAGGACGTCTGGGAAGAGGCCTTCTTCACGCAGCTTGCTGTAGATCTTGTCTTCGATCTTTTGTTGAGCTTCGCTGAATTCCTTGTTGGTTTCTCCATCAAACTCAGGCAGAACACGGCCACGAACCCGGCTGGCGGCGATCGCGTTGCTTTGTGGGGTCTTTTCGCGGGCTTTCTTCAAGGCATAACCGTTGAAGAGTTGAGCGATAAAGCCACCATTCACTTTGGCAGAGAGTGTTGTGTTATTCGCACGGACGTTGATCGATGCTGGTTGAGTCGAGAATCGTTCGCCGTTGTAGTAGACGACCTTCGAGGCATTGAAACGGTGACGACCCATTGTCTGCACGGTTGCCTGATCGGTCACACCAACGGTTCGCGAGTTGACAACACCGTTGAGAGTCAAAGCAAACTTGGCTTCGCTGTCGCTGGGGAGCAGATCGACTCCAACATCAGTCGTCGTTGTCTGTCGACCCGAAACACGAGCTCCGAGAATGAAATCGCGGACCGGTCCGTTATCAATCTTGGTGTCATTGGCGATGGTCTGCAGGAACGATTCCGCGATTTGAACGCGGAAGTTGAAGTTCATGTAATTGATCGTCACGAATTCAGAGACAGCGTTGTTGACGACGCCGGTCGTGACATTGATCTCGTTGACAATCGAACGAATGTTATTGGCAGAACTGGTCAGCTTGTCGGCTTCGAAACCTTCGACAGCGGCGAACAGACTCTTGAGTTGTTCGCGAACTTTGGCTTGAACATCGTTACCAACTTGAGCCTTGCTGGCTGCGGTGTAGGCGTTGGCAGCAGAACGGACGCGGTCGAGAGGCTCGCGGTTGAGGAACTGCTTTTGGTTGGTGTCTTCAGTCGTTGCAGGGTCCAGTTTCCCGAGCAGAGCAGCGACAGCAGCACCAGAAGTGTTCGCGTCACCTGAACTCAGATCAGCAGCAACGGCATCGATATTGAGGTAATTCGCCCAGTTCGAGCCGCCGCGGATGCGGTTGAGGTAGCTCTGCAGGCGGGTAATTTCCGAGCTGAGAACATCGCGTGACCGAGTCACTGCGTCTTGTTGAGCAGCGGCGAAGTCGGTTGCGAGGAGTTCCTGGGCAGCGGACATCAGTTGGAGGCGTCGGCTGATGCGGCCTTGAAGGTCGGTCAGTGGGCCCTGAATCATGACATACTTGGAGCTTGTCCGAGCTTTGTCGATGACGTTCAGCTTCGATTCGAGAGTCGCGACGGCGGCATCGCGCTCGGCATCGCTTTGAGCGCCGTAGAGGGCGAACAGGCTATCTTGCAGGGAAGTACTGAAATCCTGCCAGTTTGGACCGAGTTTGTCGTAGCTGAAGTTGGCCAGATCAGAGGGGATCTGTTCGGTGACGATCCCCGTCAGTGATGGACCAGTAGCTTCATCTTGTGTCAAAGCCGTTGCGGTCGACATATAGCCGGCTGCGACCAGTGCGCCAGCGACAACGAGGCCTTTCAGTGATCGCGAGCGTACGATCAGCCCCTTGGTGTAACTCAAAAGCATAACCCGACTCCTTTTATTCCCAAATCTGATGAATGTTCGACGGATAATCGCTGTCACGCTCACGAACCGGGACGTTGGGACGTCAGCTGTTCATGAGACGAGCGGTAGAGCGGCATCCTGCCGAGGGAGGCGTCTTGCCTGGGCGATTTTCTATGGCCCGGTCTGGCGATCGTCACTGGCCAAACTCGTTCATCGCCTTGGATGAACATTGATTGGAAATATTACGAATGACTGAAACCGCACGTCGTGGACCTGTGTGCGCGATGTCAGCCGTTCTCCAGTGGGGAAGATCCTTCAGTAAGATCGTCACGACAGTTCTCACAGTCATTATCATTCTGACGAAACTGTGACCAGACGCGACGCAACCTCCCTGTCCATGCTGCAGAAACTCCATGCTCTCCAGATTGCCCAGAGCCACTCATTTCCCCAACCTGTAATCTACGGGAAATGGACAACTCCATTTCCACCATGCAGTCTAGCAGACCGCTTCTAACCTACGCAAATTACTTAAGCGGAAAAATTTACGGAGTGTGACAGGGAGGCGCTAGGCGATAGGCACGAGGCGCTGGGAAGAGAGGAGGAGCAGAGTGTGGATTTTCTTGTTTTTCCAGCGCCTAGCGCCTAACGCCCAGCGCCTCCTTCCACCGTCTTGCGAACGCGGTATAGTAATAAGGTGAGAACCGCGACACAGGAACAGACAGACATGGATGGAGAAAACGCGACAAGCAGGGACGCTTCGATGACCTATGCTCAGTCGCAGGTCATCAACAACTTTGAAGGACCGATGCTGGTGCTCGCTGGGCCGGGGTCGGGGAAGACGCGTGTCGTCACGCACCGCATTGCGCATATGCTGGAGTCGGGGGTCTCGCCGCGACAGATCCTCGCGATCACGTTTACGAATAAAGCCTCCACCGAGATGGCGGAGCGTGTTGAGAAGCTTGTCCCCGGGCAACGTCTGGCGATTTCCACCTTCCACAAGTTCTGTGCACGGATGTTGCGGCTGTATCCTGGTGCGGTCGGGCTCAAGCCGAACTTCACGATTCTGGACACGGGTGACCAGACCGCTGCGATCCGTCGCGCGATGCATCACCTCGATCTCGATACGACTCACTTCCCGCCGAATAAGATTCTCTGGCGGATCAGTAAAGCCAAGAACGACCTGATCACTCCCGAGGTCTTTCAGCGCAACTTCGATGAAGCGATTGGCAACCACTGGGATGCGGTCGTTTCGCGTGTTTATCCGGAGTACCAGAAGGTTCTGCTGCAGAATAACTCGGTCGACTTTGATGACCTGCTGGTTCACGTCGCGGTCCTGTTGACGGAATTCCCCGATCTGCGCGATCAGCTGGATGAGCGGTTTCGGTATGTCCTCGTCGATGAGTATCAGGATACCAACCAGGCTCAGTACCGGATCGTCGTGGCGCTTTCGCAGAACTATCGCAATCTCTGCGCAACGGGGGACCCGGACCAGTCGATCTATGGCTGGCGTGGCGCGCGGATCGAAAACATTCTGCGTTTCGAGAACGATTTCCCGGACGTCAAGGTGGTCCGCCTCGAACAGAACTTCCGGAGCACGAAGTCGATCCTCGCGGCGGCGGATCAGCTGATCGCCAAGAACGTTTACCGCAAAGCGAAAGCGCTCGTTACGGATAACGTGCAGGGCGTTCCTGTTCGCCTGATCCGCTTCTCTGATGGCTACCGCGAAGCGGATCTGATCGCGGAGCATATGAAAGCGGTTGTCGCGTCGGGCAAGCGGACCTGGTCGGACTTCGCGATGCTGTACCGCGTCAACTCGTTGTCGCAGCCGCTGGAAGTCGCGTTTCAACGAGCCGGGGTTCCGTACCAGATTGTTGCGGGGATGCCGTTCTGGGAGCGGGAGGAAATCAAGGACCTCGTCGCGTATCTGCGGGTCCTCTCCAATCCCGATGATGATCTCGCGCTGCGACGCATCGTCAATAAGCCGCAGCGCGGCCTTGGTGCCAAATCGCAGGACCGCATCTTCGCCTGGGCACGTGTCGAGAATCTGACGCCGATGGAGGCGTTGGAGAAAGCTTCTTCCATCCCGCAACTCTCCAAGAAAGCAGCGCTCTCGGCTGTCCTCTTCGCCAAGATCATGAACGGCCTCGACCTCGCCAAAGCAGGCAGCGTCGCCGAGCTGTTGCGGGAAGTCGTCAAGAAGACCGGGATCACAATCCCCTGGCTCGGCTCAGGGGACGAGACCGATCTGGCGCGACTGACGAACGTCGAACAGTTGATCGCTGCCGCCGAGTATTACGACAAACTCGCCGGCGATGAACGGACGCTTGAAGGCTTCCTTGAAACGACCTCTCTGGCTAGTGATCTCGATAACGTCGACGAGAAAGCGGGCAAGGTGACGCTGATGACGCTGCACGCCGCCAAGGGACTAGAGTTCCCGGTCGTCTTCGTCTGTGGCGTGGAGGAGAATCTGATTCCTCACGAACGGTCCATCAACTCCGGCAACCCGCGAGAGATTGAAGAAGAGAGACGTCTCCTGTTCGTCGGCATGACCCGCGCGAAGGAAGTCCTCTACCTGACCGAAGCCTCCGTCCGCAGTATCCATGGTCGCAGCACTTACACAATTCCATCGACCTTCACCGAGCCGCAGCATC
This sequence comes from Lacunimicrobium album, assembly GCF_052161635.1. GTDB lineage: Bacteria > Planctomycetota > Planctomycetia > Planctomycetales > Planctomycetaceae > SXPC01. The sequence goes on from NZ_CP197413.1 coordinate 3,959,877, forward strand.
TTTCGCTCGACCGCCTGAGTGAATTCGAATTCCAGGCGATGACGTTCGATCCCAACTCGTTCCAGTCCAAGCGGCCGACGACCGCCGTCGAGGAGTTCGGCACCTTCGAAGGCGAAGAGGGGAACGACGACGAATTCGAAGACCGCGAGCCCGGCGTCACCCAACGCCGCTCGAAACCCGCATTCTCAAGCGCCAACTTCTCCCTGACCACCGCGGCTGATCTCCTCGCTGGCAACAACAAATCGATCGAGATCCCCACCGGCTTTCCCGTTGGCAGCGCCGTCCGCCACCCCCGCTATGGCAAAGGGCAGGTTCTCTCCGCCAGCGGGTTTGGCCCAAGACGCACTGTCACGGTCGAATTCGAGCAAGGCCGCACGGAGACGTTCATGGTCCAGAAGAGCCCGCTGCAGCCGCTGCGCTAGTTCCAGTACAGTGCTTCTGAGGCTCGGCGAACCACACCAAATCGACATTCAACAATCAGGAACCGATCTCATGAAACTCGGCTACACCATCCTCTACGTGCAAAACGTCCCGACCGCGATCCATTTCTATGAGCGGGCGTTCGGTTTGAAACGTCGCTTCCTCGCGGACGAAGGAACATACGGCGAACTTGAGACGGGCGAGACGCGGCTGGGGCTCTCGAAGTATGAGTTTGCCTGCACACTGACACCACTGGAGATCGAGAAGCCGACTGCGAAGACAACCTTTCCCATCGAACTCGGCTTCACGACCGATAACGTGGAATCCGCGTTTCAAAAAGCGATCGCAGAGGGTGCCGTGAAGGTGAAGGCTCCCGAAGAGAAACCTTGGGGGCAGGTGGTTGCGTATGTCAAAGATATCGATGGGTATCTGATTGAGATCTGTACGCCGATGCCGTGAGGGAGATTAATCTCCACAGAGGAGAGACATCTATAAGAAACTCTGTGATCTCGGTGTCCTCTGTGGCTAATCCTTTTTCCTACGTCACACCTCAAACGTCTGTTTGAACTGCGGAATAATCACCTCTTCATCCACAAAGTCTTTCACCGCCCCCGCGAGGGCCTTCGCGGGTTCGGCTTCGCCGTGGACGAGGAAGCATTGGCCGATGCCGCCGGCGTTTGAGGCGGCTTCGAACCAGTGATAGAGGTCCTGCTGGTCGGCGTGGGCGGAGAGGCCGTCGAGTTGTTCGATGTGGCATTTGAGTTCGAACTGGCGGTCATGGATTTTGACGTACGGACGACGTTCCGCCAGCGCCCGGCCGAGTGTGCCGACGGCTTGAAAGCCGATGAGGACAATCGAGTTCTCCAGCGTATGAAGGGCATGCTTGATGTGATGGACGACGCGTCCCCCTTCGCACATCCCGGACGCCGAGATGATCGCGAGCGGGCCTTTGCGGTGATTGAGGTCGATGCTCTCCTGCTGATTCATCGTGTATTCGAGGCCGGGGAATTCGAACAGGTCCGGGTCAAACTTCAGCGTCTTCTTTGCCTCGTCGTCCATCACGTTGTAATGGTCGCGATAAACTTCCGTCAGACGTGTCGCGAGTGGCGAGTCGATGACGACGGGCACTCGCGGCAGCTGCTTCTCATTGAACAGCTCGTTGAGGAAATAGACGAGATGCTGTGTCCGTCCCAGGCTGAACGCAGGGACGATCACCTTGCCCCCAGTGACGATGGCTTCGTTGAAGATCCGATGCAGATGACCCTTGATGTCCGATGATGGAGGGTGGACACGATTGCCGTACGTCGATTCGCAGATCAGCACATCGCAGCGTTCAATCGTCTGCGGGTCGCCCAGCAGCGGCAGGTTCTTGCGACCAAGGTCTCCCGTGAAGACAATCCGCTTCCACTGCCCATCATCGAGCAGATCGATCTCTGTGATCGCAGAGCCGAGAATGTGGCCTGCTTCGAGAAAGCGAATCCGCATGTCGTTACTGAGTGACTCCCACTGACCATAGGGAATCGTGCGAATCGCTTTCCTTAGCTGCCGGACGTCATCTTTATCATAAAGCGGCTGGACCGATGGATGCCCGGGGTGCAGGACCTTCTTGAGGTAGTGCGCATCTTCTTCCTGAATCTTGGCTGAGTCCTGCAGCATCAGTTCCAGCACATCAGACGTGGCAGGCGTGCAGTAAAGTTCGCCCTGAAACCCGAATCGCATCAAACGCGGCAGGTTCCCGCAGTGATCAATGTGAGCATGCGAAAGGATGACACAATCGAGATGACGCGGATCGCAGAAGAACTGCTCGTTCTTTGCCCGTGACTCCCGACGTGGCCCCTGGAAGAGCCCGCAATCGAGCAGAATCCGTCGATGCTTCGTCTCGATCAAATGCTGCGACCCGGTGACTTCGCCCGCTGCGCCCAGGAATGTCAACTTCATTGATGTGTGGCTTTCTGATTGGTGATCCCGGTAAGACGCGTCGAGTTTAACGAAACTGACGATCATCTCGCGACTGAAACGACTGGAGAATATTTAGCCACAGAGATCACAGAGGACTCAGAGAAACTCTGTAGACAAAGAATTACCCGAAGTCTTTTCCTCACAACTCTTTTCTCGGTTCTCACCTCGGTGCTCTCTGTGTCCTCTGTGGCTAACCTTGTTCAGGGAACTTTCCTCTCCACTCGGAAACGCTCAACTCCCCGCCTGCGATCAGCCGATCTTTCACCAAACACATACGCATGATATAAATCCCTCCCGCCTCAGGAGGAGGGGAAGTCCGGTCAGATGGCTGACCAGACGCATTCACGAATTCGATTCAATTTGACCCTCTCACGAAGGACGTCTGCTTTGAATCGGTCAGAAACGCAACTTGTCATGGATGATCTCTCTACCCCACGGACTGCTCATCTCGTCGGTATCGGCGGGACAGGCATGAAAAATCTCGCGCTCATTCTCGCGGAATGGGGCTGGACAGTCACAGGCAGCGACGAATCCCTGGCGGTTGAAACCTCCTGCCTGCTCGCAGAGATGGGGATCGAAACAAGTACTCGACATGTGGCTGCCAACATCAAGCCAGCCTGCAATTTGCTGATCTACAGCAAAGCCGTCCCTGCCGACAACGAAGAACGTCGTGCCGCGAGCGCCCTGCAGATCACCCAGTTCTCCTATCCGCAATTTCTCGGACAGCTTTCGCAATCGAAAGAGACACTCGCCGTCGCCGGAACTCACGGCAAGACGACCACCACTGCCCTGCTTGGCTGGATTCTCGATCGCGCCAACCTCGATGCCATCACGATCTTTGGCGGTGACTATTTAGACGGCACGCTGATCTCCGGCGGTTCCGACACGTCTCGGTTTGTCGTGGAAGCTTGCGAGTTTACGGAGAGTTTTCTGGCCCTCGACGCCCAGTCGGCGGTCATTCTGAACATCGAAAGCGATCACTTCGACTGCTACGACAGCTTTCAGTCGACCGTCCGCAGCTTCGCGACGTTCGCTCACAAACTGACACAGTCCGGCGGCAACCTCATTATCGAACAGTCTGCCCTGCAGACGATTCGTCAGAGTGGTGCTGAACTCGATTCAAAGCGACTCGAAACCTTCACACTCGATGACCAGACTGACGCCGACTGGACTGTTCGCAATATCGAACTGATCCCCTCCGGCAGTCGCTTTGACGTCATCTATCGCGGCGTCGAGCTGGGCAACTTCTCGCTGCCTGTGGTCGGTCGTCATATGATCGCCAACGCCCTGGCTGCGATGGCCCTCGGGATGGGACAAGGCAGCGACATCATCGCGATCCGCGATGCCATGAAAACCTTCCCTGGCGTCAAGCGACGCTTCGAACTCATCGAACACGCGGCCGGGATCACCGTCATCGACGATTACGCCCATCACCCGACTGCGATCACGGCCACGCTGGAAGCTGCCCGTCAGCAGTTTCCCGATCAGCGTCTCATCGTCGCGTTCCAGCCACACCAGCTGTCGCGGACTCAGGCGCTGTTTAATGATTTCGTCAAAGCCTTTTCTGCGGCTGATCACGTGGTCATCGTGCCGATTTACGCAGCTCGTGAGAACGCTCATTTTGATCACTGGCGCGTCTCTCAGGACCTCGCGCTGACGATCTCTGCCCAATGGACTCGCGCGAGTTTCTGCTCATCGCTTGACCATCTGGGAGCAACTTTAGACGATATCTGTTTGGCAGGCGATGTCCTGATGACATTAGGTGCAGGCGATATCAACCAGGTTGCGTATGACTTCTCTCGACGACTTCTCAGACATTATGCGTCGTAACGAGCCTTTGGCTCCTTACACCTGGCTCAAAATCGGTGGCCCGGCGCAATACTTCTTCGAACCCCACACGCAGGAACAACTCGCCGCAGTCGTCAAATACTGCAGCGACAACGAGATCCCGGTCCGGATCCTCGGCTCCGGCTCGAATCTCCTGGTCCGTGACGAAGGGGTCAGCGGAGCCGTCATCAAGCTGTCTGATGGCATCTTCAGCCGGATCAGCATCGACGGGACGAAAGTCACTGCCGGCGCCGGCGCTCTTCTGTCGCACCTGATCTCGCGGACGATCGCAGCGGGACTGGCTGGCCTTGAAGTCCTCTCCGGCATCCCGGGAACTGTCGGAGGTGCCCTGCGTGGAAATGCGGGTGGACGCAATGGCGAGATCAGCGAATTCGTCAAATCGGTCACCGTTCTGACCAACCGCGGCGAAATTCACGTTCGCGAAGCAGCTGACCTTCATTTCGAGTACCGTCACAGCAACCTGGATGACATGGTCATCCTCTCGTGCGAACTTGAACTCCACGAAGACGATCCCGACGAAATCACCAAACGCCTCCGCAAACTCTGGATCAGCAAGAAGGCCTCTCAGCCCCTGACCGAGCAATCCGCAGGCTGCATCTTCAAAAACCCCCGCGGCATGTCCGCTGGCGCTCTGATCGAGCAATCAGGCCTAAAAGACACCCGCATCGGCGACTGTGCCGTCAGCGACCGTCACGCCAACTTCATCGTGACATACGAAAACGCGACCAGCAAAGACGCCCTCAGCCTGATCGACCTGATCAAGGCCAAAGTCGCGGCTCAGCATGGGGTTGATCTGGAAGTCGAGATCAAGATCTGGCCGTAATTCGACTTAATCGCGCGTCCTCAGCAATCACCGAGGAAATAGGCTGACGACATGCGGAGAGAGTCAACATTCATGGAATATGGTTGACCTTCTTATGCAGCACGAGGATACTGACTCCGTCAGACAGTCGTATCGCGTTAGAGGTGGCTTATGATTCAACCTGGAGAGAACAACATCTGGAAAGCTGCTCTGGAGATGAGCCGCGAAGATCGTGTTCAATTAGCAACATTGCTGCTCGAGAGTCTGGATGTGGATGATTCCGCCGATGAGCAGGAGATCCATCAGGAATGGTTGACAGAGCTGAAACGACGCATGGATTCTTCCGATCAGGGGATCGAGAAGAGTATTCCGTGGTCGGAAGCACGTCAAATGATTCATGGAAGATGACTATGGCCAGATATGCAGCACGGCGATTTCATCCAATTTCAAAATCATTCTCGTCAAGAAATCCTATGAAACTATAGATGAATTCACCCTCGGGCCAATGCCCGCGTTCCTTAAGGTCTTTCAATAGTTCCTTGTAAAGCTTCTTAACCCGGCTGGCAGCATATTCGAGCTCCTCGAATTGCTCGTGACTGAGCTCATTGCTTGTTTTGCGAATTGGATAGTACTTGATCGCGAGATCGAGCAGTTCGTTGTAAGGGCTATCAATCTCGCGAGGACTGAATGTCCGGAGGTCTTTCGATAATTCTTGAATTGTCTCTGCGAGGACGTAAGGCTTCAAAAACGAATCAAAGCAGTCGAATCGATCCAGCGAGCCCATGTGCTTGATCACAGAAATCGCCTGGCGAATACGATTGTACTGAACGTCGAATTGAGGATCTGCCAAGCCATAGACGAGACGGTGGACGTCTTTTCGTTCCAGCGCATTCGCTGCCATCGACTGCATGACTTCAACGAACGCCTGGTCATCATAGCGTCGCTGGAAGTCATCATTGATGACTAGAAAATTTGGAAATGTGATCGGCTCAAGAAGCGTTAAATAAAAATCAAACGTCGTGCGATCTGTCATCGTTTATTCCATCCATTTCCGCTGCGCAATCAACCCCGCAAGATACCCCCCCTTAAACCCCGAATCGATATTCACCGTCGCGATGTTGCTGGCACAGCTGGAGAGCATTGTCAGTAACGCTGTCATTCCTTCCTGATTGGCCCCGTAACCCCGGCTGGTCGGGACGGCGACCACAGGACAAGAGACCCAGCCAGCGATGACGGACGGAAGAGCCCCTTCCATTCCCGCGACGACGATGATCGCGTCGGCTTTCCGCAGTCGGGGGACCTGGGCCAGAAGTCGTTGAGGGCCCGCGACGCCGATGTCCTGAATGAGTTCGACATGGCAATTCATCCAGCGGAGCGTCTCGACCGCTTCCTGGGCGATCGGACTGTCGGAGGTCCCTGCTGAGGCGACGATCACGTGGCCGCGAGTCTGGTTTGGATCAGGAGTGCCGATGCGCGCGGTCTTTGCGGACAGGTTCACCTCGGCGGCGTCAAAGTTCTTGATGATCTCTTTGGCGAGACGTTTATTCACGCGGGTGACGAAGGCAATCTGTCCCGCATCGAGCAGACGCTGAATACCCGTGAGGACCTGATCGGTCGACTTACCGGCTCCATAAATGACTTCCGGATATCCACAACGTTCCGGTCGGGAAATGTCCATGCGAACTGAGGGGGAAGAGGTTTGGCTCGCCTCGGTCTCGCCAGTTGACCATTGAGTGACGACAGACATCAACGCCTCTTCCAGCGTCAGTCCTGCAGACTTTAATGAGGCGATGGCCTGTTCAATACTCACGATTCGTCTTTCAAGGGGGTATCATACTGTCTTCGGCCTGTAGGGCCGATTTCTACCAGCCCAGGGTGAAACCCTGGGATAGCCGGGAGTAAGACTCGATGCCGCCCTGTAGGGGCGGCTCACCGTTGTTTTCTCATTTGAGGCCACCCCTACAGGGTGGAAAGAAATCTATCTAACTGCGCTACCCAGGGTTTCACCCTGGGCTGACTGAACCCGCCCCTTCAGGGCGAAGAAGTGTCGCGCATTTCGTCTCCGCGACCTCTGCTTCCTCGGCGACCTCGTGTTCCAGTCTTCTCACACTTCCGCAAGTCTCGGCCGTTCATTAGAACATAACACTCGCGGCTCGCAAATCATCAGCTGACAAGGATGTGTCTTATGTCGTTCGCTCCCTCGACTTATCTTAAGCGACGTACCCGTCTGCAGAAATCTCTTCGCAGTAAGCAGCTCAAGGCGATCCTCGTTACCCACCTGCCGAACATTCGTTACCTGACAGGTTTCAGCGGCTCGAGTGCCGCTCTTCTCGTGACGCCGACACGCGTCCTCCTGATGAGCGATGGACGCTACACAACGCAGATCCGACAGGAATGTTCCGATCTCGAAGTGGAAATCCGCAAGACCGAAGAAACGCTGCTCGACCTGATCAACCGCCTGTTCAAGACGACCGACCTGACGTCACTGGCCATCGAATCGGCCACGTTGACCGTCGAATACTACCTTTCGATGCAGGAAAAGCTGACGGGCATCGAACTCAAGCCCTCCCACGGCGTGGTCGAAGAACTTCGCATGATCAAGGATGCTGACGAGCTCGCGGAGATCAAGGCGTCTGTTTACATCGCCGAGCGCGCCTTTGCCGTGATGCGATCATCACTCCGGGTCGGCATGACCGAACTCGATATCCGCAATATCCTCGAACATGCGATGAACACCTTCGGCGCCGAAGGGACGAGCTTTGAAACCATCGTCGCGATCGATCAGCAGTCGGCTCTCCCGCACGCCAAGCCCGGCAAGAATGTCCTTTCAAACAACTCGATCCTGCTCATCGATTACGGTGCGCGTCTGAAATCAGGTTATCGTTGCGACATCACACGCACCATGATCACCCGCCCGGCTGGTTCGACGAATGTTCCTTCCAAGTTTGAGAAGGTCTACAACACCGTCCTGAACGCCGAGCAATCCGCGATTGCTGCTCTCAAGCCAGACGCGAAAGCCGCCGACATTGACTTCATCGCCCGCGACCTGATCGCCAAAGCGGGCTTCGGCAAGAATTTTGGACACGGCCTGGGTCACGGCTTTGGGCTGGAGGTCCACGAGGCGCTGCGTCTTTCCTCGACATCCAAGCAGGAATTGCAGCCGGGGATGGTCGTCACGGTCGAGCCGGGCATTTATCTGGAAGGTTATGGCGGTGTCCGTATTGAAGACGATGTGCTGATCACCAAGACCGGCTGCGAGGTTTTGACGAGCCTGCCTCGAACGCTGTCTGAGAACACGATTTACCTTTGATCCACCTCTATTCCTCGCAATGACTGCAACCAAAAGGCTTTACACGCATTCACCACTCATGATGCGTCGAATTTCTGGCGATTTGGTGGTGAACGATTTCTCGCAGTTCCCAAGTGGTAGAAACCCCCGGTTCGGTTTCTGTCCGCCGGGAAACTCGATATAGTTCACGTTGCAGACCTTGCGGGTTTGCGCGAATTGAGCGACATTGCTTTCGTTACTTTCATTTCCTTAGTTTGCAATTGATCGAAACCTTCCATGGATAAACAAGACCCAACGGCTGCTGAATCCTTCGACCTCGATAAGCTCAACAAACTCATCGAAATGATGGAAAAGCACGGCCTGACCGAAGTTCATCTCCGCAAAGGTGGCGAGCAGTGGAAACTGCGTCGCGGGCCAGCTGAAGTTTACTCCATGATGCCGCAGGCTTATGCACCTCAGATGCAGCCGATGCATCAGGCTCCTGCCGCTGCCCCGTCTGCTCCTGCAGCAGCCCCGGCCGCCGCTGCTCCAGCTGCTGACCCCAGCCTCTCGATCATCAAGAGTCCAACAGTCGGGACGTTCTACGCAGCTCGATCTCCAGAAGATCCGCCGTTCGTCAAAGCCGGCGATCCCGTCAAGGCGAGCACGATCGTCTGCCTGATCGAAGCCATGAAGGTTTACAACGAAATCACCGCGGATGTGTCCGGGACCATCACCAGAATCCTCGTCAAGAACGGCGATTCGGTCGACTTCGGCCAGCCAATCTTCGAAGTCAAAGCCAGCTGATATGGGTTATCGAGTGGCGGCGGTTTTCATCCACGCCACTCCCCCCCGTTCTTCCCAAGCCCTAAGCCCTATTGACTAAGCCCTACTCATGTTCCAACGGATCCTCATTGCTAACCGCGGCGAAATTGCTCTCCGCGTCATCCGTGCCTGTCGCGAACTCGGCATCCAGACCGTCTGCGTCTTCTCGGAAGCCGATCGCGGTGCGCACTACCTCGAACTGGCCGACGAGAAATACTGCATCGGCAAGGCGGCGGCTTCTGATTCCTACCTGCTGATCGAGCGCATCATCGCCGCTGCGGAAGTGGGCAACGTTCAGGCGATTCACCCCGGCTATGGGTTCCTCTCTGAAAACGCTCACTTCAACGAAGTCTGCAAGGAATGCAGCATCACCTTCATCGGCCCAACCCATGAAGCGATGGCCAAACTTGGCGATAAGATCTCAGCCAAGAAGATCGCCCAGGATGCCAAGGTCAACCTCGTCCCAGGTTCTGACGGCCTGATCACTGATGAGAAGCAAGCCCTCGAAGTCGCCAACCGCATCGGCTACCCCGTCCTGATCAAGGCTACGGCCGGTGGCGGCGGTAAAGGGATGCGCGTCGCCCGTAATGACATCTCGCTGAAATCGGGTCTGGCGTCTGCCAGCCAGGAAGCAGAAAAAGCATTCAAAAACGCAGGCGTTTATCTCGAGAAGTACATCGAGAATCCGCGTCACGTCGAAGTGCAGATCATCGCTGACCATCATGGCAATGTCTGCCACCTCTGGGAGCGGGACTGCTCGACCCAGCGACGTCACCAGAAGCTGATCGAAGAATCTCCGGCCCCCAACCTGCCCCGCGCCGTCCGCGAAGAAATCTGCAAAGCCGCGGTCCGACTGGCCAAGTCGGCTGGTTATTACAACGCCGGGACGGTCGAATTCATCGTCGACCCACAGAACAACTTCTACTTCATCGAAGTCAACGCCCGGATCCAGGTCGAACACCCGGTCACCGAAATGGTCACCGGCATTGACCTCATCAAAGCACAGATCCGTGTCGCTGCGGGCGAGCCGCTGCCGTTCAAGCAAAAGCAGATCGAAACCCACGGCCACTCCATCGAAATCCGCATCAACGCGGAAGACCCGGAAAACGGCTTCCGTCCCTGCCCTGGCAAGATCACCAAGCTGCGTCTGCCGGGCGGTCCAGGTGTCCGCTTCGATTCACACATCTACGAAGGCTACACGATCAGCCCGTATTACGACTCCATGATCGGCAAGCTGATCATTCACCGCACAAACCGCGAAGAAGCCATCGCCTGTGCTAAACGAGCCCTGGACGAATTCGTCATTGAGGGCATCAAGACGACGATCCCACTGGCGAAGAAGATCCTGTCGCACTCGACCTTCGCTGAGGGGAAGATGGATACGACGTTTGTTGAGCGGACGTGGTAGGGAATAGGGCTTAGGCAGTGCCGCTTTCCGTTGCGGCCGTCGCAACGCTGGGCTTAGGGCTTAGCCGGAGTCTTCTCATTGATGTTTTGCGCGAAATGTAGGGTGCTGGTGAGTCTTCGAACCGCACCAAAACGACATTCATTCGCACAATTGGTGCGGTTCGCAGAGCCTCACCAGCACCCTACAAGGAATTTGAACACTGCGGCTTAACCAGAGAAGACTAGGCTGAACATCCAGCTGTTCGTTGCGAACAGATGGAGACCAGGGGTGGTGCCCCAAGCGTGACAAAGAGATCACTCATTGCTTTGCAAATAGGATTTGATTCGGTTCTGAATCTGATCGCGCACTCTGCGGAACATGGCGATCTCGGTTGATTCGGCTGGATCATCAAACGGCCAATGCAACGTCGTTCCCACATTCGGAAAGATCGGGCAGGCCTCTTTCGCGCTGTCGCAGACTGTGACGACCAGATCGAACGCTTCATCCTTGAACTGGCTCAGGTTCTTGCTTTGGTTCTGGCTGATATCGATCTCCAGTTCCTTCATTGCTTCGATGGCCAGCGGATGGACATAACCAGATGGTCGTGAACCTGCTGAGGCAGCCTCCCAGCCTTCACTGGCGAACAATGCTTCCGCCATCTGCGAGCGACAGGAGTTTCCAGTACAGAGAACCAGGACACGCTTTTTCATAGTGGAGCAGCCTTGAAATAATGCTTTTGGAAGTACAGCGAGACGTTCACCAGACCAATTAAAACAGGGACTTCAACCAGAGGCCCAATCACCGCTGCAAACGCTGCTCCCGAGTTGATGCCGAAGACAGCGACCGCAACAGCAATCGCCAGTTCAAAGTTGTTACTGGCGGCTGTGAAGGCGATCGTGGCTGTTTTGGAGTAGTCCGCCCCGATCTGCTTTCCCATCCAGAAACTGACCAGGAACATCACCACGAAGTAAATCAACAGGGGAACAGCAATACGGACGACATCCACCGGGATCTGGACGATCAGCTTTCCTTTGAGACTGAACATCACAAAGATCGTGAACAGCAACGCCACGAGCGTCAGCGGACTGACGACCGGGATGAACTTCTTCTCAAACCATTGACGCCCTTTTGCTCGAATCAGAAAGAACCGACTGAGCAGCCCGGCCAGGAAAGGGATCCCGAGGTAGATGAAAACGCTGGTCGCAATTTCTACGATGCTGATCTCGATCGCCATCCCCTGCAGCCCGAGTAAAGGTGGCAGGTAGGCCACAAAGAACCACGCATACACGCTGTAGAAGAGAACCTGAAAAATGCTGTTGAACGCCACCAGCCCTGCAGCATACTGGCTGTTCCCTTTGGCGAGTTCATTCCACACGATCACCATGGCGATACACCTCGCCAGCCCAATCATGATCAGGCCAGCCATGTATTCGGGATAATCCTGCAGGAACACGACGGCCAGCACGAACATCAGCACGGGACCGATCAGCCAGTTTTGCAGCAGCGATAACCCAAGAATTTTCCAGTCTCGAAAGACTTCGCCCAGTTCTTCATATCTCACCTTCGCGAGCGGGGGATACATCATCACGATCAAGCCGATCGCGATGGGGATATTCGTCGTTCCGAACTGAAACTGGTTGACCCACAATTCCCAACCTGGAAATGAACTCCCCACGATGACCCCCAAAGCCATCGCCAGAAAAATCCAAACCGTGAGGTAATGATCCAGAAACGAGAGTCGCATTGATATATCCGCTCAAGCGAATGTATGAGTCAAAAAAATTTCAGTTGCACTTTGATCGCGAACAGTTGGCTACATCTGGAAGATCACACGCGGACACGCAGTCCATGACCGTCTTGTGGAAATCGGTCGTCGCAGGAACCAGCTTGTAGTAATGCCACAAACCTTCTTTGCGGGCCAGAACCAGTCCTGTCTTCCGCAGGTAAGCCAGATGCCGCGAGATCGTCGGCTGGGGAGCATCCAGGGAACTGACCAGGTCGCAGACGCAGAGCTCTCCACCTCGGAGCAGATGCAGGATTCTCAAGCGAGTCGCGTCAGAGAGCGCCCGGAAGACTGCTTCAGGAAGTAAAGTCTGTGTTTGCATATGTGCCTAAGCGAATGTAGCGGACCGATTTCTCGCTGTCAATGAAGACAGGAAGAACACTGACTTCCCCTCGGCGACGACAAAGCAAAACTAAAGTAATTCTTCATTTTCCGTCACATCTCTACAAACACATACGATCCGGTGAACAACGAACGCATTGCAAATTGCTATCCCAGACGCCCCATATTCTCGCTACAGACGGGAGTTTTTGACGCATACTACGATAGCCCCCCATTTTATGCCTAGAAAACACTCCCTTTGTGACATATTTTGATTGATTCTGATCGTTATCCTCCACAATATTGTGTCAGCTCCAATCACTTTTCGCCAACATTATGCTCCTCGACCAACGACGTGATCAGATTCTGCAGCATGCTCAGGAGCACGGATACGTCTCCCTGGGGCAGCTTGTTGCGCATCTGGGGGTGAGCGAGTCGACGATTCGGCGGGATCTGGAGGCGCTTGACCAGGCGGGCCAGATTCGTCGAACGCGTGGCGGGATTGCCTATGTCGGGGAGTCGCTCCCCGCGCTGGAAACCCGCGTGACGCGCGCTCATCTTGAAAAGCAGAAGATCGCTAAAGCGGTCGCGGCCATGATTCAACCCGGAGAATCGATCCTGCTCGATGCCGGTTCGACGACACTCGAGATCGCCCGTCAGCTACAAAAAATGGAGTTGCAGGTCCTGACGACCTACCTGCCGATCGTCAATCTGCTGCACACCGCACCGAACATCGAACTCATCTTCATCGGCGGGTACATCCACCCCAAGACCGATGTCGCCCTCGGGCCGATCGTGACGCAGACCCTCAAAGGGCTGCACGTCCGTAAAGCCATCATGAGCGCCGGCGGCCTGACCAGCCGCGGGTTGTTCAACAGCAACACACTGCTCGTCGATGCCCAGCGGATGATGATCGAAGCTGCGGAAGAAGTCATCGTCGCGATCGACAGCCACAAACTTGGACACACCGAACTCGTCAACCTCTGCCCCCTGGACGACATCGATCGCCTCGTCACCGACGATGGCGTCGATCCCCAGTGGGTGCAGATGTTGGAACAACAGAATATCGCCGTAACGATCGCCACATAAAACTTTTAGCCACAGAGGTCACAGAAATCACCGAGAAGAGATAAGAGCAAAGCTTTTCTTACTCTCTGAGATCTCTGTGTCCTCTGTGGCAAATAGTCTGAATACCAATGACAGCAACAAGCACTCTTAAACGCGAAACCGTCGAACATCTGGTGCGCCAGATGCTCCTGGCGCAGCTTGGCACACAGGCCCCGTCTCCCCCAAGCCCCAAGCCCCAAGCCCTAAGCCCTCCCCCCAACCCGCTCGTCGTCAACATCTCCGCTCGTCACGTGCATCTGACCGACGAGCACGTCGAAGTTCTCTTCGGCAAAGGTCATAAGTTGACGGTCGAGAAAGAGCTTTACCAAAAGGGGTACTACGCAGCGGCGGAGACAGTGGCCATCGTTGGGCCTCGTCGACGGATGCTGCCGAGTGTGCGCGTGCTGGGGCCGACGCGGTCGGCGTCTCAAGTCGAACTTGCCTTCACCGATGGCATCTCGCTGGGGATCGATCTTCCCGTCCGGCTCAGTGGCGATATTAAAGACACGCCGGGCTGCGTACTCGTCGGTCCTGCGGGAGTCGTTGAACTCAGGCAAGGCGTGATTCGTGCCATGCGACACGTCCACATGGGCCCAGCGGACCTGGCCCGTTACAACGTCCAACACGGCGACAAGATCAATCTTCGCGTCGAATCCAAAGGCTGCTCGGGAGTTCTCGAAGGCCTGATGGTTCGAGCCGAAGACAACATCAAACTCGAAGTCCACATCGACACCGACGAAGGCAACGCGATCGACTTGGAACACGCGACCAAAGTCGAGTTGATCAAACCCGAACCGTGCGGGTGTCATGAGGGAGGCGCTAGGCGCTGGGCGTTAGGCGCTGGGCGTTAGGCGCTGGGCGTTAGTCAGAAGCTTCGCCGGCCTGAAACGATCACCTTCTCCCTTGTTTTCCTAGCGCCTAGCGCCCAACGCCTAGCGCCTTAACTCCAACACAAAGCAAACTCCATTTTCACAAGGACCCCAAACCCATGTCCCAACAAGCTCTCGGAATGATTGAAACTAAAGGCCTCGTCTGCATGATCGAAGCCGCTGATGCGATGCTCAAAGCCGCCAACGTCAAGATGACCGGCTGGGAGAAAGTCGGCTCCGGTCTGGTGACGACCTTCATTACAGGCGATGTCGCTGCTGTCAAAGCCGCCATCGACGCCGGCGCCTCAGCCGCCAGCAAAATCGGCGAAGTGGTGAGCGTTCAAGTCATCCCACGCCCCCACGACGAACTCGTCAGCATCCTGCCGAAAGCGAAAGCCTAGGGCAGGCGCTAGGTCTTAGGTGCTAGGCGTTAGCCAAACCGCTTCGCCTGCCTGAACCGATCGCCACTTCATTGTCTTCCTAACGCCTAGCGCCTAATGCCTAGCGCCTTATCACTCGACTCTCTACACTCAGAAAACTCACCCACTATGAACGATGCCATTGGACTGATTGAAACCAAAGGCCTGGTCGCGATGATCGAAGCCTCGGACGCGATGCTCAAAGCCGCCAACGTTACGCTCGTCAAACAAATCCAGATCGGCGGCGCCTACGTCACGACCGTCATCAAAGGGGACGTCGGCTCCGTCAAAGCCGCTGTCGACGCCGGTGCGTCAGCTGCATCCCGCGTCGGCGAACTCGTCGCCGCCCACGTGATCCCACGCCCCGAGAAGGGGTTGATGGAGAATTTTTAAGGAGGCGCTAGGTATTAGGCGCTAGGCGTTAGCCGATCCGCTTCGCCAGCCTGAACCATTCGCCATTTCTTGTCTTTCCTAACGCCCAGCGCCTTTCAGCGAAGCCCTATCCCATGTTCATCGGCAAAATCACCGGCAGTATTGTTTCGTCTCACAAGGTCGACTCCATGAAGGGGCAGAAGCTCTTCATCGTGGAGCCGCTGCGCGTCGACGAGCAGAACAAGGATGGGTTGAAGTCGACGGGGCGTTCGTTTGTCGTCGTCGATACGGTCGGGGCGGGGGAAGGGGAAGTCGTTATCTGCGTGCAGGGGTCCTCGGCCCGTTACACGCCAGAGACGAAGCCGCTGCCTGTCGATGCCGCGATCATCGGCATCGTCGACCGCGTCACAATCGGCTCCACGTCTGTCTACGACAAGACCTCCGTTTCTTAGGCGAGCGGGGGGTGTGAACCCCCTGTGTCTTCGAAAGAACTGATCACATGACAAACAACCTTCCTCTGAATACGCCCCAACAAACCGCACGCCTCATCGCCATCATCTGCATGGCCATGATCAGCGGCCTGGGTATCTTTGCAGGCATGGCCTTTGTTCTCGCGTGGGGGAAACCACCACAAGAGAGCATGGTGCTGAGCATTCTCAGCGTTGTCATGATGGCCGGGACTGCGGTCGCCAGTAACGTCGTCCCGTCGATCATTCTTCAGCAGACTCTGGAGAAGATCAAAGCCAACCCGACAGGCGAATCGCTCGACCAGAGACTCCTGCCACTTTACATGACGACCACGATTATCCGACTGGCGATGATCGAAGCCCCAGGGTTTGTCTCACTCGTGGCCTTCATCACCGAGCATCACGTCTGGGTGTTCGCAGTGGCGTTGGCCTCGATCCTGCTGATTCTGATTCAGTTGCCCACGACGTCCCGCATCGAAGACTGGCTGAAGTATCAGAAAGAAACCCTCTCGTAAACGAACTGTTGACCGAGATGTTTTCTTCCTCCTGACTCACGACTCAAACCTCAGGCCTTCCCATGACTACCCTCTCAGAAGCCCACATTCGAGCCGTCGTCGAGAACGTCCTCAAGGAATTGAAGGGCAACTCGATCACGAGCGCACCCGTCGCTTTCAAGCCTGCTCCCGCTGTGAAGTCGGGCGACTGGGGCGTCTTCTCGTGTGTCGACCAGGCGATCGATGCTGCTGGTGAAGCTTATAAGAAGTTCAGCGATGCTCCGCTGTCTGCCCGCATGCAGGCCGTCAGCATCATCAAGTCGATCTGCGATTCGCAAGCCGAGGAGCTGGGGCGTCTTGAATACCAGGAAACCAAAATCGGCCGACTCGAACATAAGATCGAGAAGTTAAAAGTCATGCAGCGCGTGCCCGGCGTCGAGTGGCTCAAGCCCGATGCATACTCAGGCGACACCGGCCTGACGATCATCGAACAAGCCCCCTTCGGCGTCATCGGCGTCATCACGCCCGTGACTCATTCGCTGCCGACGCTTGCGTCCAATGCGATCACGATGCTGGCGGGCGGTAATACGCTCGTTGTCAATCCTCATCCGGGTGGTGCGAAGGTTGCCTGCGAAGGAGTGCGTCGATTCAATCAGGCGATCTACAAAGCAAGCAAGCTTGAGAACCTGATCACGATCGTCAACAAGCCAACGCTCGAATCCGCTGGCGCGATCTTCAAAAGCAAAGGGGTAAAGATGCTCTGCGTCACCGGTGGTCCTGCCGTTGCGAGAGCCGCGATGGAGTCACGCAAGAAGGCGGTCGTCGCAGGTCCAGGCAACCCACCTGTCGTCGTTGATGAAACAGCTGACCTCGACAACGCGGCCCGCTCGATCATCGCGGGGGCGTCCTACGATAACAACCTGCTGTGCATCGGGGAGAAGCAGGTCTTCGTCGTCGCGAAGGTCTACAGCGACTTCCTGGCCGCGATGAGCCGCCAAGGGGCATACCGTCTGACACCAGCCCAAGTCGACTCACTGACCAGAGCCGCTTTTCCGATCTCGAAAGAGACCAACGAACCACAACTCAACCGCGACCTCGTCGGCAAAGACGCCTCCGTCCTCGCTGACCTCATCGGCTTGAAAGTCACCAGCCAGACCCCCCTACTCTTCGGCGAAGCGGACGTGAAGAACGCCTTCGTCGATCACGAACAGATGATGCCGTTTCTTCCGATCGTGAAAGCGAACGATTTCGCCCATGCCCTCGACATGGCGATCGAATCAGAACACAGCTACCGTCACACCAGCGTGATCCACTCGCGAGACGTCAACCGCATGACCGAGATGGGACGCGCAATGGAAACCACCCTCTTCGTCAAAAACGGCCCCTCCATGGCCGGAATCGGCATCGGCGGCGAAGGCTACGTCTCCTTCAGCATCGCCACCCCAACCGGCGAAGGGGTCACGACGCCGAGTACATTCACCAGACAACGACGCTGCACGCTCTCCGGAGCGCTGCGAGTGATTTGATTTTGACACAGAGGTCACAGAGAGCACAGAGGGAAAAGGGGAGGAGGAAAATCAATGGCTGATCAACTTACGGAACAGATCATTTCGGCAGCGATTGAAGTCCACAAAACTCTTGGGCCTGGGCTACTGGAATCGATTTATGAAGCTGCTCTTCAACACGAACTCGAGTTGAGAGATTTTCATGTTGCACGACAGGTTGAGGTTGATGTCGTTTACAAAGGTTGTGTGATCAAAGGACAGCGAATCGACTTGATCGTCAACAATGAAGTCATCGTGGAAATTAAATCTCAGTTGAAGGTTCCTGAAGTGGCCGCGTCACAACTTTTGTCTTACTTGAGAATCACTAACAAAAAGCGTGGGTTACTCATCAACTTCGGCCTCAAAACCCTCGTCGAAGGAATTGAACGAGTCTCCAACTGAACCTCCTCTCCAGATCTCTGTGTTCTCTGTGCCCTCTGTGTCAAAAAGTCTTCTCTCATGCAAACCGCCCTCATCATCGGCAAAGCCCACGCGACCATCAAACATCCCGGCCTTCATGGCTGGACGATGTTGATCGCGCAGCCGTTGACGCCAGCAGGCAAGCCGGATGCGGAGCCGCAGTTGACGCTGGATCGGCTGGGCTGCCGGGTTGGGGATACCGTCATCGTCTCTTCGGATGGGTCTCTCGTTCACGAACTGAGCGGCCGTAAAGACGTCCCCGCCCGTTTCATCACCCTCGGGATTCAGGACTCCTAATACTTAGCCCCGGGTGAGTCACCCGGGGCAATCCGCACTCAACAACAATCGATCATGAACCCATCTCCCACTCTCATTGACGAAATTGTCCGGCAGGTCATGAACACCCTGTCGAAGGAGAGTGCGCGTGGAGAGCTTGCTGCGTCATACCCGGTACGCCAAGACAAGCCAGTGATGGCTCCCTCTGCTTTGACTCAGAAAGTCATCACGGAAGAGACTCTCTCGAAATTGGCGTTGAGTGTGAAAGCAGTCACGGTCGCCAAAACAGCGATCATCACTCCCGCTGCTCACGATTACGCTCGCGATCGCGGCATTACGATCCACCGAGATCAACCCTCGGCTCAAGCCACTTCGATCAGTCCAACCAAAGGCCTGTGTCTCATCGACTCCCGCAGCGACAACGCAATGGGAGCCTGGAACGACGTCACACGCCGATCTACCAGTTGGACCACCGAACGACTCGCAGATACCAGCAGTATTGTCTCACGAATTGCCTCGTCCATCCGTGACACCCCGCAGATCATCGTCCTCTCCAGCGAACCCTGGAACGTGGCCTGTCTTGCCAATCGAAACGAATCCATTCGAGCCGCGGTCGCCTGCCATCTCGACGACATCCCAGCGATCCAGAAGTCACTGGCCCCGAACGTCTGGTGTGTGGACTCGGTAAAACCGTATTTTGAACTTCGAAACATTCTCCGTTGCCTCATCTCTGAGACCTCTGTGCCCTCTGTGGCTAGAAAGCCTTTGCTATGAGAATCGGCGAAGTCATCGGCACCGTCACCTTGTGTCGCGTCCACCCACTCCTCGCCGGGGCGACGTTTAAACTCGTCACTCCCTTCGACTGGCGCGGACTAACCGGCGACGAAGCCGGTCGCGGCGAAGCTCTCGTTGTCTATGACGAACTCGGTTCCGGCCTCGGCTCCACCATCGCGATCTGCGAAGGGACCGAAGCCGCCGCCCCGTTCGCACCGGATCTCAAACCCGTCGACGCCTACTGCGCTGCGCTGTTGGATAGTGTTGATGTCATTCCGGTCAAAGACTAGCCACAGAGCACACAGAGTGCTCAGAGAACTAACAACAAAGAACATCAGAATAAAACGATCCCGCCTTGGTGCCATTGTGCCTTGGGGGTTTAACTCCTTAACTCCGTGATCTCTGTGCCCTCTGTGGCAAAAGGTCTCTCCTCATGGCTTACAACTCCGGCATCCACAATCGCCAACTCAAAGAACAGATCTGCGAGATCGGGCGTCGTCTTTACATGAAGAACATGGTCTCGGCTAACGATGGAAACATCTCCATTCGTGTGGGTGAGAATGAAGTTCTCTGCACGCCGACGATGATCTGCAAAGGCTTCATGACACCTGAAGACCTCTGTGCCGTCGACCTCAACGGCAACCAGATTGCAGGCAAACGCAAGAAGACCAGCGAGATTCTGCTGCACCTGGAGATCATGAAGCATCGCCCGGATGCGATCGCCGTCGTTCACTGTCATGCTCCTCATGCAACCGCCTTTGCCCTCGCAGGCGAGCCGATCCCGCAATGCGTTCTGCCGGAAGTTGAAGTCCTCCTCGGCGAGACCCCGATTGCTCCTTACGACACGCCTGGCTCAACGGACTTCGCGAAGACCGTCGTCCCGTTTCTCAAGAACGGCACGAACACGATCCTGCTGAAAAACCACGGCACGGTCAGCTTCGGTGCGACCGTCGAAGAAGCGTTCTGGAAGACCGAGATCATCGACTCGTACTGCCGGATTCTTCTATTGGCTCGTCAGCTCGGCCCGATCGATTACCTCAATGAGGGCAAGCTCCACGAACTGCTCGACCTCAAAAAACGCATGGGCCTGGACGACCCTCGCTTCCACGAAAACTGCGACCTGTGCAGCAACGACGCCTACCGCGCCGGCTATAAAGAGAACAAGCTGCAACCCAAAGTTTTCGCCGATATCCCGAAGTACGGCTCGTATCTGAAAAAGTCAGAAGCCCCGACAGCAACCGCTGCCCCATCGCCATCAGCCGACATCGACCAACTCGTCCAGCAAATCACCAATCAGGTCATGGCCGCCATGGGTGGTTAGTAGTGTCCGCTGTGCGGACCGTCAATCGGTACACAATCTCTGATCGCGGTTGATTACATCAAGTTAAGCTATTGCTTCTTGTTTACGATTTCGCGAACGAACGGTCCGCACAGCGGACCCTACGGGAACCATCAACCCGGCGCGCATAAAAAAAGGCGGTTGCAGCAACCGCCCTACTTTTTGTTGATGAACTGCAACTGCTTACAGAGCCCGCACGATACAGGCAGCGCTTTGCCCGATCGATGTGCGATTGACGCTCATTGCCAGTGAGTTCCTCAGTGGCATTGTCTGTCGGTGAACGACGTTGAGTTTGCAACCCGGATCTGGGAACTCGTAGTTCAGCGTGACAGGGAGTTCGCCGTGTCGCATCGCCATCAGGCTGCCCGCGAGTTCGACCGCACCGGTTCCGGCATCGAAGGTGCCGAAGTAGCTGGAGAGAGCAAGGACTGGAATCTTCTCAGCCGCTGTTCCCAGAGACGAGTGATACGCCTTGGCTTCGAACAGGTCGTCTGGTTGAGTGCTCTTGCCGTGAGCGTTGATGTGGCCGATTTCGTCAGGGCGAACGCCCGATCGACGAAGAGCCGCGTTGATCGCACGGACCAGGCCGACACCCGCATTGCCAGTTTCATACCCAAAGCCATCGCAGCCTGCACCGACGCCGAGGAGTTCGGCGTAGATCTCAGCACCGCGTCGTTTGGCGTGTTCGTATTCTTCGAGCACGAAGACGGCAGCCCCTTCGCCGACGACGGTTCCATCGCGTTGGCGATCGAACGGACGGCAGGCACGCAGGGGATCGTCATCACGTCGAGACAGACTCTCGAAGAGGTTCAATCGGGCGATGTCGAGTGGATCAGTCATCGAGCTGCAGGCACCGACGATCATGACATCAGCAGCACCGCGTTCAATCGTTCGCATCGCCTCACCCAGGGCAAGAAGAGCAGACGATTCACGGGACGTGATCGTGTTGTTCGGGCCTTGGGCGTTGTGTTCAATCGCGACGTGGCAGGCCGGCATGTTCGGCAGTTGCTTGAGCAACCAGAGGGGGCAGATCTTGCCCATACGGTCTTCGCCCCAGCGGGTGAACTGATCGTCGTCAACGTCTTCGAAATCGATGACAGCGTCGACGAGCTCATCGGGAGTCGAAGAAATGCGACCCGCTCCGAACTCGACACCCATGCGGATTGGATCGACCATCCCCGCCTTGATGCCGGAGTCTTTCATGGCGATCGAAGCCGCACAGACACCCAGCTGGATGTCGCGTGACATGACCTTGAGGAACTTTTTATTGTACAGGTAGTCCAGCGGATTGAAGTTCTTGACTTCCGCAGCGAACTTGGACGGCAGCGTCTCGGAAGGGATCGAATTGACAAAGTCGATGCCCGAGCGTCCAGATTTCAGGTTGTCCCAGAAGGTCTCCTTGCCAATACCGATTGGCGAAACGACCCCCAGGCCTGAAATGACCACGCGTGGATAGTGATAGCTTGATGTCGACATAAACCTAGCCCCGCAACCTCACATCGAAGCCGTTGTGACAGTGCAACCGGCCCATGAAGGACTAAGCGCACTGCGAAACGAAATGTTGCAGCAACATCACTGTTGTGACGACATTGGTACTTCGAATTGGAATGGTGACCGTGGTTCGTAGAGGCAGAGGACTCAAATGAAAATCGACGGCTCAGGGCAAAACCCGAGACGGATCACTTGAGATCTGTTCGACGAGTGGTCGGGAGTGTACAGGCTTAGCCAGAATCTGGATACGCGAACTGGAACGCGACCGAAGCATTTGACGTTTTGCCAAATACGACAATCACCCGGTTAGCGAAGATAGGCAGCCTGCAAACGGTGAGGAGGGAATCGTGTTCCCCCAGCCTAAAAACACGACCGAAAGATGTGATCTTCAGGTGTGTGCCGCGTCCCTTTTTATCGCCCGAAGGTCCCCACGATCAGGCATAAAAAGTTAGCGAACGGACTATTACACCCGCTTCCCCCCATTGTGTCAAGCAAAATCAGACTCTTGACACAAAACTGGCCAGACCAGTCAACAACGACTAATTCGTGGACACTTGGTTTCCGAGAGTGTCCAAACCAGCCCCCATGAGTCCGCAATGTCGCAATTCGGGGCGTTTTCTTGTCGTTTCTACAAACTCAGCCCCTCTTTGCACTTCGGCGTGGCGAAACGGATAGGCACGTTTTCCCCTTTCGAGTAGGGTCCAGAGCCAAACACTGACCCGCAATCCTGCGAGTCACCCTCCGTTGTCACGTCTCCATCTCACGTCTCGAGGAAGTTATGAACGGGCCCACGTCACGGTCGCATGCCGTGAACACACAGGGACAGACGTCGCCCCACGCCGTCTATGGCCCTGCTCCCTCGCATTGGATCAACCAGACGATCCGCGTGGACGGTCCGCACCCGCATTACAACGCCGCCCCGGAACCACCCGCCGTCGAGCCGGATGTTCTCTCCTACCAGGTCGAATACCGCCCCACGTTGCCCGAAGACAACCTGATCGGCGAAGCGGGCAAACTCTTCGCCCAGCTCGAAACCCGGATGGCGGACCTCTCTCGACGGGAAGAGTCGCTTCATAAACAGCTTGCGTCCTTCGAACAGGAACGACGTCTGTTTCGTCTGCAGATGTCTCAGATGCAGCAGAAAGTTGTCCGCGTCGAGGCGGTCCCTGAGACCGAACTTGACCTCAGCTCCCTCGACCAGCAGTTCAAAAACCAGGCTCCGACTTCCCCTCTGCAGGTCGAATTCTCACGCCTGCGCGAAGAGTTCCAGCAGAGCATCGATGCCGATCGCGAAGAGTTCCAGCGCGATATCGCCGAAGAGCGTCTCGCTCACGAAGAACAACTCGCCCGCGAGCGCCTCGCCTTCGAGCAGGTCAAGAAGAAAGAAATCGAGTCACTGCGCCAGAGAAAAGCAGAGCAGGACGACGAGCAGAATCAGTTCCATCAGGCCGTCATGGCTGCTCAATCTCAGTTCGATGAATTCCAGCAGGAGCTGACTCGCCAGAAAGCCGCCCTCGACGAACAACGACACGACGTCGACCAGAAGGCTCAGTACGTCGCAGATTATGAACTTCTTATTGACAACCTTGCTGCTCAGCTGACACGGATGGAAGAATCCTCCACCCATCAGCAGCAGCAAGGCAATGTCGCGGAACTGACATCGACTCGTCAGCAACTCAGTGGCCTGATTCAACTGCTCGAAGTCGAAAAGAGTTCGCGCGAAGATGCGTTCTCACAACTCGCAGCGGCCCAGCCGGAACTGGAAACACTTCGTAAGCAATGCGAACACGAGAAGGTGCTCCGCAGTGAAGTCGAAGCCGAACTGGAGATGCTCCACGCGGAACTCCTCGGCATTCACGGCGAACTGATGAAGGAAGCCTCACACCGCAGCGAAACGAACTCGGAGATCCGCCGTCTTCAAGACATGCTCACTGCAACACACGCTCAGGTCATCCAGGCAGAGGCTCGCACGACTGCCATCGCGCAGGAACTCGTCGCTGCAAGAGCAGATCGAGAATCGCTGGCGGAAACGCTCGCTGCAAAACTGGCCGAGCCGCCCGTGACTGTTACCGAAACCGTTGTGGAAACCGTCGTCGAGAAGGTCGTTGAAAAAGTCGTCGAGACCGTCGTCGCTGACGCTCCCGAACCCGTGATCGATCATGAAGCCATCGAGGCTTACCAGAACGCCAAAGCAGCCCAGCAATCTTTGATGATCGAGCCGGTCGAAGCCACCGCTCCTGTCGAGACGATCGACGAAGAGCAGGCCAAGCTAATCGAGCGTCGCATCGCGTTCCAGCAAAAGCACCTCGATAAGCAGCGCCAGCAACTCGAACAGGCCAATCACCGCTTTCTGGTCGACTACCAGCAGGCACGCATGCAGCTGCAGCAGGAACGCGAAGTCCTCGAACTCCGCTCGTCGCAGCTCCATCAGCAGCGAGATCGCCTCGACACCCGCGAGCAACTTCTCGATGGTCAGCTGGCACGCGTCCGCAGCGCCGTCACCGAATGCCAGACCCTCGCCGATCTGATGAAGAACATTCACAACAGCGATCGCCACGCCGAATTCGAGCAGCAACTGCTGATCGCCAACAGTTTCTCCGTCGAACTCGAAAACCGACGCCAGCGTCTCGAAGAACTCCGCGACGAACTCTCAGGCCTGCACCGCGTTGTCATCGAGCGCCAGGTGCATGTCGACCAGGCCCATCGCGCCCTCGTCGAGAAGTTCAGCGAAGACGACGTCGAAGCAGAACTGGCGATCCAGGAAAAGCTCGTCATCGAAGACGCTGCTAAAGTCTTCCTCGCCGAACAAGTCAGCGAACTCCACGACGCCCAGGCCAAAGCCGAAGAAGTCTGGAAGAAAGCCATGTCCCAGGAAGCCGCGCTGTCTGCGATCTCCGACAAGATCGCCCAGATGCTCGACGCCCTGCAGACACAGTCCCGGGAATCGCTGACCTCCATCAAGACGTGGCAGGAAGAAAACATCCTGCCTCTCCAACGTCTCCTCCACGAAAAGTTCACCGCAGAAGAACTCATCCGCCAACTAAGCCGCGACGCCGCCTAAAAAGGCGAGCGGGGAGTGTGAACCCCCTGTCTTATTCGACACGAAAAACCCCTGCAGTGCCTTCAATCTCCCTCGTCCTGAAGGGACGATTTCTACCAGCCCAGGATGAAATCCTGGGGTTCGTGAGGATCAATTTCTTCTCCCGACCCTGTAGGGGTCGCTCACCGCGAGAATCCACCATGGCCCAATCCCTGGCGAAGATCTACATCCACCTCATCTTCTCCACCAAAAATCGCGAACCACTCCTCCACGACGTCTGGCGAGATGAGGCGTTCAAAATTCTCGGCGGCATTGCCAATAACATCGGCTGCCTATCACTCATCGTCGGCGGCATCACTGACCACGTTCACATGCTGTTCCAACTCGGACGGACACTCTCCCTCGCTGATGTCGTAAAATCGCTCATATCTCAGTCCTCTCACTGGATCAATCAGACACGCGACCTTCCCGTCCCATTCCAATGGCAAGCCGGTTACGCAGCCTTTTCCGTCAGCCAGTCAAACGTGGAAAGGGTGCGAGAGTACATCCTGCATCAACCGGAGCACCACGCCAAAGAATCATTCCAGGACGAACTACGAACATGGCTGAAACGCTATGAAATCGAGTGGGATGAACGCTTCGTCTGGGATTGAGCGAGTTGATGACCAGTTCTTCAAGGCAGGAGGAGTCTTGCTCAAACGTGGCAAGTCAATAACGTGGATGACGATGAAACCACCCTTTCAGGGTGGGTGTGCTTTCTCTCGCGTCCTAACCCAGGATTTCATCCTGGGCTGGTAGAAATCGTCCCTTCAGGACGGGGAAGATCGGAGAGACTGTAGGCGTATTCGATGCGTTGATAAACAGTATGCCGAATAAGACAGGGGATTGACACCCCCCGCTCGCCTCAGAAGACGCGTCCTTACTCTTTCTCGTTCAACAGGTAGGCCTGCATGAACATGATCGTTGCGTAGAACTGGAAGTCCGCATTGGGCTTTTTGCGGAAGCCGTGGCCCTCGTCTTTTGCCATCAGATACCAGACCGGCGTGCCCTGCGTCTTCACCTTGTCTCGCATCTGCTCGGCTTCTGAAAGTGGGACGCGAGGATCGTTCTGACCCTGAATAATAAAGAGCGGATTCTTGATCTTCGCGGCATTGTTGAGGGGCGAAATCTTCTCGAAGAACTCAGCGACTTCCGGGTCGCGCTCGTCGCCGTATTCCACACGTCTGAGGTCGCGTCGATAGTCTTCCGTGTTCTTGAGGAAGGTCCCGAAATGCGAGATCCCGACGATATCGACCGAACATCGAAACTTCTCCGGATAGTTCGTCGAGACAGCCAGCGTCATGTAACCACCATAAGAGCCTCCCATCACCATGATCCGCTGGGAATCAAGATCAGGCTGCTCCGCGATCCAGTCAAACAAAGCCCCGATATCCTTGACGGAGTCTTCTCTCAACAGAACATTATCAAGTTTGACAAACGACTTCCCGTACCCTGCTGACCCGCGAACATTCGGCTGGATGATCGCGATCCCCAACTCGTTGAGGTAGTAGTTATAACGCCCCATGAATCCCGGACGAGCCTGTGACTCTGGGCCGCCGTGGATCAGGATCATGACGGGTCGCTTCCCCGTAAACTTGGGAGCAGGACGATTCAGGAAGCCCGAGATTTCCAGCCCATCGAATGACTTCCACTTGATCAGTTCCGCGTTCTGAAGACTCTCAGGATTCATACCGCCCAACTCACTTTCCGTCCAGCGAGTGAACTGCAACGCATTGGTATCGTACGAATAAACATCCGAGGACGACTTCGCCGAGGCATAAGTCAGCCCCAGATCGACGTTATTGTTATGCCATGACAAACCGCCGATGACTCCGGGAGGCAGACCTTCTGCCTTATAGAAGGAACTGTCAGCCGTATTCATGATGTACAGCGTCGACATCCCTGCTTCGTTGGTCACGAAGGCCAGCTTGGAGCCATCTTCGGTGATCGTAAAGGACTCGACGTCCCAGGGAATGATGTCCGTCAGAACGGTCAGCTTCTCCCCTTCGAGTTCGAGAATCCCTAGCCGCTGGAATTCACTCCCTTTGTCGGTCGTGACGTAGAGCTTCGTCGGATCTTTAGGATGAAACTTCGCTTCGCCCCAGGCAATGTCTTCACCGTCGGTTGTGATCAGCGTTCTGGTTTTCTTTTTCACATCGAGCATCCACAGCTTGCTCGACGTGATCGACTTGTACTCGGACAGAACGATCTTCGAATCATCGCCCGACCAGGACGAAGCCCCCCACCCACCGCCGGGCAGTTCAATCACCAGCGCCTGCTGGGACGGATTCTTCGGGTCCATGATCCAGAGATCGCGATCCGCTCCATTGCGTCGTGTCGACGAATACACAGCCTGCGTCTTGGCCTTATTCCACAACAACCCGCCGTTCTGCGTACGCCCCCCATCGGTCAGCAGCGTGACATCGCGCGACTGCAGGTCAAAACGAAACAGCTGACCAAATTCATTCCCGCCAATGTCCTTGGAGAAGATGAAGTAGTCGCCCGTGTTCGGCTCGAAGCTGGCGCTGCCGACAGGTTCATTGAAGAACGTCAGCTGACTGCGGGCCCCCAGAGGCTGTTTGACGAGGTGAATCTGATTCGTATTGCCGAAGCGTGTCGAAACGAGCAACTGCTTTTCTGTCGGATGCCAGTCAACAAACGACGCCGCACGAGCTTCGGTGTACCGATTGACCGAATCCGGCAGCGTCATCGGAATCGGCGGGATCCCTTCCGTGACCAGATTTTCTGGCGGCGTCAATGTCTGAGCAACGACAACGGCGGGCATCATGAGAACAATCATCAAAAGGGACAGTCGCTGCATGAGGCGAGTTCCTGTTCATTAGCGGCGGGAAGGGAGGCGGGTCTTTACCAGATGATCGTAACCGATGAGCGTCATCGTTTGTAGCAGAACTACCTGACAAGCTCACACGCCTCAGCCTTAACGCGATCGCAAAACAACTATCGCGAGTTCATCGTCATCATCGGCTGGTTCAGCGATTTGGCCAGGTGCGCGATCAGTCGCAGGCGATAATCGGGCATGCGTGAAGCAAGGTGGGCTTCGAAGGAGCCAGGGTTCTTGCCGCGTTGGAGGTCATGCAGGTATTCCAGCAGGATGGCTTTCGAGACCGTCGACTCGTGCATGAGCATGTGAATCCAGGCCCAGCTTTCCTGGTAATCGAGCTGCTGCATCTGATGGACCTGCGTCAGGGTTTCAAGTCGCCCCAGGTTCGGACTCCAGTCATTCTCCAGAGCCGTCAGCAGTGACTGCACTGAGTCACGATTCACGCCTCCCGGCACGGGGCCTTGCACTTCGAAGTACTCCGCGAGCGCCTCGTCCAGCCACAGAGGGACATCTTTCATCGCCGCATGCAGCAACCCATGAGTGAACTCGTGACGCATGTCTTCCTGAATGCGGTCGCCCCAGAATGTATAGACCGCCAGCTCGGACGACGTCCCAATGAAATAGGCCCGACGATTCGGCAGGCCAGGATACGCCGCCTGTAAATACTCTTGATACTCTGCTTCGTCCGTAAACAGATACACGACGACTTCGCGATCCTGAAGAGGAATCTCGATCTCTTCACTCACCTGCCGACGAAGCTTCTTGAGCTCGAGCATCAGCTCATGATTGGCGGACAGCTTCTTGTCACTGTGCACCCGAAGTTGCTCAGCACGAACCGTATAATTGTCAGGCAGCTTGGCGGCTTTGTTGCCGCCAGCCCACATGCACCCCGTACAAGTCAACAACATCGCGCAGAGCAACAGCCGGGAGGGCGAGGCTCCGTCCGAGCCGCTACTTTGCGTTGCGAAACTCCAACCATGCATAGGACGATGATGGCCACGAAAGCTTCCAGAACCCTGCACACCATCCGAGCTCGATTCACTGCTCGACTTTTGCAACGAGAAACAGCGGCTCGGACGGAGCCTCGCCCTCCCATAAATTCGCGCAGCCGTTTTCATGCAGCATCTCAGTCGAGAACTGATGCTGATGGAACTCTGCGTTATGGAAGGTCTGCTGCTCACGCGGCTTTTCTATGGGTGGACATTGTAACGACTGATGACGATTTTGTTGTGAGTCGTGGTGGTTTGAACTTACGAGACTGATAGCCATCCACGAGTTTCGCCGTTTCACGCCACTGTGATTTCCAGCCCGTATCGTCTCGCCCGCTCTCGATTTCAGCAAGGGCAAGTCGACGGGTCATGCGTCGGTACGCAACCAACCCACGCAACGCATCGCTCGGCGAGACGGTCGAAACCTCCATCAGACTGGAGACGATCCTCGCAAGATTCTTGTTCCTCAAGACCGTCGGCAGGACATTCCACCGACGCACAGCATCCAGATCGAGAATCGTGTAGGACGTCTGGTGGACATCTTCCGCAACCAGAATGTTCATCGCTTTCAAATCGCGATGATCAAAGCGGGCATGATGAAACTTCGCCAATTCGCGTCCCAGAAGTTTCGCATAACGCAAACGCCAGTCCCGCTGGACCTCGGACGTTTGCGAGGACAACACATGTTTCACAAACGGCGCCAGTGGCACTAGCCCTATCGCCTCCTGCGTGACGAGCGTTTCTTCGACGGGCGAAAACAGCGACTTCGAGACCGGACGTTCCACAAACATCAGCGGCTTTGGCGTCGAGATCCCGCGACGCAGCATCGCGTGCCCGAATTCCCATGTCCGTCGTGTCTTAGTAAAAATCCCCGAGAGGATGCAGCCCCAATGGCGCAGACGCGGACTCTGAATCCGTTTGACAAAGATGGGACCCGACTCGCGCGATGGCCAGGTCGTCTTCACCACGAATCGCGAGGTCGATCGCTTGCGATAATCCGCATCGGTCACGTTCGCCAGGAGCTGATTCGGCTCCGTCAACAATTCGACGAGTCCCTGTGACTTGAGGTCCGCCAGGCCTCGCGCATTGTAGGCCCCCTGTCGTCGTATGACGAGACGACGATTACCGCGTTCCCACTTGCGATCCGCTTTTTGATACGCGATCTCCTGGTGTCGAATGACGACACTGTTCGCATCGCGGACCAGACCTCGCAATTCAACGCTCGAAGCGGCGGCTTCCCCCAGTTCGGAGAGAGCAGCTTGATAGTCACGCCAGAACCGCGCCGCATCAGCCGGGCGGACGAGCTGTGCGAACGTGTGAAACAACACAGCGATATTCTGCAAACGCTGCTTCGTCGTTAACTGGCTGATCGATTTGATCGGAGCCAGATCGATCAGGAAGAGTTCGACGTCCTCAACAGATGCTTCGTTCCAGACCGCCAGCAGATTCCCCGCGTGATAGTCCGTATGCAACAGCCCCGCATGATGCAGACGAGCCGTTAGCATCGCCAGTTTCGCAATCAGGACCCTTCGTAATAGTGATGATTCGCCAATCGCTTTTGTTAACGGATGGTCAGCGTCCGTCGTCAATACATCCAGCGGAACCGCGTCGCATAATTCCGACGTCAGCAGGTACGACGTAACACGCTTCGACGATCGCTGCTGCCCCCACGCCATCGGCAGCGGCGTCGGAATCCCCAGCATTCGCAATCGCTGATAAGCAATAAACTCGCGCTCACAGCTTGATCGTCGTACCAGCAGTTGAAGACGTTTGACGAGCGAGGCTGCGGGCTGTTGTTTCAAAAAGACGACTTGCCCGTCGACAGCCATTCGCAAGACACGTCGATGTGGCCCTTGTTTGACGACCGAGATGTCCGCATTCGTCGGCTCGTCGTTTCGCGTCCACTCAGCCAGACGCCGCGCGACCTCGTCACACGTCGCGCCAAACGACGGAGCGGTCGACCACCGGATCGGATTGTCTGCCTCGTGCATCATCACCGAAACTACCAGCATCGCAGCGAACTTATCACTCATCCTTGAGCAACAAAATCGAACTGCTTCCATTAAGAGGAGAATAGTGACACAACTCCCCCACCCACCACAAGCCCGTTTTGCGTTTTTGTCGGGGCGTCAGACCTTACCCGATACCCAGCAGCTGGCACGTATCTTCATAACTCCCTTCGAGATCAAGCGTCACCGCCCGATCGGGAGCATACCAGAGGGGAAGCACAGGAAGCGGCTGCCCCAATGCCACCGGATAAGCCCAGGCATCAAAGCGGCTGCGGTGATTGTTAGTCCGTGTCCGACAACTGGCGGCATACAACGACTGAACGTCAACGCCGAGTGTTGGATCAGTGACACCCAGTTCTGCCAGTAATTCCGCGTACAGATTGCCACTGCGCCCCGTGACAATATCCACGATCGCGACACTGACACTCTGCTGCAGGAGTGTGGAGCATTTTGCGACGAATGCCTGCCTGTGCTCGGCTCGATCCTTATTCCCTGGACTGACAAATTCCACAGCCGCCACTAGCGTTTTCTCACGCTCCACATCGTAGATCAACACTTCGTACTCATGCTGATCGCCGATATCAATGTCGGCTGAGATCGTCGGCTCAGCAATCATCTGAGACATCGTCGCGGCTGACTCTCCCCCGATGCTATCAGACGACGTTGTTTCATGCTCAAAAGTGCCAATATCCCGTTCAAAATACTGTCCCATCCGAGCCCGCGGTTCCGCAATGTAGCCTGGCGGTAGCAAGTGACGGACCCGCCCCACCAGCATCGCAGGCCAGCTCCCATGAA
Organism: Lacunimicrobium album; assembly: GCF_052161635.1. GTDB lineage: Bacteria > Planctomycetota > Planctomycetia > Planctomycetales > Planctomycetaceae > SXPC01. The sequence continues at coordinate 3,991,776 of NZ_CP197413.1, forward strand.
ATCCTTCCCATCCGAAATTTCGAGAGATCGGCGGATGAAAATGATCTCGCAACGGCATCATGAACCCTTTAAAGCTGAACTTCTCTCATCGTTTGTTTCCAGCTTACTATCGCTTCAATGCGGACGCAAATCGCCAGCTCTTCCCCTCATGACTCATGACTCATGACTCCAACCTCATGACTTAAAAACTGCCCTTTACCCATTTTTCGTCCGATTGCTAAAATGCCACGTTCCGACAAGTTGTCGGGCGACCCGCGTCGACTGGTAGGAGCCAGCAGGCGCGTTTCGATCTCGAGCATTTGTTCCAGGCAGGAGGCCGACATGAGCACCATTCTCATCATGGGAATCGATTCCACGCTGGGCGCTAATATCGCGACCCGCTTCGCCGAAGAGTATCACGTCGTCGGACTTGCCAGTCAGACCAGGGTCGAGCCGTCAGGCGTCGAAACCATCCTCTCCAATCAACGCGACTTCGCGTCCCTGTCCAAAATCGTCGATGACGTCCACCCGGAGTGGATCATCTGCACCGAACCCGTTGGCTCGTACTGCTGGCTCGAACCGGGTCAGCATCAAATCACTCCAGCTCGCCAGCTCGATGCCGCCCGTGCCCTCGGACGCCTCACGGCGGATCGCGAGATCTCGCTGACCTGGCTGTCCTGTGACGCCATCTTCACCGGCCCCTGGATGTTTCACGAAGAAGAAGGCATTCATTACTGCCAGACCAACACGGCAGAACTGTACCGCCAACTCGAGTCAGAAGTCCTCGGCTGGAACCCGAATGCCCATGTCGTCCGCTCGAACACCTTCGGCTGGTCTCCGGAAGGGATCGCCGCTCAAGGCGTTTCGCGACTGGCTCGACACTTCGACTCAGCCGCCCGCATGGACCTCGACTGCCTGCGACACGCGACCCCGATCCACGCCGTCCAACTGGCCGATATTCTCCTCGCCAGCTTCGAACACGACCTCTCCGGCCTCTATCACATCGCCGGCGCAGAGCGCGTCAATCCGTGGCAGTTCATGCACCAGATGATGCTTTATCTAGAAGGCCCGCGCGCCCGCGTCCCATTCACACTCGCGAACGAAATCGCCAGTGAAGAACACCACCTCCGCTACGGCTACGGCGAAACCTCCCTGCAAACCAAAAAGATCAAAGCCGCCCTGGGTCGCCCGATGCCCATGCTCAGCGAAGGCCTGGAACTGCTCCGCCAACAACGCGACAACGGCTTCCAAGACCGCCTCAACGGCGTCGCGATCCGCCAAGGCCAAGCCGCCTGACCATTTCGCGCCAGCAATCACAAAGATTCGCCCGTATACTCTCTTAGGCGAGCGGGGGGTGTGAACCCCCTGTCTTCTAAGGGCGTAATATGGACGATCATCAATGACGACCCAAGAACACACGAGTCATCGGCATCACTTATTCGCAACAGCCATCGTTCTGCTCATCGGCCTGTCTCCCCTGCCGCTTTGGTTTCTTTACGCGACCTACTCTCATCATCAATCCGCTGCAGCAAATCTTGTCCGCGGGATCCCCATCGCGTTACTGCTCGGCTGCTTTTCAATCCTCCTCTGGATTCCCCTGGGGATCTATGCCATCTTCGCGAAATCGTCCCAACGACTTGCCTTGCTCTGGTTATTCGCGAGCAGTTTGTTCATCGTCATGACATTTCTCGCATTCTTTCCCGCCATCTCTGCTGTTCGTCGTGAGCACCGCAACTCGATGCACGTCATCGCGCGAAGCAGCCAGCCTCTCATCAATGCCATCGAAGCCTATCGTCTCGATCACAACGGGAATGTTCCGAAGACGCTCGCTGAACTGACGCCAAAGTATCTCACCGCGATCCCATCGACCGGCGCATCCTGCTGTCCCGATTACCACTTCTACCGCAAGGAAGAGATCCCTGGCGAGTATCCTGACACCGACTGGATGCTCGACGTCGAACTTCGGATCAGCCTCCATCGGGACACCCTCTACTTCCTCCCCGCCCAAAACTACGACGACACACCCATGCGAGAATCCGTCACGCTGATCCCCATGGGCGATGGCCGGGACTGGGGGTATTTCAATGAGTGAGAAAAAAGCACACAAACTTCTATTTTTTACACTCGCCGAATGGCTGGTCCTGGCGTTCATTATCATCGCGTCTGTGATGATCATGTTGCCCAAAGTCAAGCAGGCGTCATCGCACAGGTACAACGAAGACGCCCGGTCCGCATTAAGAGAAACATATCGTGAGCTGTTCGAGAAGAAACCCGTCTTGCTCGCGAGCGAGAATGGTCTGGTGACCTCCTGCTGGCTTGATGCGTTGCACTCCGATGGAGACCAACCAACCCCGGTCGACATTCAAGACCTCATCTCAGCATCAAAGACGATCGTGACAAAAAGCCAGACTCAGGTCTCGTTCTTCCCCGTCGCCTTACCAGCTGCCTACCAAACCAACGGCTTCGCGCTCGATCAAGGGGATCCCAACGAGTACGTCCTCGCCCTCGTCCCCATCCACCCGGCGACTATCACTTCCCGCAACGAGCTCATGCTCCTCGACACACCGGTCGACCTGTCACAACCACAAGACGCCATCTGGCAGAAGCTCCGCGACGCCCACCGAACGACCAACTGGCCGGACATCTATCTTTGTCGACGCAGCGGCGAACTGATGCGACTGGCCCTAACAGACCTCGATAAAAAGCTTCCGCCCGAATAGCGACTCCCGCTTCCTTCGCGCCCGCGTCGCGATCAATTACTCTCCGTAATCCCCCCTCCGTGTTCTCTGTGTCTCTGTGATAAATATTTCTTGCTCCCCCTTGGTGCCTTCGTGCCCTGGTGGTTCCACCTCTCCTCGCTGGCTTCTGCGACCCTCTCATGAAACGCGAACAACCCGCCATCACCGCCCGTCAGATCGCGTTTCGACTCCTGCAGGAGCATGACCGCTCCGGCGAATTCTTGTCGCAGCTCATCACCGCTCCGGAATACAGCGGTATTCCACCGCAAGAGAAACGTCTCGCTGTCGACATGGCCGAGACGACGCTGCGTCGCGTTTACACGGTCGATCGCCTGCTGCGACAAGTCATGACGCGTAAGCAATCCGAGACCCACCCCGCCCTCTGGCAGATCCTGCGCCTGGGCGTGACGCAGCTGTTCTTCATGGAGAACATCCCCGAACACGCCGCCATCCACGAGACGGTCGAACTCGCACGCTTCATCGACAAGCCGCATATCACGAAGCTCATCAACGGCGTCCTGCGAAATCTCCAGCGGATGCAAGCCGGGCGGATCAGTTATCAGGCCAACATCAGCAACACAGCTGGCTTGACCCTCACCAATCCTGAGCAACCCGAGACGCCGCTCGAGCCGATGCGTCTCCTGCCAGTCAACGAAACACAGGCCTGGCTGCTCAATCAGGATCTTTTCCCGCGTCCCGATCTGGCTGCCTCGCGCGTCTCGACAATGGCGACCTACCTCGCTGAGACCCTCAGCCTTCCCGACTGGCTCGTCAAAGACTGGATGACGGAACCTGCCATCGACCCCATCGCCAGTTTCGCGCGAGCCCGTCAACGTGGCCTCGTTTTTCTTGATGACCCGCGCCTCACCCTCCGCGTCAATCCCCTCAAGTCAACTCGCGACGACTACCTTGCCTCGCTGCAACAGGGCTCCATCGAAGCCATCGCGGGTGATGAGCCACAAGCCATCCGCTTGATCAAGAACGTCTCACTGGCTGAGCTCCCAGGCTACAAAGACGGCGTCTTCTCCGTCCAGGACGAAACTGCTCAGAAGGTCGCCCGACTTTGCGATCCCAAACCCCACATGCACGTCCTCGATCTGTGTGCCGCCCCCGGCAGCAAGACGACCCACATCGCAGAACTGATGAAAGACACCGGCGTCATCGTCGCCTGCGACATCAAGCCCGCGCGTCTGGTCCGCGTGCGAGAAAACGCAACGCGTCAGGGCTTCAAGTCGATCCAGACCCAGCTCATCGATCGCACTTCCAGCCAGCTCGCCGGTCGCAAGTTCGACCGTATCCTCATCGATGCCCCCTGCTCCAACACCGGCGTCCTCCACAAACGCCCCGAAGTCCGTGGACGTCTCACCCCCGACGACATCCGCGAACTCTCTGATCTCCAGGCGGACCTGTTGCACCGGATGCTGTCTCATTTGAAGCCCGGCGGAAAACTGATCTACTCCACCTGCAGCCTCGAACGTGACGAAAACGACCAACTCATCTCGTCGCTCCTCTCCTCGTCACCGAATTATTATCTCGAACACCGCGAACAAACCGAGCCGACATCCCACAACGACGGCGGTTTCGTGGCAGTCATCAGCGAACGGTGATGCGACTCCTTCGATCACGGCTTGCCACCTGCGATAGAATTCCGATGTGGGGAATTCGCCTGTAAGACTTCCCCCTCTGCTGCGACACCACTGTGTCCCTGCGCCGCGTTCATTTGCATCTGGAGATACGCCGATGTCTGCTCTCATGACTTCTTATGACCTTCATGGCCTCAAGCTTCCTAACCGTGTCGTGATGGCTCCACTGACCCGAGCTCGTGCCGGTGTTACGCGTATTCCCAACGATCTGATGGCCGAGTATTACACCCAGCGAGCTTCAGCCGGCCTGATCATCTCGGAAGCCACCGCCATTTCGCCTCAAGGCTATGGCTGGCCAAACGCTCCCGGTGTTTATACCCCGGAGATGGTCGAAGGCTGGAAGCAGGTCACCAAATCGGTCCATGACGCCGGTGGGCACATATTCCTGCAACTGTGGCATATGGGACGTCAAAGCCACTCGTCCTTCCACAATGGCGAGCTGCCCGTCTCCGCCTCTGCGATCGCCGTCAACGACGATGGCGCCCATACACTGGAAGGCAAGAAGCCGCGAGAAGTCCCTCGTGCACTTGAAACCCACGAGATCCCTGGCGTCGTCAATGATTACAAGACCGCCGCTCAACACGCCAAAGACGCGGGCTTCGATGGTGTCGAAATTCACGGGGCCAACGGCTATCTGGTCGACCAGTTCATGCAGTCGAAATCGAACCACCGCACCGATGACTACGGCGGGTCAATCGAGAAACGTGCCCGCTTCCTGCTCGAAGTGACCGATGCCGTCACCAGCGTCTGGGAGTCCACCCGCGTCGGCGTTCGTCTCTCCCCCAACGGCGTCTACGGCGACATGGGCTCTCCCGACTTCCACGAACAATTTACCTACGCCGCGAGCGAACTCAACAAACGCAACCTCGCGTACCTGCACGTCATGGATGGACTCGCCTTTGGATTCCACAAAAGCGGCAGCCCGATGACACTCGAGGACTTCCGCAAAGTCTTCTCAGGCCCCTTGATGGCCAACTGTGGCTACACAAAAGAAGCTGGTGAGAAAGCAATCGCCGAAGGCCACGCCGACCTCGTTGCCTACGGTCGCCCCTTCATCAGCAACCCGGATCTGGTCGCCCGCTTCCAGAACAACTGGCCCCTCGCCCCAGTCGCCTCGATGAAGCTCTGGTATTCCTCCGGAGCCGAAGGATATACGAGCTTCCCGACTTACACAGCCTAGATAACCTTTCGTCCCTTCTCCCCCGGGGAGAAGGTGGCAGCGCAACACCTAAGGTGTTTACTAAACACAGTGCTGACGGATGAGGGAACTCTGCGAAGTGCCCAACGCCCGCATCTTCGTTCCTTCTCCCTTGAGGGGAGCGGTCTATCGTTCCTTCTCCCTTGAGGGGAGCGGTCTATCGTTCCTTCTCCCTTGAGGGGAGCGGTCTATCGTTCCTTCTCCCTTGAGGGGAGAAGGTGCCCGAAGGGCGGATGAGGGTGGGCGATAGGCACTCGCCAGCTCACATCTCGACAACCCGCAACAGGCAATATCCCGAAACGTTCTTATAAGGGAATGCGATCGCGTTCATTGCCAATCACCCCTTACGGCCCGTTCGCGATCGCGGCCTGCAGGATCTCGCCGGTCTTTGCATTCTGAATCAGCGCGATGACCTTCATCGGCCCTGGTGTTGTCGATTTCTCCGGGAACGACATCTCGTGCTTCTTTTCGATTCCCGCCACATAGCTCACCAGAGATGCTTCCAGCGAAGCGCGGTCAATCGTCACTTCGCCCGTCCATTCGGACTTATCGATTGGCAACCCCTCCACCGGCGTCGCGGCTCCTCGGACCAGCATCTCGTGCTCCTGAATTCCATTCCGGGAAGGAGCCCACAGCAGCGTCTCGGCCAGGATGACGTGAGCCCGCAGGTCAGCCAGCTGAGCCTCCGGGAGACCTGTTGCTTTGACGGCGAACTTGGTGTTCTCAAACGTCACTGGCTCCAGCTTCAACGTGACATCCGTCGTCAGCATGAGCAGATCGTCGACGATGGACTTCAAGACGCCCAGCCTCGCTTGCGTATCACCAACACGTCCCCCCAGCGGCGGAGTCATGCGACCGTTCAGAACGACCGTCGGCGTTCCGACTTGCTCTTGCGGGTTAGAACGCCTGGTTGCGTAGTACTCAAATCGTTCTTCGCTGTACTCGTTGACGAGGGGATCAAGGCCAGCCGTATGCTCGTGATAGCGCAACGTGATCAGGGCCGGCGCAGGATAAATCGTTTCAAGATTCGTGAGCGCTAGATCGACCGACAGACACGGAATGCAACCGCCGCCTGTGAAGAGCTCACAGACGACCGCTCGTCGACGCGGTTCCTCCTTGAGGGGCATCGCAGGAAACAAGGGGATTAAAGATTTCGTTGCAGCCTGATATCGCTCGCGAAGATAGGGAGCCAAACCTTCGCTCGTCCCTTTGATCTCTTTCCACAACTCGACCACCTCGTTTCCTAAGGACTGCGTCTCGCCATCGGCTTTGCTGCGCATCTCGCGGACTGCCTGTTCCATCTGAGGTAAGAGGGCCAGTTCCGCGAATCGGTTCATCGCCAGTTCCAGCTGTTCATTGGCCAGCTCATACTCAGCCAGCGCTAATCGCGAGGTCGGGTCGTAAGGATGCTTGGCCTGATAAGCTTCGAGCATGACGGCTCCCTTCTCTTTCTCTGCTTTCTCGTTGGAGACAATGAACGTCACCCCCTGAGTCAGCAGGAACACCTCATCCAGTTCAGGAGACTTCCCTTCCGGAAACTGCTCGCGAGCTTTCCGAATCAGGTCGTTGAGAAGACGTTGATCGAGCCCCGACATCGCGACCGTCATCGCGGCCTGTCGATAAAACTTTTCCAGCAGCGCAGGTCCCCAGGCCTGATGAATCTCGATCGACTGATCGAGAAACGCCTTCACTTCCTGCTCGCTGATCGATTGGCCGGGGAGCATCCGCAGCATCTTCTCGATGGCATACAAATCGAGAGGATCATGTAGCTCTGCTTTGAGAAACGTCAACAACGAGCCGATCGGCTGACTGGTCGACAAGATAGATTTCAACTGCTCGGCACGAGGGTAGCTTTTCTCGACATCACTCTCGCTGATGGCGCTCAATGTTGTCAGCGTCATCCGAGCCGGGACGATGGGGCCGTCGTTGATCTGGAAGGCTCCCAGGACACTGCGATGCGCCAGATTGCCATCGAAAACATACGACGTCCCCGCTTCATCAAACGTCAACGAGACTCGCTTAGCATCCACGGATTGCTGGACCAGTTTCCAATCTGTCGCCGCAGCTGAAGACTGCACAGAAGCGGACAGCTTCTCCCCCGACTTGGTGATAACGACAATCCCAGCCGTCAGTTCGCCATCCTCCTGGCAGACATTCAGCAGCCAGCGACCCTCGACCGACGTCAACGCCGGCAAGGCGCTCGACGACGAATGAGTCGCGGACGGGCAACCGGTCAGCAGGACCGCGAGGATCAAAATCATCAAGCCAGAGCAGACACGTTTCACGGCACTCTTCCCGCTGCAACATCATGTAGATCAATCATTTTCACTCTGTCAGCATAGGCGATGCCGTCAGTCTGCTCAACGTCGAACATCACGCGAAGACAGCTGTGGAATTAATAGACGCGCCATTTGAGAGTTTGCTGTCACTTTCCTCTTGGCTTCGAATTTTCAGACAGGAATGATGGTGCAGACGTCGCTGATCGAGACCGATGGAATGCTCGCAACGACGAAAAACATCACACCTTTCACGACCATCAGCGGGGATCTCAGCATGTCAACCATTGGGCAGGACGGACTGAAAACAGTCTTAGAACGACACGGCATCGATCAGATGTGGGACGTCATCCGGGAACACTATATCCAGGGCAAGCCCCGGCGGGCCCGGCTCATCGCGATGTTGTCACTACGCGAAGTCGCAGGCTGGTCCTTCGAGATGCTCGCGGATGCGTTTGGAAATGACCGGGCGCATATCGTCAGATCCCTCTCCAGCCTGCGACGCGAACTCCAGGAGATGTTTGAACTGCCCGAAGACTTCTGGACCGGTCGTCGCTGCGGGAGATGAGGAGGTTGTCTGAAAAACTCCATGACTCATCAACGGGAGGGCGAGGCTCCGTCCGAGCCGCTGTCCCGCGTTGCACCGGCTCACCAGTTGATCGATGCCAGATGGTGGGCTTTCTGCAGTGTGCCATTGCCCACAGAAGATCGAGGCCATCGAAGTCCAGCGCACAGTTTAAGTTTCGCAACGCATAGAAGCGGCTCACACGGAGGTTCGCCCTCCCGACTCACAGTCGATGAATGACAAGTTGAGGTATCAAAATGAAGATCGAAACGAAGCGAGTCAGCGAGTTAACGCCCGCGTCGTACAATCCGCGCAAGAAGCTCAAGCGTGGAGAAAAACGATTCAACGCGCTGGCGAAGTCACTCGAAGAATTCGGACTGGTGCAGCCACTGGTCTGGAACGCGCTGACAGGGAGACTCGTCGGCGGGCATCAGCGACTGGACGTCCTCAAGTCACGCGGGGTGGAGGAAGTCGAAGTCGTTGTGGTGGAGTTGGAGGAAGCGCGCGAGAAGGCCCTCAATGTCGCGCTCAACAACAACCTCATCGGTGGCGAGTGGGATGTCGCGGCTTTGGAGACGCTGGTTGCTGAACTCGCAGACCTGCCGGGTTTCGATGTGACGCTGACAGGGTTCACCGAAAAGGATCTGCGTGACTGGACCCTCAAGCCGGTTGAGATGGTCGAGCCAATCTACGCCCAACGAGATCAAGTGGAAGTGACGCTGGTCATGTCGAAGGAAAGTTGGAACGAAGCGGAGCGGGACGTCGATGCCATCGTGCGGCAGTATCAGTGTGAGGTGCATATTAAGAGTTGAAGTCGGAAGGATGAGTCGAAGGGGGTGGTCCAGCCGTTCATGGCTGGATCGGCGCAGCCGACAAGAAGTAACGCCATACGCGATCAAACGGAACTCACTGCGTCAATTGGAAATGGATGCGTATGGTGAGGCTTCTTGTTCGCTTTGCGAACCCAACCGTAAACGGATGGGCCACCCCGGGAAGTTTGGGTTGTTGTCGATGAACGAATGAGAGCGAATGAGTGCCTATGCCCCACCCTCATCCGCCCTACGGGCACCTTCTCCCCTCAAGGGAGAAGGGACAAAACATGGCTCCCCTCAAGGGAGGAATGACTTTCAGTTTTACCTCATGACTCACGACTCGTGACTCATGACGATTAACCACCAGGAACGGTCCGCACAGCGGACCCTACGGGAGAGAGAATGAACTATTCGTTGACGTGTGCGTATGAATTTTTACCGGCGGGGATGACGGTGCGGGTCGGGCGGGTGATGGATCACTTCGGGGTGACGAAAGAAATCGGCCGGCATGTGATTGCGGAAGACGTGAGCATGGATGTCGAGGAGGGGCAAGTCATTGCGTTTACGGGTGACTCGGGAAGCGGGAAGTCGAGCCTGATGCGAACGCTGGCTGGGCAGCTGGAAGGGGTGTTGTGGTTTGATGACATTACCTTTCTCAAGGGAACCGTCATCGATCAGTTCACCGATGACTGGGCAGAATCGATGGCGTTACTCTCGGCCTGCGGGCTGGGTGAGGCACATCTCATGCTGCGACTTCCTTCGGAACTCAGCGACGGGCAGCGAATGCGACTCAAGCTCGCGATCGGGATCTCGCAGACTCCGCAGTGGCTGGTGATCGATGAGTTCACATCGAGCCTGGACCGGACGCTCGCGAAGGTGATTGCGTTCAATCTCAAGAAGCTGAGCCGGCGCCATCAGATGGGCGTGCTCGTCGCGACGACGCATGAAGATGTGATCGAGGACCTTCAACCCGATGTGCATGTGCGGATGAGGATTGATGGGGAGGTCGAGATTGTGAACGGTGATGGGGTTGTGTGTGCTGAAAAAAAGTTCGTCGCGGGATCAGCTTTGAGAAGGAACTCTGGATCAGCGAGGGGACCAAGCGGGACTGGGCGTACTTTGCTCGCTGGCATTATCGATCGCATCAACTCGGACTCACGAAGCGGATCTTTGTGTTGTGGCGGGGGGTGAGAACGGAGCGTGAGAGAAATTCGCAGAGATCCCTCATCCGACCTCGAAGACTCGGCCACCTTCTCCCCGGGGGAGAAGGGACGGAAAAAAGAGACGGAGCGGAGGCGATTGGGATTTGTGTGTTTACCAGTCCGGCGATGAATTTGGCGTTGCGGAATCGGTACTTCGGGTTGTCGGGGAAGGTGACGAGTTTGTCGATGAAAGCGGTCAATGAGCAGTTGATGTGCTTGTCGAGAGTTGTCATGCATCCGACGTATCGCGGGGCGGGGTTGACGTCGCGGTTCCTGCAGAAGGCGTGCGAATTGAGCGGGTCGCCGTGGGTTGAGGCGCTCTCGCAGATTGGGCAGGTGCATCCGCTGTTTGAGCGGGCGGGGTTTGTGAGAGTCGGGGTGTGTGACGGGCCGAAGAAGAGAACGCGGTCAGGGCATTCGGCGATTTATGGGGGATCGAAGCGAATGGTTTCGCGCGAGACGTTTGAGAAGAGTTTGCGGTCGCAGCCGGTGTATTACGTGTGGGGGAGAGGGTCGTGAGTCTTGAGACATGAGGTGGAGAGGGGTGGTCCAGCCGTTCATGGCTGGATCGGCGTCGCCGACAAGATGCAGCGCCATGCGTAATCAAACTGAACTCACAGCGTGATTTGGGGATGGATGCGTATGGTGGTGCTTATTGTTCGCTGCGCGAACCCAACCGTAAACGGATGGGCCACCCGGGGGAGTTTCGGCTGATCGGTGATGGCGCGAGGGGAGAGCGAATGAGTGCCTAGGCCCCACCCTCATCCGTCGGCGAAGCGCCGCCACCTTCTCCCCTCAAGGGAGAAGGAACGAAATGCCGCTCCCCTCAAGGGAGAAGGGACACTTGATGGTTTTCCTCATGACACATGACTCATGACTGTCAGTCGCACATTGATGGTCCGCACAGCGGACCCTACGGGAGAGTAACGTGGAGGAGATGCAGGAGTTGGTGTTGGAGGTTTTACTGCGAGGGGGCTCGGTCGCGATCGCGGCGGGGCAGGCGGAGGTTTCGGTGCATGAGGTGTATCGGTGGCTGGAGGAGGATGAGGCGTTTGCTCGTCGTTATCGGAATGTGATGCGGGCGCTGGATCAGAATGTGATCGCGAAGATTTATCAGGAAGCGATGCAAGGGAGCCTGCCGGCGTTGTCGTTGTGGGTCAAGGAGCGGGAGCCGGTGGATTGGAAGAGGCGTGATGAAGAGACGACGGTCAATTGGGAAGGGATGGACGATGGGGAACTCCGTGAGATCGTGTTTCGGGCGGTTAACGAACAGGGAGATCGAAGCCTGGCGGGAGATCCGTCGTCGGCTGTGTCGCGTGAACCCGGCTTCGTTTCGAAGAAGTCTGGTGCTGCCGGGGCGTGAGCGATTAGCGATGAAGCAGGCGGTGACAGAGTGGCAGAAGTTGGATTTTGCGGTGCTCGATGAGATGTTTCGTCCGCTGGTACGAGGGGAGCGAGCGGAGAAGTCGCTCATTCGTCGGGCGTGGCTGCAACGGCCACGGGGGCATTCGAAGACGTCGGATCTGGCGATGCAGTTGATCTGGGCGCTGGTCCATGCGCGAACGCGGATCGAAGGAGTCGCAGCGGCAGCGGATCGTGAGCAGGCGGGGTTATTGCTGGAGGCGATGCGTCGGCTGGTCGACTCGAATCGGGAGATGTGTGCGGGGTTGAAGTTCACAAGCAATGAGGTGACGAGTCTGCGCAATGGGAGCAAGTTGACGATGATCTCGTCGGATGTGAATAGTTCGTGGGGACTGCTGCCGGACTTTGTGGTGTGCGATGAACTGTGTCACTGGGAGCGGCGGGAGTTGTGGGAGTCGCTGGTGTCGTCGTCGGCGAAGAAGCCGGAGGGGGTGTTAGTTGTGTTGACGAATGCGGGAGTCGGTCGAGGCTGGCAGTGGGAGGTGCATGAGATGGCGCGGGCGAGCGAATCATGGCATTTCTCGTCACTGGACGGCTCGGTTGCGCCGTGGATCGCGAAGGAAACACTGGAGGAGCAACGCAAGTTGTTGCCGGCGAGTGTGTATGACCGGTTGTGGAACAATCAGTGGCAGCAGCGTGAAGGGTCGTTCGTCACGCGCGAGGAGGCGGAGAGGTGTGTCGAGGCGGTTCGTACTTATCGCGACTATGGCGATGAAGGTATTCGTTACGTCGCGGCGATCGATTATGCGGAGAAGCATGACTACACGGTGGGCGTGGTGATTCACCTGGACGACGGGGTCGTCATCGTGGATCGGATGGATGTGGTCACGCCATCGCCCGGGCAGCCGACGCCGGTGGGGTGGGTGGAGGAGTGGATTGCGGAGGTTGAGCAGCGGTTTGGGCCGGTGGAGTTTGTCGTCGATGAATACCAGCTGCTGGGAACCATTCAGAAGCTGGAAGGGGAGCATGATGTGCGACGGTTTGAGTTCGCCGGTGGCAAGGGGAATCATGAGCTGGCGGTGTTGTTGCGCCGGCTGATTCTCGAAAGGAGGATTGAATGGTATCCCGGATGTGGACACGTGGAGACGGCGTACGGAACGGATGATCTTGTCGATGAGCTGGCGAGCGTGCAGTTGAGGCAGACGCTGGCGGGGCGGGTGCGGATTGATCATCAGCGAGGGGGCGGGCGGCATGACGACCGGGTGTTTGCGCTCGGGGCGGCGTGTGTGCATTTGATGAGCCGGGGTGGGAGTGCAGCGGAGTGGATGGAGATTGGGGGGACGGTGTGGGAGGGGTGAAGCGGTGGGGTGGTCCAGCCGTTCATGGCTGGATCGGCGTCGCCGACAAGATGCAATGCCATACGCGATCAAGCTGAACTCACTGCGTCAGTTGGGAGTGGATGCGTATGGTGACGCTTCTTGTTCGCTGCGCGAACCCAACCGTAAACGGGTGGGCCACCCGGAGAGTTTTTGGCTGATCGGTGATGGCGCAAGGGGAGAGCGAATGAGTGCCTAGGCCCCACCCTCATCCGCCCTTCGGGCACCTTCTCCCCTCAAGGGAGAAGGAACGGAAAACCGCTCCCCTCAAGGGAGAAGGAACGAGATAAGGCGTACAAATTGAAGTTCGGCACGGCTGGGACAGCCGTGGCACACGGGTAGAATTTTTTTAGCGGGAGAATGAGATGTTGAGTTATTGGCGGGAGAAGTGGAAGTCTTGGGAACTGAAGGCGCAGCAGGAGCGGGTGTTGGCGGAGCAGGTGTTGGAGCTGGTGGAGCGGAAGACGCTGCAGCCGGTGATGGAGGAAGGGGGAGGATGGTTGCCGGTGGGGCAGACGTCGACGAGCGGGTGGCCGGGGAGTCGGGCGGATCTGTTGAAGGTGATTCGCAAAGCGGTCATGGTCAATCCACATGCCAAGAACATCCTGCGCATGTTTGAGGTGTATGTCGCGGGGCCGGGACTGAAGCTAGCGCATGCGGCGCGGATGTCGTCATGTCAGGAGCGAGAGGATGACGAAGCGCTGGCGCGGGAAGCGGATCGGCTGTGGAAGGAGTTTCTGGCGGTCAATCATGCGCACTTCAGCTACCGTGAGTTTGGTCGCCGGATGTGGCGGGATGGGGAAGCGTTTGTGAGGAAGTTTTCGCAAGCCAGCTGGCCGGTGCATGTGCGGTTTGTGGATCCGGAAGCGATTCGCGAGACAGCGGCTTATCCGGGGACGGAAGGTGTTTTGAATGACCGGTTTGATGTCGAGAGTGTTTGGGGTTATGTCGTAGTTGATGCCGATGAACAGGACGCCTTGGTCGTCAGTTGCGATGAAATGTTGCATGCCAAGTATGGGGTCGATTCGAATCAGCGTCGTGGCGTGAGTCTGCTGGCTTCGATCATTGATAACATTCAGCAGTTCGAGAGCTGGATGGAGATTGAGCTGGCAGCCAGGAAGCTGCAGACGTCGATCGTGTTGTGGCGGAAGATCAGCGGGTCGCCGGGGCAGGTGACGTCGCAGGTGGAGGAGATGAGCTCGGCTGGGCATGCAGCAACTCGTCGGGAGCAGTATCGTCCCGGGTCGATCATTACGACGTCGTCTGGAACAGAGATGAAGTTCCTGCAGCCGGACACGAATTTTGGGGATGCGGTCCCGCTGGGGCGGATGCTGCTGTTGAGTACGTCGGCTGGCGTGGGGCTGCCGGAGTTTATGGTGACGTCGGATGCGTCGAACTCGAACTACTCGTCGACGATGGTTTCGGAGGGGCCCGCGGTCAAGGTCTTCGAAGCGGAGCAGGAACAGCTGCTGGGGGAACTCGAGCGACTGTGGCGCTGGGTGATGAACGACGCGGTGATGATGGGCCTGCTGCCTGAGGATATGTTCGAGCGATTGGAACCTTCGTGGTCGAAGCCGAAGCTGGTGGTGAAAGACCGGCCACGCGAGCGGGAAGCAGATGTGAAGCTGGTGGAGTCGAAGATTCTGTCGAAGGCGGAGGTCGCCAGACGAGAGGGGGTGGAGCCGGGGCGGATGCGCGGGGAGATTGAGGGGGAGGGGTGAGTCGGAGGGGAGTGTAAAATCGGTTCAGGTCGTTGCAGGATGGACCTGAACCGGGGGATGGGTTATAGTGTCGGAGTGGGAGAGATCCTGCATGCGGGCGATTAGCTCAGTTGGTTAGAGCGCTTCGTTTACACCGAAGATGTCGGGGGTTCGAGTCCCTCATCGCCCACTTTTAAAGCTGTAGCCATAATGGTTTATGGCTTTTAAATTCTCCCGCGACAGACCTTGCTCGGCCTTTTCAGGTTGTTGAGAAATTGCAGTCTTGCCTGAGCGTACATGAGTGCGCCGTTTTGTTGCCTGGGCTAATGTTGGCAATGATGGTCGCTCGGGATGCTGAAAATCAGCCCCCAAATTCTGTACTAGCCGTTATGAGGTTAAGGATTCGTGGATCTCGACGATTGATTTTCTCATCTGGCCGCGGAGAAACGGGTTCGTAATGGTGTTGATTCGATACTGCGTGTGGGCTTCGTATTTTCCCTATTCGAAGCGATCGTTGGCAAAATCGTCTTGAATCAACTTGATTGTGATTGATACCGTTAATGTCTCACCCATTGCCCGCTCTGTTATCACGAGGATAACGTCTCATGATGAAAATCGTCATTACTGACGTGACACAAACCTCCTTGCGATTCACGGTGCAGGCAGGGGATGTCGTCAGACAGCAGAAAACACTCATCCAGGGGGACGGAAGTTCGGTCATGATGTCCGGCCGACTTTATCGTTTTGAGGAAGTGCGCTACATCTGGGAAAAGTATTCTTCTCAACACGACTTTGAGGGCGCGCTCACCTTGCCTTTTGCTTTCGCAGTGGATCATGATTCATTTCAGCAGCAGATGAATTGATCGTTGTGAGGTTTTTTGGGAAGCCGAGTAGCCGCTCGTCTTCGTGCTTTTCGCGGCAAGGTTTCAGCGATGCATCGCTTCAATGTAGCCGCTCGGGTGTTGAGCGGAAGACCCGGCAGTCCAAGGAACATGTCGTCAACGCCTTCGGCGCTTCAATGTGGCCGCTCAAGTGTTGAGCGGAAGACTCTGCGCTGCCGTGCGTCGCTTGATGTCCGCTCGCACGCTTCAATGTGGCCGCTCAAGTGTTGAGCGGAAGACCCCTCGCCTGGGGTGGACCGATTGCCTGGCTCACTTCGCTTCAATGTGGCCGCTCAAGTGTTGAGCGGAAGACCTGAAAGGCCTGCAGGGTGGCGTCGACAAGTTCGGTCAGCTTCAATGTGGCCGCTCAAGTGTTGAGCGGAAGACAATATCAAAAGACAACTGCCAGTTTCCAATCATTCAGCTTCAATGTGGCCGCTCAAGTGTTGAGCGGAAGACTTTACGCAGCTCAAGGGCGAAAACTGGCAGTCGCCGCTTCAATGTGGCCGCTCAAGTGTTGAGCGGAAGACCCGACAACCTCAGTGGCTCCGTTACGTGAGAGTGTTTTTCGCTTCAATGTGGCCGCTCAAGTGTTGAGCGGAAGACATTGCAGGTCATTTACGAGTGGAGGCGTTACCGATATGCTTCAATGTGGCCGCTCAAGTGTTGAGCGGAAGACTGGACAACAGGCGGCACGTTTCCGGATCTCGATCTGTGCTTCAATGTGGCCGCTCAAGTGTTGAGCGGAAGACACGGATGTTGGTGGCGCAGGCGAATCGGGCTACCTGTCGCTTCAATGTGGCCGCTCAAGTGTTGAGCGGAAGACTCAAACAGGACGTTGGCGTCGATCTTCTGACCTCGGCTTCAATGTGGCCGCTCAAGTGTTGAGCGGAAGACATCAGGCTTCAAGGTGTTCCCTTGCGTCGTGAACGGGCTTCAATGTGGCCGCTCAAGTGTTGAGCGGAAGACTTCCTCGCATGGGCGGAATGGATCGTGAGATCGTCGCTTCAATGTGGCCGCTCAAGTGTTGAGCGGAAGACACATTTCGCCTTCCAGGAAGCGAACGTGCATACTTTGTTGCTTCAATGTGGCCGCTCAAGTGTTGAGCGGAAGACTCAACAGCTCAACGCGGTTAGCCAACCGCTCTCTCGCGCTTCAATGTGGCCGCTCAAGTGTTGAGCGGAAGACCGCCCTATTGCGAGTCATCGTGATCGGCGTATCGTTGCTTCAATGTGGCCGCTCAAGTGTTGAGCGGAAGACTGTGATCCTTGCAAAACTGGCGGCACTGTGAGTTCCCGCTTCAATGTGGCCGCTCAAGTGTTGAGCGGAAGACCATGGGCGCTGCGGAGGTCACAGTGATCGAGATTGCCGCTTCAATGTGGCCGCTCAAGTGTTGAGCGGAAGACATGGCCAGAGAGGGGAAGAGGGTGCGGCGCAATTGGTGGCTTCAATGTGGCCGCTCAAGTGTTGAGCGGAAGACGCGGTCGTCAACACCAACGTCACGACTGGCAATTCGGCTTCAATGTGGCCGCTCAAGTGTTGAGCGGAAGACATTGATTTAAGTTCGTTGAACTACGAACAGTATCGGGCTTCAATGTGGCCGCTCAAGTGTTGAGCGGAAGACGCGGCTCCCTCGAAAGGTCACGTCCTCGATGGAGTCAGCTTCAATGTGGCCGCTCAAGTGTTGAGCGGAAGACCTAATTTCAGAGGAGTTGATAGAACTCTCACAACTGTTCTGCTTCAATGTGGCCGCTCAAGTGTTGAGCGGAAGACGTAAAACTGGTGGTGCTTATTCGTTTCCTGCCAGCACGCTTCAATGTGGCCGCTCAAGTGTTGAGCGGAAGACCCGCGATGAAGACATTCGGTCCGTAGCTCAGGTGATAGCTTCAATGTGGCCGCTCAAGTGTTGAGCGGAAGACGGTGGCCGACTCGGCCAGCCCAACTCCGACATGCTGTTCGCTTCAATGTGGCCGCTCAAGTGTTGAGCGGAAGACTTCAACAGCAGGTTGGTGAATGACCCTGTTGTGTTGCTTCAATGTGGCCGCTCAAGTGTTGAGCGGAAGACGTTGAGAAGCGGCAAGAGCTGCGCACCAGACTTGCCGCTTCAATGTGGCCGCTCAAGTGTTGAGCGGAAGACCGTAGATGCCGTGTGTGACGTCGTTCCAGATAGACTGCTTCAATGTGGCCGCTCAAGTGTTGAGCGGAAGACCGAGACAAGAGCGATCGCACCCGATGTTGTTCTCAGCTTCAATGTGGCCGCTCAAGTGTTGAGCGGAAGACTTCACCTCCCTGCTGAGCAGATCGCCGAGATGGTGGCTTCAATGTGGCCGCTCAAGTGTTGAGCGGAAGACTCGCGTGGGGTGTGAATTGCCGATTCAAGCGATTTAGCTTCAATGTGGCCGCTCAAGTGTTGAGCGGAAGACGTCCCTGCAAAAACCTCCCCGCCTGGAGAATTGATATGCTTCAATGTGGCCGCTCAAGTGTTGAGCGGAAGACCGATCGAGAACCCGGGGACGTGAAGAATCTCACCGCGTCCGCTTCAATGTGGCCGCTCAAGTGTTGAGCGGAAGACGTCTTTATTGCGGTGATCAACATCAAAGCCGTCCGGGATGCTTCAATGTGGCCGCTCAAGTGTTGAGCGGAAGACTGAATGGTCACGGTTCTCGCATTAACTTCTGGTGGGTCGCTTCAATGTGGCCGCTCAAGTGTTGAGCGGAAGACATCATGTCTGGCGATGGCTGAGAAAAGAATTTGAAGCTTCAATGTGGCCGCTCAAGTGTTGAGCGGAAGACAAAGAGGTCTGGTATCGAGCTGCGAAGCTAGAGAAGCGGCTTCAATGTGGCCGCTCAAGTGTTGAGCGGAAGACACAACTGATCCATCAAGCAGTCTGTACTGCATTATGCTTCAATGTGGCCGCTCAAGTGTTGAGCGGAAGACCCATCGGATCGCAGCCTGGATATCGTCGGGCGTCATTGCTTCAATGTGGCCGCTCAAGTGTTGAGCGGAAGACCGCTTGTGACGACTGGGGAAAGATTCTAAATTTCTGCGGCTTCAATGTGGCCGCTCAAGTGTTGAGCGGAAGACTCTTGATTGGTTCGCTTAACCCTGTCGGTCACATCCTCGCTTCAATGTGGCCGCTCAAGTGTTGAGCGGAAGACTCAACCTTCGACAGGTATTGCTCGCCCTTGCCCGCGTGCTTCAATGTGGCCGCTCAAGTGTTGAGCGGAAGACGCGGGATGAGCGAAGCAACGGAACCACCACAAACGCCAGCTTCAATGTGGCCGCTCAAGTGTTGAGCGGAAGACTACAGACGATACTCGGGGGTCCGGCGTCAAGAAGGGCTTCAATGTGGCCGCTCAAGTGTTGAGCGGAAGACAAAGAGATCGAGGAGGATCAGTCGCCGGGGTCGATCGCTTCAATGTGGCCGCTCAAGTGTTGAGCGGAAGACCGAGAGTTGTCATCGTGACCGCTTCCTTCGTCGTCAAGCTTCAATGTGGCCGCTCAAGTGTTGAGCGGAAGACTTCGTCAGGCCACTGACGGGAGCCTCGTACCAGAACCAGCTTCAATGTGGCCGCTCAAGTGTTGAGCGGAAGACCGCCTGCGTTCCAAAGGCTGGTTCGTAAAGCACTTCGGGAGTGCTTTGCGAGAGGTTGGGAGTTCAGGCGGTAGAAAAGCGGTGATTTGACCATGTGAATCACTAACTGATTGTCAAACAGCAGTTTACAGACGCGAGTGCTGGCGGGGGTTTTCTCGGCAATCGACCTCTCGAACTGGGCTTCAACGAAATTTTTTTAAACAATCGTTGCTGTATGTTCGTGTGCGACGACCAAGGGTTGTCCCCAGAACTCAATACTCTCCGCACCTCGGCCGGCTACCGGTCCCAGGTCGACGATCATGATACGGTCTTCGTCCAGTTTCAACAATGGCCAAAGATCGGATTGGAGCATCTGTAGTTCCGCCAGGGAGAGTTCGCAACGGAACACCGAATATTGCATCGGCTGCCCTGCACCGCACATCGACTTATAGATCTTTCGATAGCGTTTCGGGCAGATGATGTCATAGGCGATTAGAAAGACATTTCTCATGATCATCGTCTCATGCTAGTAAAGGAAGACTTAAACCTATCTGAAACCCTCACCCCGGCCCTTTCCCATGGGGAGAGGGAGGTAAACGGCTAGGCTCTTAGCGAGTGCAGAAATTGGGATAGCTTGGAAGCTCACCCATCAGATGGCGAGCCAGTAAACGCGTTTGAACTTCCAGAACTCTGCGGTAGCTGAGCTTGTAACCAAAGATGGGGTGCGTGATTTCCGATTCCATGCGGCGTTCAAAATTGGCGAGCACACTTTTTCGAGCAGCGTCCGTCATCGCGACGGCCCCCGCCCGTTTAATGAAGGACGACTCACTCACTTCGCCATTGTTAAAAAGCATCATCGTCACGGAGTCGGCGATCAGCGGTCGGAACTCTTCTGCCAGGTCGAGGGCCAGCGACGGCCGTCCATAGCGTGGTGTATGAAGGAAGCCGAGCATCGGGTCGAAGCCGACGGATTGAGCGGCGATGGTCAGTTCTTTGGTCAGCAGACTGTACACGAACGACAGCACCGCGTTGATCGGATCGGTCGGCGGCCTTCGGTTTCGATGTTCGACCGCCATCTCGCTGGCCCCGGCGATGAGCGGGAAAAAGTGAGCGAAATACTCTTTGGCAGCCATCCCCTCGATGCCACGCAGGGAGTCAAGATTGTCGACACGAAAGACGCGTTTGTAGTAGTCGGCCAGTTTCTTGAGGACCGGTGCATCGGACTGTCCCAGGTGTCGTCGCAGGATCGTCCGCGAGTTCTTGATCTTTCCCGCAATGAGCTGACGTGCGACATTCAGCGCGAGTATCGGAGAGGTCGCGGCGTTGTACTGCTTGATCCTCAGTTCGACGTTCTTATGCACCAGTCCACTGGAGATGCCGTAGAACCATCCTCCGTAGGTGAAGTGGCAGATCGAGATCTGACGAGTAAGAAGTTCTTTCATCGCCTGGGCCGAGATCGAGACGTTGCCATAAAGACACAGCTGCGAGATATCGATTAGGCGAACGTCATTAAGCTTTTCATCCTTGTACTTGATGTTGATTCGATCTCCCGACTTGCCGACATATGCCCCCTGCTTCTGGACATAAAGTGGCAATGCCAGGTTCTTTGACGGAAGCAACCGTCGCAGTCCATCGCGATTGACTCTGCCTGCTGATGAAGACGTCTCATCTGCTGAGTCGATCTCAACACCATCCGTCGAACTGATCCGAGACAGGAGATTGACTTCATCCGGCAGGCAGATGCCGACCAATGAGCAGCGAGGACATTTTGGACTATCGACCAGTGGAGGAGGACAATGACCTGACGTGGTCGTCGCTTTGAAGTCAGCAATCAGTTGGCGCGTTCTGGCGATCAGTGCGTCGTCAAACGGAACAACGACTCTTTTACGAGAGCCGATGTAATAGATCATGCCTTCGTTGACGGTGTAGCCTGCGTCTCTAAGAATTAGCCCCTGGGCACACAGCTGAACGCGCTCTGGTTCATAGACACCCTCAGGAATGTCTGGGATCTTGCCACGTTTATAGTCGACGGGGGTGGCTTCACGACCTTCTAGTTCGAGGAGATCGAGTTTCGCAGTGATCCCTTCTTTCAGTGACGATAGCTGGATCGACCGGGCATGAATCAGATCCGTGCTATCAGCTTCGCTTTCCGCAGCTGGGCCTGACTCCGCCGGACTGACGATTTCCTTGCGATCGGCTTTGTCGACGTTTCGATGCCCGAAGGTTCCCTGCATCGTTTCCAGGTTCTCGGCCCACTCTCCCTGCACCCATTCGAGATAGCCGAGGCGCGGGCAGTAGGTGAACTCGTTGAGCATCCGCACGGGAATAAGCGGCATGTCACGATCGGGTTCGGGGAGCGCGAGCTGTTGTTCGGTCGGATTGTGCGCGGGAACGCTCAGGGCGTGAGAATGAAGCAAGGTCACAGTTCAGCCTGCGATTCACGATACCTGGCCTGGCAGCATGAATTCAAAACATCGGGGTCTCCGACTCAGTCGTCAACCGGTTCCGATGAGGCGTCGATGGTCATCCCTGGTGAATGTCTCCATGAGAAAAGCAGATACACGTTTGCTTTATAGGAACTCTTATGACACGAAAGAGCAAGAACTATTTTCGGTCTTCATGATAATTTTCTAAAATCACTCTCGCGGCTCTTAGGTCGTGCAGCAAAAAGCCCCATGCCGGTGAAACGTCCACCACCTAGTGATAAAGGACCAGTGATCGCCACGGGCTGCCCCGTCTCTCCATAGAAACGAATCTGAACATGATAGCGAGGATATTTCTGGAGATGACGCGTGACGAAGTAGCGAGAGGCCAGATCGGTACCCGGCCAGAAGCCTGACTTTCTCAGTTCAATGTCTGCCATCTTGACCAGGGTAGGATCCAGCCCTGCTTGAAGCATCGAGGTCCGCAGTAGCTTCTCTGCTTTGCCAGGTTTGTTGTCATCATATCCCGGTAGGACCACGGGAGTGACAGTCGCCCAGCAGGTCGGGTCGCAGTCCTTGTGAGTTCCCAGGTAATGCTGGAGGACGTAGTCGCCGGGGTGGAGGTGCGAGAGCATCGCGATCGGTGGTTGGTCTATCTGCGGGAGAGGCGTCTCTTCGTAAAGGTCGACGCCAATCAGATCCCGACGCAGCGCCAGCACGCGATCAGCCAGCTGAGCATCTTTAGCCATCACGAGCACGCGACGTATGCTCCCGACGACGCTGGCTTTCTCTTTCCCGCGAAACTCAATCGTCGGCAGCGGCAGATAACAGAATCGCTGGCCTTCAAGCACAGGTCGATGTACAGACTCGCCTGGCCCCTCGCCATGCCCCAGGATGCAATGCTGCGTAAACGCATCGACCTCCCCGCTCGCCTCACTTCGTCGATAACGCTCACTCGTCGCATGCCGCATCATCCCCGCGACAACGGTGGCCCGCCGAGTGGTGTCGAAGGCTTTGACGCCGGTGGCGTCCGGCTTGAGGAGGGTGAAGGCGGCGTAGGGGGCGGGAGCCGGGGCGATTCCTGCCCTGTATGCAACACGCCGATATTGATGGAGTGGAGGAACTGGCTGAAAAAAGCGTTCTCCTTTTTGATCGATCCCCAGGCGGGCCAGGAAGGACTGATGCCGTGAAAGCAATGCGTCGAGTGTTCCAATTCGAGGTACACGCAAGCTGCGGCTGTCAGTTGACCCGTGTATCGGCTTCCATCGCGTGCCATGTAGTGAATGGACATCCGCTTCGGCGACGATCTTTATCTCCGCAATCGCCAGATCGATTCCCCATCCGATACAGGTCACTGCATGACCTAGTTCCGTGAAATGATCGGCGTCTATTTGCAATAGATCGTCAGTCATCTCCCAGAGATAATGCACGGCCTCATCATTGACCAGATAACACGTGCGTGCGTCTTTCTCGGCGCGAAAGCTGGCGATATCGGCGTCGATATTGCCTCTTGACCAAGAGTTCGCAATAACGTCCCCAACGTTGTCGGGCACGTAATGACGACGAGGGTTACCTGGCACGATTGCGGGAGCGATAATCACAGGCGGCTCTGCACTCTCCAGGCATCGCAACAATTCAGCCAGTCGCGAATCAGACCTTAGGTCGCGTTCAGACGAGATCGATGCAGCCGCGTTAACGAGGCTTTGAAATAATCTCAAAGGAGATGGCGGCCACTCTGGTTCTCCGCGTTCCCCGCGTCCATGAAACGTCTGATCGAGCAATCGAATGGTGATGCAAAGGGACTGTTTCATTCATCGCTCCCTTCGCTCTCGGCTGGCTTGCCTTTTTTCTTTGCTGCCTTGGTTTTCTTTGTATCGCCTTCGCCCTTGATGTCCCTGATGGCTCGCTCACGATCAAAGGGCACGGTACGACTCTCTCCCACGCCAAAAGCCTTGGCAGCTGCCTGCGCGAAACTGAGCGCGTCTTCTGGTGTGAGCCCACAAGGCTTGCGGGTTCCGTCAGGATAGACTTCGTCGAATTTGTATTCCATATCATGATTACGAACCAGCAGGCACCCCTGCCGCAGATAGCCCGATGTATAAGATGTGAACGCAACGAGCGACAGGCCGAGAATATAGCGTTGCAGCTCCAGAGTCTTCTTTGGATCACTCGTGCGAATGAGCTTTAATGCAGCCAGGGACAGCGTCGCATCGCGTCTGATGCCACCCGTTGCTATGACTCCACCATGGGTCGCGGTTGCAGGGACATGGATAAAGCCACGCTCGGAATAGGCTTTCTCGTTGGCCTTTTCCTTCTCGGGCAACAGTCCATCGTTTTCGTAGTCAGTTGCGGGATTAAACTGTGCCGAACGGCGTAGCTTTTTGACGTCGTATGCGCGAATCGTCGATGAAACCAGCCTTGGCATCTTCGCCTGGGTATCTCGTGAATCCCAGACGCCGAAGACCAGCGACGTTGGCGCCAGCTTCGCCATCGGCATCGCGTCCCCCTTCAGCACTGACTTGAAGGCATTCTGCAGTTCGAGTTGAAGCGAGGAACATCGCACGATCGCATCCCCTGCCCGGTGTCCTGCTTCCAGAATACTGATGACCTTCTCCCCGGCCTGGACATTCAGTTGAGGAACGAGCGCATCGTAGGGAGATTGTGCAAATAGTGTCTCGATACGATTCGCCTGTGAGCCAACACTGTCGACCAGACAGACATTCTTTCCGTCTGAGAATTCGTCGATGTTATAGCCACCCTGGAACCCATCGCCCGCTGCATAGGTCGCTGGAAAGACGACGCCATCAACACCTTCGACGGGCATCAACGGCTCGCGGATGACGAACGCAGCCGGTCCCTGGCGGTCCAGGTATTGATCAAATTGTGATGACTGACTCATGTTGCTCCTCGGCTGGCTAAAGGGATGGAAGGAAGAAAGGCTTTGTGCTTTTTCTGGCCGGTTCGATACCAGTTCTCGAACTGGTATGATCGTTCAACTGGAATCCGCAGCAGATCGCTCGTTGCAGATGTAGCAAGCATTGCAGCGATGGGCGCTGACCATGTTGCATAGCGATAAAGTCGAGTCGCCTCACCTCGGGCGGGCGTGACTCGCTGCAGTCCAATCAGACAGAGGAGTTCAACGGCTGGATGGGCAGTCGATGTTAATGAAAGCGTGTTCGCAGAGAATCCCACATCGCGATTATGGGCATTCGGACCGCGTCGGGCATCGAAATAGAAGGGCTCAACTTTCTTCAGTGGATTCTCTGCGTCGTACGCAATCGTGCCAACATTCAAAAGTCCAGAGTTGTGAAACTTTGACTGAGCCATCGTCGACTGCATGGCGCGGGCTATTCTCAGGCCCTCCATCGTCCCTGCCCAGACTTTCATCTCTCGTCCCCCCGAAAGCTGGTCGTGCCACCAGTTTAAAAGGAGGTCGAATGGAGCCTCGATTTGAATTGGCGACGACGTCGCATTGCCAGAATCGATCCCGCGAAACGAAGAGGCCGTCAATGCCTCAATGAGCGTCTTCAGCGTCCCACCGCACGCCACACAAAACTCACCCTCCTCAAACCACCCCTCTGCCCCTAGCCATCGCCGATCAGCCAGTTCCAATAACCCACAGCAGGCAAAGAATTGCCCGGGATTGGTGACGTCGACATCGATTCGGATATCGGCTTCGGGCTTTCTTAGTGTCGGGACGATTGTCGGTCGAGGCTGGGTAATTTGAACTCCCTGTAAGCTGTTCTTCAAACTCGCCTGCGAGGCCAGAATGTCCGCCGACCTTACCAGGGATTCCAGATACGCCAGTCCCCAGCGTCCATAGCGACGCTGCAGCCGGGCGAATCGGCTCGGGACTTGTGAGGCGAGTTCTGCGTTTTCTGCCGATGTATAAAGTGGGTCATACGCCTCATCGCGATCCTTCTTGGCATCGGCAGGGAAATGCGGACGAGCGCGCCCATGGTGAGCAGCGATCAGGTGCAGCACCAGTTCCCTCGAATCCTCATCCAATGCCTGGAAGTCTTCTTGCGCGCGAATGTCATGCAATGAACCGAATTCATGGCGGTAGGCTGTTGTTAATCGTAGTGGTTTTGTATGGCCACTCTTGGCCAGGACAACGCCTTCTCGGAAAAACGTGTTGCCAATCGATCGCTGCCATAGCGCCCGATTCTTCCCGAGATCATGGTACTTCGCCGCCAGCGTTACGGCTGTCTGAAGACTTTGTTCCAATCCGATCGTTTTCACGAGCGACTGGGCATACTTTTCCGCCAATGCCAGATGCTCATCCAGTTGCTGTTCAACTGGACTCCTGGCATCCTCATCTTCCTTCATCACGACGTACCAATACCACCCGCTACTTTTTTGTGCAGCCGCTGGATCTTCATTCGACGAAGAATCGTCGTCATTCAGCCAGATAGTCCGCTTTAACTTCCACTGGCCTGCCAGTGGCTTAAGTGCTCGCTTCCGTTGCTGGTTGCTTTCGACGTACCACTCATCAGACACATCCAGTCCCAGCTTGATCGCAGTCTCAAAACGATCGTTACTCGTGCTGGAAGAAGTTCTGGCATTTCCATCCAGCATATGTTGCGAATTCAAGCCTCCTACCAGTGGTGAGAGAATCACGGTCGCGTCATTCAGGCGTTCGATTTTGAACCCTTTCGATGTGATCTCACTCATTGTCATGACATCAATTTGACGCTCATTCTCTATCAGCCAAACGGGTGCCTCAGGATTTTTCTCCGCTAGCAATTTCAGGGCATCATTCACCCGTTTGGTGCTGTCGGTCAATAACTCGATGGGCTTGAGAGGATAGTCATCGAGTAGGTCTTTGGGTTCTACTCGATTCTCTTTCAGAACGTCCTGCGGTAGTTCTACGTCAACGCGCCAGGCAACCTGTGTTTGAGGCGGTTCCCATTCCGCAATCCCGTGTAACCAGCGTTCAACGGGCGGGCGTCCGGGAAGCGTGTCAGTAATTGATGTCAACGACCAGGCATCCAATAGAATATCTGTCGTTTCCACCATTTGAGGTGTCGGCGTAAAGGCTTCTCTGACGCGATCAGGGTCTACATTTTTGAGAGTACTAAGATCCTCCGGTGACGCTGAAACAGCTTCTGCGCCAAGAGGACGCAGGGACTTGAGCAAAGCCAGAGTTCGCTCTCTCGCAATTTCATAGTTTCCTCTCAACTTATCTTCCGTCGCGAATGTTGAG
Source organism: Lacunimicrobium album (assembly GCF_052161635.1). Taxonomy (GTDB): domain Bacteria; phylum Planctomycetota; class Planctomycetia; order Planctomycetales; family Planctomycetaceae; genus SXPC01. The sequence continues at coordinate 4,018,711 of NZ_CP197413.1, forward strand.
GGATGAACAACATGAATCTCTGCAGGAGAATGCCCGAAACGATTAACTCGACCAAACCTCTGCGCCATGCTGTCAAACGGTGTGAGGTCACAGATCAGATGGTCCGCTGATATATTCACCCCGACTTCGCCAGCCGAGGTGGAGAGCAAGAAGACAGTCCCCGGTTTTGCTGTCTCTGGGCGCTGAGGTAAAAAGCGTTGCACCACGGGATTTGACTGCATCAAGTCTTCGCGTTCTTTGCCGCGAATCGTGCCGGTCAGTACGGCCACGTCGAATTTGAGCTTTTCCAGTTCTTCACGAACTTTCAATATGTTGCCGACAGACTGCAAGTACACAAGCACGGCACGGTTCTGGAATACTTCCCGCTGCGCGAGTTGTTTGATTTCCTTGATGATGTCTCCTTCTTTTTCGGCAGGATGAAACATCATCGTCTTTTCTGCGGAAAGGCGCTCTTTCACTGTCGGATGTTGAAAATCGTCTTCATCAAGCTCGAAGAATGAGCCGGCGTCATTTTCGTTAGAAGTTCTTTGAGTTGCCGAGAGGGCCATCACACGAAACGGCAGGTTCAACTTCAGGTCGTTGATGCGGCCTGTGGTTTGTTCTATCGAGATGGATTCCAATAGCCTCTGGAATGGTTCCTCCAGATGGGCCTCGTCATGCACAAGCAGGACATCCTGTCCGAGATAGGCCGCATGGAGTGGACGACGTCGGAAGCTCGATCGATAACCAGAGAACAGCAACCGGCTGCCGATCATGTCCACTGTGCCGACAACAATCGCGGGCCGGGCAGGGTCGATCGTCCATTCGCCATTGTCAGCGAACTGCCCTCGCAATGTACTGATTGCTAAGGGTTCGTCACGTGTTGCTTCCTGACTGCACAGCGATGCCAGCGATTCTCGAACCGACTTCAACCCTGGCTTCTCAGAGAGATTCTTTCGCAACATCTCTGCTTCGCTCGTTGCCTGATCCACGACTGTCCGTCGATTGACGACATAAACCATTCGCCGTGGCAGCGTTAGCATGCGTGGATCGAGTTCAGCCTGCTTCGCCAGCGCCAGAAGCCAGATGGCAATGACCGATGTCTTCCCCAGTCCCGTCGGCAACATGCACTGCTGGGGAACCTGATCTACGCCTTGGACCATTTTCTCAAACAGCCTCCGCTGCCATGGCAGAGGTTTGTTGCCGGTCAACTGTTCGAACTGCGAATCGAAGTCCATATCAACTCTCCCATCAGAGATGTCGTTCGTCGTGATCACACCATCCTAAACCGGCCTTGGACAAACCATGTCCAAGCTGGCCCTCTTCTTCAATTATTTTCTCATTCTGCTTGGCTCCACGATCGCTGGTATATAGGCTCTCAGGGCAGCTTCCAGGTCTTTTTGAATCCCCTCACGCAATCCCTTCGGGGCCACCACAATCACCCTTGGGCCGAAGCTGAGTAGCCAGGATCGGAATTCTGGCGAGACGATGAGTTCGAAGGTGACTTTGGCCCAGCCGTCGCGTTCTAAATGGACGTGTTGGGTGGTGTGGTAGCGGTGTTCCTGGAGGTGTCGGGCGGCGTCGGGGTGGAATTTTAAGACGACGTGTTCCGCGGGGCCTTCTTCGCGGAAGATGCCGAAGCTTTGGGCGTGGTAATTGACGAGGCAGAATTCTTTGGGTTTCTGAAACTTCAACTGGCTGAACTCGACGTCGCGGATGCGGTCGATTTTGAAAGTGCGGACCTCTTCGTGCGACGACGACTTGGCGATCAGGTACAGCGTGCCGCGGTCATAGACCATTCCGTACGGCGCGACCTCATATTCGACGGGTTCGGTGGCGCTCAGTGAGTGATAGAGAATGAGCGCGAAGCGTTGGTCTTCGATGGCGACCATGAGGTCGTCGATCATCTGCTCGCGGCCTTCGTAGTCAGTAGTTCGTCCGGGCAGGACATGGAGGACCTGTTGAAGTTGCTCCAGATAAGCAATCCCCTCCTCTGTCAGCGACGCCCGGATCTTTTTGAAGGCGGACCGCAGCGACGTCCAGAACATCGTCCCAGCCAGGGGTTCGAGCAGGCGTCGGCTCAGATACAACGACAAGACTTCCGACAGGTCGAACGAGAGTTGCCCTTCCAAGGCTGTCGGCTGGCATTGCCAGCGTTTCAAGCCATGCGCGTAGGTTGTTTCCTGGAGAGGAAAGCCGATTTCGCGGAGGAAGATCAGGTCGCGACGAATGGTCTTCTCGTGGATCTCATGCTGGGCTTCCAGTTCTTTGACGGTCAGACCAAGTCGCGAACCGCATAACGCCCGGAGAACGAGCCATTGGCGGGTCAACGATTTTGAGACGTGTCGATCAGCGGAGTTTGATTTTGTACTCATGATCAGATCATCGTGCCATGAAAGTTACTTTTTGTCCAATGTGTCGCCTGTTCAGATCCCAGCAGTTACCTGTTATTTCGGCAGATTTTGATTTTTAGCGAGGAGGTAGAAAAAGTTTGTAAGGTGATTTCTCCCCAGCCGACAGTGACCTTCCGCGTGGGAAATCGCGGTTGAGAAATGGTAAAAACGGGGAGTGCGGGGAATGACGCATTCTCGTTGGACGTTGCAGACGGTTTCATTTGAGGCGCTGATTGTGTACATCGTACAGGCTTTGATGGACGAGTTTTCGGATTTGGTGCTGTTTTGCTACGCCATGAGGTATGGAAAAGTTGCTTTCATTGAATAGCCTGTGAAATAATTAGCGATAAAGTAATCTGATCGCGTAGACTGTAATAGTTGTTGAGACAATTGACCCCACTTGTTGAGAATGTCACTCGTGAACGCAGTTCTTACTCAGACGTTGATCGGACGTGCAGTTGTTGTGGTTGGGCTCCTGGGCCTGATCTCTGGCTGCAATCAAACGACCGCTGCTAAAACGCAGGCTCCGCCTGTCGCTGTCACAGCCAGTGTGCCGGTGAAGATGCCCATTGTGGAATGGGATGAATATGTCGGGCGACTGGCGCCGGTGGAGACCGTTGAGGTTCGGGCGAGGGTGAGCGGGTATCTCTCGTCGCTCAACTTCCGGGAAGGGCAACTCGTCAAAGCGGGCGATGTCCTGATCATTATTGATCAGCGACCGTTTCAGGCAGCGATCAATCAAAATGAAGCAACGCTGGCTTCTTCGAAAGCTCAGTTGATACAAGCGAAATCCGCTGCTGATGAAGCGGAGGCGGAACTCAAGCGGGTTCAGATTCGTCGTGATCTGGCTCAGAAAAACTGGGATCGATCGGATCGACTGCGACGCGAGAATGCAGTCGCGCTGGAAGTCTTCGATGCCCGTGAAGCCGAGCTGGCGCTCGCGGATTCGGAACTGGGAGTCGCGGCGATCAAAATCAAGTCAGCCGAGTCAGCGGTCGTCGCAGCAGAGGCGAATGTCGGAATTGCCCAAGCCAACCTGGACCTGGCGAAGTTGAACCTGGAGTACACGGAAATCCGCGCTCCGATTTCTGGTCGCATCAGTTACTTCAACGTGACCAAGGGAAACCTGGTGAGTGGCGGGACAAACGACTCGACCCTGCTGACGACGATTGTCTCGACCGACCCGATTCACTGTTACTTCGACACCGATGAGCGGGCCTTTCTGAAGTACGTTCGACTGGCTCGCGAAGGCCAGCGAAAGGGACTGCGAGAGGTCAGGGATCCTGTTTATCTGGCGCTCGCCGATGAGCGAGATGGGTTTCCTCACAAGGGCTATACCGACTTCCTCGAGAACCGCATGGATCAGGAAACGGGCACGATCCGTACTCGGGCCATTCTTCCTAATAAAGACAATGAATTGACGCCGGGGTTGTTTGCCCGTGTGCGTGTTCCAGGGAGTCCTCGGTACGACGGGATTTTGATTCCGGACCGTGCAGTGGGGACAGACCTTGCCGAGAAGTTTGTTTTTGTTGTTGATAAAGACAATAAGGTGCGACGGCAGATCATCACGCTGGGGCCGATCTCGCATGGGCTTCGCGTGGTCCGAACCGGGCTGACGGGAGATGAGAAAGTCATCGTCAGCGGTCAGCAAAGGGCTCGACCTGGGGAACCAGTGACGGTCACGCTGGAGGAAATTGTCCCAGGCAAAGAGAGCCTGCCGGACGAGTATGAACCCGTGCCGGAGAGTGAGTGGCTGATTCCCAAACGCGAATCAGCTGCCAATGCCGAAGCCGCTGCCAATACCGAAACCCAACCGAATACCGCAGCGACGCTGTCGAAGTCTGATGATGTGATTGACACCGTAGCCGGAGGAGACCTCCGTTGAAACTGGCTCACTTTTTTATTGATCGTCCGATTTTTGCTGCCGTCGTGTCGATTGTGATTCTCATTATCGGGAGCATTGCGTACCTGACGTTGCCGACGGCTCAGTATCCGGATGTCGTGCCTCCGACGATTGTCGTGAGAGCGAACTATCCTGGTGCATCGCCACAGGTGATTGCAGAATCAGTGGCGACGCCGATCGAGCAGGAAGTCAACGGCGTGGAAGACATGCTTTACATGTCTTCTCAGTGCACAACCGATGGTGCGATGTCGCTGACGATCACGTTCAAGCTGGGGACTGACCTCGATAAGGCTCAAGTGCTGGTGCAGAACCGGGTCGGGATTGCGTTGCCTCGACTGCCGGAAGAAGTCCGACGTCAGGGAGTGACGACGCTGAAGTCGTCGCCGGACCTGCTGCTGGTCATTCACCTGGATTCCCCTAATGACCAGTACGATGTGCTCTATGTCGGTAATTATGGTTTGATCCAGCTGCGGGACACGCTGGCGCGGGTGGAAGGTGTTGGCGATATTCAGATTATCGGTCTGCGTGAATACAGTATGCGGGTGTGGCTGGACCCTGAGCGTCTGGCTCACCTGTCGCTGAGTCCGGGCGATGTCATGAGGAGTCTGCAGGAGCAGAACATCCAGGTGGCGTCCGGAGTCATTGGCCAACCGCCAGTGCCAACAGGGAATGACTTCCAGCTGACAGTCAACACACTGGGACGTCTGGCAGATCCGGATCAGTTCGACGATATCATCATCCGTACTGGCGACGATGGACGGGTCATTCGCGTGAGTGACATCGCGCGTGTTGAACTGGGTGCCCGTGACTATGCTGCGGAAGGGATGCTGGACAACAAGCCTGCGGTTTCGATTATCGTCGCGCAGCGTCCCGGGTCGAATGCCCTGGCGACCGCGACGCTGATTGAGAACTCGATGGAGACTCTTTCAAAGAACTTCCCGGAAGGAATCCGATATCAGATCATCTATAACCCGACGGTCTTCGTCCGTGAGTCGATCGAGTCGGTTTTACACACGCTGTATGAAGCCGTCATTCTTGTCGTTCTCGTCGTGCTGGTCTTCTTGCAGAACTGGCGGGCGACGCTGATTCCACTGCTGGCGATTCCGGTCTCTTTGATCGGTACGTTTGCTGCGATGGCGATGTTCGGGTTCTCCTTGAACATGCTGACGCTGTTCGGGCTGGTGCTGGCGATCGGGATCGTGGTCGATGATGCAATCGTCGTCGTTGAGAACGTCGAGCGTCACATTGCGGAAGGGCTTACGCCGAGAGAAGCCACGCGCAAAGCGATGGATGAAGTGACGCCTGCGGTCATCGCGATTGCCTTCGGACTGACAGCGGTCTTCGTGCCGACGGCGTTCGTCTCGGGATTGACAGGGGAGTTTTACCGGCAGTTCGCGTTGACGATTTCGGTTGCGACGTTGATCTCGGCGTTCAACTCTCTGACGCTGTCGCCGGCGATGTGTGCGCTGCTATTGCAGCCCCACGGAACAAAAGATACGAGCCTGTTTGGCAGGGCGTGGAACTTCCTGTTGGGATGGTTCTTCCGCTTGTTCAACAGATGCTTCGATTACACCAGCAACGCGTATGCAAGCTCGGTGAACTGGACGATCCATCGTCCGATTCTGCCGCTGCTGGTCTATGCGATTCTGGTGGGCTTGACGATCTATGGGTTCCAGAAGACGCCGACGGGATTCATTCCTGCTCAGGACATGGGCTACCTGATTACGATGGTGCAGCTGCCGGATGGGGCATCGACAGAGCGGAGTGCGGCGGTCGTCCGGAAGGCGGTCGATATCATCAAGGCGAACCCGGGGGTCAGCCATGCGATTTCGTACTCGGGGTACTCGGGAACGACGCGTAGTAACAGTCCGAACTATGGTTCGATCTTCATCATTCCCAAGCCATTCCACGAGCGGATGCATCATGGACCCTCGGCGATGCAGATTCGCAATGAAGTGCAGGCGGAGTTGAGCAAGATCACGGAAGCGTCGATCTTCGTGATTCCTCCTCCTCCGGTTCGCGGGTTGGGAACGGCGGGGGGCTTCAAGTTCCTTGTGCGTGACCGCAATGGGGAAGGTTATCAGGCGCTGCAACAGGCGACCGATAAGTTGATAGCCGAGACTCGAAAAGATCCAGCTCTCGGAAACGTCTTCACGACGTATCGCGCGACGACTCCTCAGTTGTATGCCGATGTGGATCGAGTCAAAGCAAGCATGTTGAAAGTGCCGATCGCGAATATCTTCGAAGCCTTGCAGGTCAACCTGGGGTCTGCCTATGTCAACGATCTGAACCTGTTTGGGCGGACGTTCCAGGTGCGGGTGCAGTCGGAAGGGCAGTACCGTCAACGTGAGGATGACATCCTGCGATTGAAGGTGCGTAACTCGAATGGCTTCATGGTTCCGCTTGGGTCGGTCGTGAATATTGAATGGCGTAGTGGTCCGGACCGGGTTGTGCGTTACAACATGTATCCAGCAGCGGAAGTTCAAGGGGATGCAGCCCCGGGACGAAGTTCGGGGGAAGCAATTGCTGCGATCGAACGACTGGCTGCCGAACACCTGCCGCCGGGTATGGATGTTGAATGGACCGACATCGCGTATCAGCAGATTCTGGCTGGTAACACGGCGATCTATATTTTTCCGTTGTGTGTGCTGTTCGTCTTCCTGGTGCACTCAGCTGAATACGAGAGCTGGACGCTGCCGCTGGCGATTATTCTGATCGCGCCGGTCTGTATTCCGTTCGCACTTGGCGGGGTCGTCTGGCGTGGGATGGATAACAACCTGATTACGCAGATCGGATTCATCGTCCTGGTGGGGCTGGCGGCGAAGAATGCGGTCTTGATCGTCGAGTTTGCCAACCACCTCGAAGCACAGGGACGCGACAGTTATGAAGCCGCCGTGGAAGCCTGTCGGATGCGTCTGCGTCCGATCATCATGACGTCGTTTGCGTTCATCCTCGGGGTGTTGCCGATGGCGAGGGCGATTGGTGCGGGTTCAGAAATGCGCCAAGTGCTGGGGACGGCGGTGTTCGCGGGGATGCTCGGCGTGACAATCTTCGGGTTGTTTTTGACGCCGACGTTTTATGTGCTGCTGAGGAAGGTTTCCAAGACCTTGTGGCCGAATCAGAAGCGGCTGCATGAGATTCAGATGCATGACAACACCCCTCATGGTGGACGTCATGTGGGTCATCTTGAACACGAACGTCAGGAGAGACTCGAGTTCGAGGAAAAGGTCTCTGCTCACAGCGAACCACACAAGGTTTGAGAGCTGAGAGTTCAAGACTCATTGAAGCGACAGAGCCGGGCTCGGCCTGTCGCTTTTTTGTTGCGCGGGAGCATCGTCCAATAAACTACAAATCACAACTTGATTCAGCGAGTCTTTTCCCAACGTGCCATGCTTGCGGCTTTGAGCAAGCATGTTCCGAACGCTCCAACGTCAAACGAAGCAGCATGCTTACCCGAAGCTGTAAGCATGGCACGGCTTTTGTGACACGCTGGATTAAATTACGATCGTATCAGACGATGTAAATCAGCGGGAAGAGGAAGATCCAGACGAGGTCGACGAAGTGCCAATAGAGGCCGATGTTTTCGACGTAGGTCGCCCAGAGGGTCGTCAGCCACGGGCCTTGCACGAGGACGGTCAGGAAGAGGATCAAGCCGACGATGACGTGGATGGCGTGGAAGCCGGTGATCAGGAAGTAGAGGGAGGCAAAGAGGTTGCCGTGGAGCATGGGGCGGGCGACGTAGAGGCCTTGGGCATGATCCTGAATGAGGGGCTGGCGCTTGATCCAGGCGAGGGAGCCCTCAAGGCCGCCGAGATTGGTGGCTTCATCCATCGTCGCGGCCTGGGCGGCTGATTCAGCGGCTTCCGGGCTTGGCGGGTAAAGCTTGGCCTGGTCGTTGGAGACAAGGATCTTCACTGTTTCGAGCTGAGCACGCCAGTCGAGGACGGCTTTGGCCTGGGCGAGTTCGCTTTCGTTCAACGGTGCGAGAGCCGCATCGGCGTTGCCGGCTTCGGTGTTCTCGACGCGTGCTTTGAGTTGTCCTTCTCGCAGGTAGACCGAATCTGTTCCTGGTTGCAGCACGTTGATCCAGGCAAGTGAGTTGTTGTCGACGTCACGAAGATAGAACTCCATTGACTGCAAAGACGACTCGGGGATCTGACCAGGGATCACGTGGTGTTCGAACTTGCCTTTGTACTCGATCGCCTTGATGCCCAGAAAACCAAGTCCCAGGATAAAAGCGCCCAGCAACGCCAACTGCGTCCGGCCGATCTGCTTGTTGACGATCGACTTGTGAGCAAGGACAACAAGGTAGCTGGAAAGAATCAGGACGAACGTATTGGTCGCGCCGGCGACGATATTGATGTGGGTCCACGACTGGTCCGTCGGCCACGGCTGAGTTCCCAGTCGAAGAACCAGGTACGAGCCGATGAGCGCGGTGAAGAACATGATCTCGGTGCCGAGGAACAGCCAGATTCCGAGCTTGGAATTGGGAATCGGCAGCCCCATGTGCGGGCCGGTGGAGTCGTGGCGAAGGTGATCGACAGGTTGGGTGATTGCGTTCATGACGACAGTTTAACCACAGAGGACAGAGAGTTCACGGAGAAAGATTTCGAGCAGCCTTGAGAATCTTAGCCGGGAAAAATGTTCCTTCTCCCTTGAGGGGAGAAGCTTTAAGTCCTTCTCCCTTGAGGGGAGAAGGTGCCCGAAGGGCGGATGAGGGTGGGGTATAGGCACTCGTTGAGGTTCATCATTGTAACGACGCCAGGCAAGGAAAATCTCGCTCACAGGGTTAGTTTTTGCTCCTGAACAGCTTTCTCAATGCCGTCGATGACAGCATGCAGTTCTTTCATCACATCGAGGTGAGAAAACCGAATGACGCGAAAGCCCTGTTCTTCAAGCCAGGACTGACGGGCTTTGTCGTATTCCCCTTTGGTATCGTGACTACTGCCATCGATTTCGATGATGAGGGAGAGTTCGTGGCATGCGAAATCGACGAGGTAGGGGCCAATGACTACTTCGCGTCGGAATTTGGTGCCGACGACTTTCCGATTGCGGATCGCAGACCAGACGAGTTACTCTGATTCTGTGTGTTCGCTCCTGCGAAGGCGGGCAAATGCAGTACGCTCAGATGGCTGCATGCGCGGATGCTTTGGCTGAAACGTGTGATGGATATGGAAGTCGCTCGTTGCCTATCGCTCACCCTCATCCGTCAGCGAAGCGCTGACACCTTCTCCCCTCAAGGGAGAAGGGACAGAATACGGCAGAAGCTCTCAGCTTACGCGGCCAAGTGGCTCCAGGTGAGGGCGATCAGGAGGATTGGCAGGTAGATCAGGCTGCAGCGGAGCAAGCCGCGGGCGTTGTTGCGGTTTTCGCTGAGCATGAAGCGGACGCTGTAGGCCAGGTACAGCATGCCGAGCATCGCGGCGAGGGCGAAGTAAGTCGGGCCGGCCATCCCGAGGTGATAGGGAAGCAGGCTCAGCGGCAGGAGAGCCAACGCGTATCCGACGGCCATGAACCCTGTGATGCCGGGTTGAGGAATTCCGCCGGGGAGCATTCTCAGACCGGCGGCGTGGTATTGTTGTCGGTACAGCCAGGCGATCGCGAGGAAGTGCGGGAACTGCCACAGGAACATGATGACAAACAGGCTGAAGGCGCCGAGATCCAGAGGCTGTCCGGCTGCGACGTAACCAATCACCGGCGGCAAAGCACCAGGGATCGCGCCGATGGCGGTGCAGAAGGAGGTCACGCGTTTGAGAGGCGTATAAACGCCGACATAGATTAACAGGGTGGCCAGTGTCGCCAAGGCAGCAGCGGCGTTGACGTTCAGGAATAGATACGCGATGCCCGCGATGCCGCAGAAGATGCCGAAGAGGGCAACTTCGACAGGCGCCAAGCGTCCCGAAGGCAGCGGGCGGTCAGCCGTACGAGGCATCAGGGCGTCGGTGCGTCGCTCGATCAGCTGGTTGAGTGAATTCGATGCACAGGCGGCCAGCGTGACGCCGATCAGGGTGTGCAGCAGGATCATCCAGTCCGTCGTCTGGGTCGAACCGATGAGGAACCCCAGCGTGACGGTAATCAGGACCATCGTCGAAATCCGCAGCTTAGCGAGTTCGACGTATTCTTTGCGTTTGAAAGTCCAGGTATAGCTGGACGTCAGAGTTTCGACGGTACTCAATGCCGTCTCTCCTTTGGGTGCATGACTCTCACTGATCCTTCTCCCCCGGGGGAGCGGGATTCATTCTTCTCCATGAGGAGAAGTGGCCGAGCGAAGCAAGGCCGGATGAGGTATCTCTGCAAAATTAGTGTGACTGTAACTGTTTGAGACGCTCTGGGTCTTTCAGGCATCGTTCGATGCCATTCAAAACACCCTCAAGATGACTCAAGATGTCCTGGTGGGAGAATCGGAGAATCAGGTAACCCTGCTGCTTTAGTTCTGTTTCTCGCTTGAGGTCGTATTCAACTCGACCATCATGGCTTGAGCCATCAATTTCGATCACCAGCTTTTGTTCCTGGCAGAGGAAATCGACAACATAGGGCTCGATGACGGCTTCGCGTCGAAACTTAAAACCGGACAGCTTTCGATTCCTGAGAAAAGACCACAGAAGTGATTCAGACTCTGTTGGTTCCGTACGGCGTTTCCGCGCGAACTTCGTCTTTTCTTTATCTTGGAAGTGAAGTGTCATGGTCAAGTCTTTGACAATTCGCAGAGTTCCCTCATCCGACCTCGAAGACTCGGCCACCTTCTCCCCGGGGGAGAAGGATCAGAATGTCGCTTCGCAGGGGACAAGAAGCAATGCAAAGGCAAAGTACGATATGATAGCCGTTGTCAAGAGAACTGCCATGGTTACGTCGGTTGTGCGACAATTTGGCTAGGTGCTTTTCGGGCCCGCCAGACTTGGATTAGCAACTGGGTCGCGACCGCCATGACGATTGTCCCGGACATCATGTGGAACGTTCGCATGAACACCTGGTCATAGCTGCCTGCGACGGCTTGATAGCCGATGGGGGGATATCCGTATTTTGTGACGTAAGTTGCAAGCCCCAAAAGGACTTGCAGCGACATGGCGACTCCCAGGTAACCGCCCCAGCGGGTGATCGCTCCGCCGGCGAACCAGCAGGAGATGGTCGTCAGCAGGGTGAAGACGAGGACGGTCAGCCCGGTGTGCAGGTGGTGCATCGGGTTGCCGAAGATGGGGTGAGCGGGGAAGTGACGGATGCCGCCGCCGAGGCAGTATTGGAAGATCAACGCGGCGAAGACGAAGGTCGCGAGCGAGCGGTTAGTGATCAGGGATGTTGCTGATTTGACTTCGACGGGTTTGAACCAGCTTTTCGCCGTTACGAGGGCCATGACACCCATCAATGAGAGCACAAACGACGCGAACAGGCCGTGGACCATCGCGAATCCGAGATCGTTCAGGAGGACGCGAAAGCCCCCCAGAAGTCCTTGAATGATGATGCAGATCAGAATTGCAAGACCGAGGTGACCAACCCAGCGTCGTTGATCCAACATGTAGCCAAGGACACACAGAACGATCGCGTAGATACCAATCGCAGTCGCAACGAGACGGTGCCCATGCTCAAGAAAACGATGGTAATCTTTGGGGTTATCCCACATCGTGGTGATGAGTGAAAGAAACGGATAGGCAAACATCCCCTGCCCATCGGAGGTGGGATAGTCAGGGAAAATCATCCCGGCACCTTCCGTCGTGGTCATCGCTCCGAAGAAAATCGTGACCATTGCGAACAGGGGCATGAACATCGCCACCCAGTGGAGGCGTGAATCGGATTGATAGGGAGTATCGGTCATGATTGGTGATTGGGATGCGGAGTTCGATGAGGTTGGCAAGGGGAGGAAGTCGAAGTTGGGAGGGCGAACCTCCGTGTGAGCCGGATCTATGCGTTGCGAGACTTAAACTACGAGCAAAACCATGCTGGCCTCGCAAGCATTCAGATCCTGCATACCCTGCAACATCAACTAACCGTTGTCGGGATGCAACACAGGACAGCGGCTCGGACGGAGCCTCGCCCTCCCGTATTCGCTGGCTATTTCGATTCTTCTGTTTTCAGGCGGAAATCGACGATGTCGATCACGTTTTCGCCGGGGGTGATGGTGATTGTCAGGTTGCTGACCGGGTCCATCGGGAGCATCCCGAGTTCCGGTTTTTCCGGGGCGATGTACAGGCTGAGGGTGTAATCCCCCGGGCATGGACGGGTCGTCGAGTCGTTAAACTTGAAGACTCCATTGGAAGACGACACAGCGACCACAGGCTTATTGTTGTCGCCAATCGGCGAGAGTCGAGCCCAGCCAGTGATCTTTTTGTCGCAGTTGGTCATGTTCAGTGTGGCAGACTTACACCGCGGAGAGCTCGTCAGCAACCCCTGTCGACGCATCCATGCGTGGCATAACCCTGGCCACTGTCCGAAGGCGGGGTCGCCATGAGCCAGCCCCAGGCCGTGAGGGCCCCAGCCGCCGAAAGCGTGGAACTCGACGTCGACGCCCGCGGGTTTAAAGTTCTCGAAGATCTTCGCAGAGGTCATTTCGTACTTGGGATCCTGTCCGCTAACCGCGATGAAAATTGGCGGGACGTTCTTATTCGGCTTTGGGGGAACGCCATATTCAGCTTCAGGAAACACGTAAAGGTAAGCCGGGTACAGAAGGATGGCGAAGTTCGGGCGAGCTGCTTTCTCTTCGTCGGTCGGGCCGGTTTCGGTCGACCCGACGGAGGAGGTCAGCGTTGTCATCGACGAGAGGTGACCACCAGCTGAGAAGCCCAGAATCCCGATCCGATTCGGATCGTAGTCTTTTTCGGGGGCCCATTGGCGAGCCAGTCGCATGGCTTGCAAAGCATCCTGCAGCGAATCAGCAGGTGCATAGCCCTGAGGCTTGAGGCGGTAACGGTGAATGTACGCATTGATCCCCAGTCCATTCAGCCACTGGACGATCTGGTGGCCTTCGTGGCGATCCGCGAGGTTGTTGTAACCACCGCCGGGGAGGACGACGACACAGGCACCCGTGTTATTTTTTTCCGGCGCCGGATACCACGTCAGCGACGGGGAGTGCCCGTCTCCTTCCCCCTTGGAATTGGGAACACCATTGGGCCAGACGGGAACAGGGTCAGCAGCAGCCAGAGGGGAAGTCACGACGAGCAACACGGTGAGAGCCAGGGCGCGGTGGTCCATCATGGGGAGTCGCTTTCAAGCAGGCGGGTCAAGGTGGGATCAACAACGGCTTATCATGGCGTATCGATCACCAGATCACAATGAAAACGATGGACTGGCGTAGCGAATGAGGGTTCTGTGCGCGAATGACGTGTTTCCACCGGCTTCGCCGTCGGGGGTGAGAACATCCCGGACCACCCGATTTACGAGAGGTTCCCTCGGGCTACGATTCATACTCGAGTTCCGCGTGCACGCGAATGTCATCGGGATCGAGGATGTCGACGTGAATCACATTCGGTCGGCAGCAGACCGGGCAATCTTCGACGTAGGACTGCTCGGAACCAGCTGTCAGATCAATCGGGACGACAATGTCTTCGCCACAGGCTCCGCAGATGTAACTGGCTTCAGGAGCAGCATTCGGGCGAGGTCGTTTGCGTTTTCGGCGTTTCATTGGGAGGAGTATCGCCGGTGGGGAGCGGGGGCGTCAAGGCGAGGGAGATGGCTGGAGCGTGGAGAGCGAAGGATAGCGTGTCAGTGCCTATGCCCCACCCTCATCCGTCGTCGAAGCGACGCCACCTTCTCCCCTCAAGGGAGAAGGAACGGAAATGAGCTATTTGCAGCGGAGAGAGAGTTAGCTTTGGGTGGTGACGCGGGCGATCTGGTTGACTTTGTAGACGGGTTTGCCGGCGTCATCGTGGGTGTCTTCGACGACTTCGCCACGGACGATGATGACGTCGCCCGGGCGGCATTTGGTCAGTTCGTTGTGTTGACTCAGCGTGATGCGACCGCCGTAGGGATCCGTGGCGGAGGGGCTGGTGCTGTACTGGATCTGCCAGCGTTGCTGCTGGTCGTCAAACTGAACTCGACCCTGCAGCCAGTGATAGTGGCCATCATAGGCATAATGATGAGTGGCAGTTGGAGATGATTTCGATGAAGTTCCCCATGGATCGCCGGGGAACGCTGGTGCGGGCGGCTGAGAGGCTGGTGCCGTTGGTTGCGGAACGGACTGCAGTTGTGGCGAGCCGTCCGCTGGTGTGGCAAGCGGACGCAGGAACTGTTCGTCGCCGCTGGAACCGGTGTAGGTCGGAACGGGTTGGTAGCCCGAGGGGACGACATTTGTCGGAGCCTGCGTGTAAGAAGTCCCGCTGACGCCGGGGGCGATTGAGGCTTCGAACCCATCATTATTGAACGACGGGTCTTTATAATTCGGAACGCCACTGCCGGGAGTGGTCGACGAGTTGTTCTTGAAGGTCGGGCTCGAGCTGGGGTCGTACGCGCTGCCTGGGGCGGCTCCTGGAATCGGAGCGGAAGGCGATCCTGGTCCCCACGATGGTGCGGAGTTCAGGGTATCTGGCATCGGACCGCCGGGCATGACGGACGTCGGAGGTGCGTAAATGGTGCCAGGGCCGGTTGGGTAAGGCTGTGGCTGGCCATAAGTCCCCGGCGGCATGCCCTGATAGGGACCATACGGGCTATACGAGTTCACGCAGCCGGCCATCAGCATCGTGCTGAGAGCAGCAGTAGTCGTTTGACGGAACATGTCGATCATCCTTGATGAGAGTCCGGCGGTCCTGTCGGCGATGTGGGGGCGATCGTGAGGACACGGTGTGCAGGACGGTTCGTGTCAATGGCATTCTCGCTCATACAGAACGCCATCCTCGAACCGCGCCCTACGGGTTGCTGGCGACAGAATTCTGCCCAGCCGTCAAGACACGGGGCGGCATTGTTCAGAAAATTGCAATTTCTGTCCATAGGAATATCGAAATCGTCCTAAGCCATTATGAGAACTCCGGTAGCGTCAGAATGTCACGGCTGAGAATGTCGCATTGCCAGCGGACGATAAATGACCTAACGTCATCTGCGTCACACCCAAAGCATTCGCAGGCTGATAGATCGGCGACTTACGATTTGACAGTCATTTGTCTGCAAACCCGGTTTGATCGCTATCAGTTGTAGGTGTTGGCCCGTGTTCGGGCTCGATGTCTGAATTTTTGGCGGCGGGCTGCCGAAGAAAAGACTAGGACATTTCCATGTCTTTTCTGCAGCCGTTAGATCGCGAAACTCCTTTGTTTTTCGATCATCGGCTGCGGGAATCCTGAAGACAAATTATGGATGTGCTCTAGCGGCTTTTCGTGTCCGGAAGGACGTCTCAAGAATGGTTACAGAAGTTGTGAGCGTTCACGATATGACAACGCAGCATCGTCAAGATTCGGCTCACTCGCAACTGGAACTGCTTCAGTCGACGTTGTCGCGCCATCCGCTGTTTCAGCGTCGCAAACTGACACTGGGCTTGAAGAATAAACTCATCACCGTTTCCGGGCAGGTGACGAGCTATTACGAGAAACAAGTCGCCCAGGAAGCCATGCGGACGCTGCTGGGCAATACGCTGATTGTGAATGATGTCTGTGTCGTGCCGGAGTAGGCGTTAGGCGTTAGGCGTTAGGCGTTAGGCGTTAGGGTAGAGACGGATGCAATTTGCGCAAGGGTGATGAAAGTTATTTGTGCGGTGAAATTGCGAATGGGATTGCATGGTCGTCGTGCGAGCGGAGTGGGACGGACTTGCCTTGACCGTGTGATGGCATTGTCAGTCGGCAAATGCCTATAGCCCACCCTCATCCGTCAGCGAAGCGCTGCCACCTTCTCCCCTCAAGGGAGAAGGGACAATTCTAAGGGTCCATTGTTTATTGAGCCACTGCAAGAGGTTTCGCGGCTTCCAGGTAATGGTGGCAGGTTTGGATGAGTTTTTGGCGGTCGAGGGGTTTCGTGAGGAAGTCGGTGAAGCCGGCGTTGAGGCAGCGGGTGCGGTCTTCGGCCATGGCGTTGGCGGTTAAGGCGAGGATCGGGTGAGTGACGCCCAACGAGCGGAGTTTCGAGGTGGCGGAAATGCCGTCGAGGATCGGCATCTGGACGTCCATAATGATCAGCTGGTAGGTTCCCGGCGCTGCAGTCATGAAGGTGTCGATCGCGAGTTGTCCGTTCTCGACGACGTCGACCGTTGCCCCGGCTTTGGTCAGGAGCATCTTGATGAGGCGGTGGTTCTCGGGGCTGTCTTCGGCAAGCAGGATGTGTCCATCGAGAGGGAACTGGCTGGCTGATTGCGGGGCGGGGACAGGAGTCGTCAGGTCGAGTGTGTTGACGAACGGGATGCCCTGGAGCGAACCGGTCGCGATGGTGGCCGTGAAGGTGCTGCCTTCTCCCGGCTTGCTGTGCAGGGTGACATCGCCATCGAGAAGTTGGGCCATACGTCGGCTGATCGCTAAGCCAAGGCCTGTGCCGCCGAAACGACGGGTCATTGAGTTGTCGGCTTGGACGAAGGGCTGGAAGAGGTGAGCCTGCTGGTCGGGAGCAATCCCCAGTCCGGTGTCGGTGACGTCGAAGGCCAGGCGGATTGGTTCGTCGCCGAGAGAGGGAACATAGCGAACAGTCAGTTCAACACGGCCTTGCGTGGTGAACTTGATGGCGTTGCCGAGGAGATTGATGAGAATCTGCCTGACGCGGACCGGGTCAGCGAGAATCGTCTGTGGGACAGGGCCGAGGCATCGCGCGGAGAGTTGCAGGTTCTTTTGTGCGGCCCGTTCTTTGAAGTTCGCGAGGACCTCCTGCACGATTTCGGCGGGCGAGAAACGCAGCTTCTCAATCGTCATGCGACCGGCTTCGATCTTCGAGAGATCGAGGATGTCATTGATGATCGTCAGCAGGTGATCACCGGAGCGTTTGATCGTCTGCAGGTGCGATTTCTGTGTGGAAAGCGAAGGCGATCCATCAAGAAGGATGTCCGTATAGCCGAGGATCGCTGTCAGAGGTGTTCGGATTTCGTGGCTCATGTTGGCCAGGAAATTGCTTTTCGCGAGGCTGGCCTGTTCGGCTTGAAGGCGGGCATGGATGAGTTCTTCTTCTTCGTGCTTGCGGTCCGTGATGACCTGGGTAAAGAAGATGAGTCCCCCGACTTCTCCGGTCGTGTCATACCAGGGGTGGGCTTCCCATTGCAGCCATTCGGTCGTGCCGTCCGCACGTTCGAAGGGATCTTCGTCACAGCGATGGATCTGTCCGGCGAGGACGTCCTGATGGATCTGTTTCCAACGCTGGGGGATATCAGGGAAGATCTCGTAGTGTGACTTGCCGACAACATCCGTGGCACCGAGTTTGTAGTCTTCCAGCCAGCGTGTGCTCGTTTGCAGATAGCGCATGTCTTTATCGAGCATCGCGACGGCGGCGGGGGTGTGGGTGATGAATTGGCGGAGAAGTTCGTTCGCGGTCTCGATCTTCTTCTCAGCTTCGATACGCTGTGTGATATCAAAGCAGATGCCGGCCATGCGGAGCGGAGTGTAATCGACCCCTCGTTCAACAACGCGACCGCGGCCGTGAATCCAGCGGTAATTGCCGCTAGCATGCTGCAGGCGGTAGACAACATCGTATTCGCGACTTTGATCGGCGAAGTGATCCTGCAGGGACTGCCAGACGCGATCAGTATCCTCAGGATGGATTCGCGAGGTCCACAGATCGATGTGGACCTGGTTGTCCGGGAAAGTCTGTCCAGCGATTTCGGCCCAGCGTTCATCAAGGATCACGACGCCGGTCTTGAGATCCCAATCCCAGGAGCCGATGTCGGCGGAATCGAGGGCGAGGTCGAGACGTTCACGTTCCGTGTGGAGTTGTCGCTTGGCTTCGGCGGCAACACTGACATCGGTGGCGATGCCAACATAGCCCATGATCTGTCCTTCGTTGTCACGGATGGCAGTGACAACGAGGTGAGCCGTGAAGTGAGTTCCGTCTTTGCGCACGAAGGTCCAGTCGCGGGCGTGATGGTTGCCTTGTCGGGCGTACTCGGTCAACGCGAGGGCACCTTCAATTGGGCGTCCCAGTTCTTTAGAAAGCTCCGCAGCGTAGCTATTGATTTCTGACGCGAGATGAAAAATCTCGGGAGTCTGTTTGCCAACGATCTCGCTCGACTGGTAGCCGAGCATTTTCTCCGCCCCTGTATTGAAAACGGAGATGACGCCATGATCATCAGTGGCGATGATCGAGATTTCGGTCGAGGCATTGATGACAGCATGAAGGTGCGAACGATTCCGATCGCTGTCTTGTTTCTGTGCGACCTGGTCGGTGACATCGGTGATGAAGCCATGCCACAGCACAGAGCGATCAGCAAGACGCTGAGGTGTCGATTCGCCGCTGAGCCAGCGGACCTCGCCATCGTCAAAGCGGACCCGGTACGTCAGCCGCCAGGGAGTCAGATCACGTGCAGAAGCCTGGACCGAATCGATGACACGGGCCCGATCTTCCGGGTGAATCACCTTGAAGACGATACTGGCATCTTCAGTGACCTCCTCCGGCGTGACACGGTAAATCTCTTTGATTCGATCGCTGGCATAGGGCATGCAGGCGGTCCCGTCGGGACGCAGCACGAATTTATAGACAAGCCCTGGAACCTGAGCGGCTATGTGGACGAGCCGGTTGTGGGCCGCAGAGACGGTGCGTTTCTCGTCTTGCAGGGATTGCAGCGAATATCGAAGTTCGAGCAGGGCGCTGGCCTGACGAGCCAATGAAGCCAGATGGCCGATTTGAATGTCCGTCAGCTTCCTGGGCTGCCGATCCACAACGCAGAGAGTCCCCAGGGGAAGGTTCTCAGACGTCGTCAGCGGAAAGCCGGCGTAGAAGCGAATCTTGGGTCCAGAGAGGACGATCGGGTTGTCGCTGGTGAGGGGATCCAGGAGCGTATCATTAATGATGAGGGGCGCATTACGCATGACGACGTGAGCACAGATGGCGACATCGCGTGATGTCTCCCGGATGTCGAATCCATGTGCCGATTTGAACCACTGACGATCGACGTCCACCAGACTGATCACTGAGATGGGAACATCACACAGAGTTGCAGCCAGGCTGGTCAGATCATCGAAGATTGGCTCGGGCGGTGTGTCGAGAATCGAACACAACCTGAGTATCTCAAGTCGCCGAGCTTCATTGTCGGGAAGTGCAGCCGGTGGCATGATGGGATCCCATCGAATGAGACGGACGACGTGATTGCTGTCAGTAACGACGAGATTGCTTTCAGTAACATCGTATGTCAAAACGCGCGGTCTGGATGGAAATTGTCTGAGTATTGGACTTGGGGAATGATCGCGATGTGCATGTCGTATCCAACATGCGGGCTAAGTTTTTGAGCTAACGAAATTCATCGCGATGATGTGAGCGTATCAGCTCGAAAGTGTGGCAGCGTGTCACACTTTTCTTTGAAGAGCTCTTACCAGTCGCTCGGCATGTCGAGGGTTTTCACTCGAACATTTTGACTGTTAATAATTCAGCCTGAACGAGAGGTGACCAGTCGATGCTCAATAGCAGAACGAAACACTGTCAGATTCCAAGCAGTGTGAGTGTGGCACTGTTGTTGCGTTGTCGGTGAATCGAAGTGCAACTTTGCCATGCGATCTCGAAAGGAATGTTATGTTCACTCCATTGAAAACACTCAGCTGTCTGGCTGCTGCGGGACTGCTCGTTGGCTGTGCAGAAACCAACATCATGCCCAAGGACGATACGACCTACGTCGAACCAGCCGAGACAACACGACCCGTCGACCGAGACGTCCCCAGCACTCGCGAGGACGTCACGGTCCTCAAGCCAGTCCCAGCTGAACCAGTCGAGCCCGTCGTGGTTCCCGCCGACAGCGGCGACCCCGATACTCGCGAGCCAGGCAACACCGGCAACGAAGACGGCTACAACGCCCCACGCGCCGACGATGAACCCCAGGTCCAACCTGATCTGAGCACTCTCCCCAACAGCACCGAACCACAACCTGAAAAGCCGGTAGATGATTGAACTCGTGACTTAACTCGTCACCAGCGACAGCCTCGGATGAAGTCATCCGCGGCTGTTTTTGTTTTGTGGGGGTCAGGGGGTGAAGAGGTGATAAAGTTCTTTCGCGTGAGAAATCAGATACAAGGAATAGCTTGCGAAAGTTTGGTCCCAGGTTGTTGTGCGTGGCATGTAAATTTCGTGCAGCATATCAAACCGGAGTATCAGGTTAAGGGAATCGTAAAGCGTGACGTTTGTCGTTGAAAAGATGATGTGGTCGAGCTTATTGTTTTGAAATGACTTCGGAAGAATCTCCCGGTATTCTTTCAGTTGAATGCACCTGCTAAAGGCCGCAACAACACAATTTGAATTTGCAATTACCGGAATGATGGGACCCGCAAGAATACAGTCAATAAGCCAAAGATCGGCAATTGGCGTGTCTGAAATTGCGTCGAAAGAAGTGACGTGCGTGCCGCCTCCATTTAATCGGAGCTTCTTAAGTTTAGGCATTGCCTTCAACAGAGTGAAATCGGCATTCTTACAGCATTGTAGTTGTAAGTCAGCTTCCTCCAAATTTGGACACTTGCAGGCATTTGTGAATGCTTCATCTCCTGCATTAAGTTCGTCGATCCAGAGTGCTTTTAGGTTGGAAAGCTTATTGAATCCTTCGCAGGAAACATCTCTCAAATTGCAATAATGGATAGATAGCTTTTCGAGTCGCTCAAATTTTAAGAATAGCGATGTATCAAAAGATGAAAGGTCAATGCTGGTGCAGGAAAGTGACTCCAGAGAGGGTAAATGGAGTTCGCTGAGGAATTTCGGGCTGATACTGCAATCTCTGAAACCAAGTCGCTTCAATCGAGGAGCATGTCGAAAAATTGCTCGTAATTCATCCTCTTCGATGTTCTCTTCAATTCTCAGTTCGGTGAACTCATCAAACGGCAGCGGGCCAATTTTCAGCCTTAACCATCCCACATACTCGGACTCTTCCTGATCGCCGAGGACGTAATAAAGGCTGTTTGCTTCGCAAAGTGCAACAGCATGACGAAGCTGAGCGTACTGCCAGGTCATCAGGCTGGCAGCGAGCATGAGGAGGCTGGCGAGCGTTACCCAGAGCCATTTCAAGGGGCGTTTTGATGTCACGACGAGTTTGACCTTAGAGGATGTTGCTCGCATTCTAATAGGGTCGTCGACGGGTTGCGAGTATGTGATACATGGAGGCGCATTTGGTGCGGTTCGCGAAGCCTCACCGGCATCCTACCCATGGATTACGACGCAGCCTTCGAAATATCCGGCTGGTCTATGTTAAACTCCTTCGCCCTCGGCGTCATCAGCGAGACCGCGATCAGCGTGAGGAACCCCAGCGGGATGGTGATGATGCCAGGTTGACTGAAGGGGGTCAGGGCCTGGTCGGCGGGGAGGCCGTAGACCTTCGAGTAGGTGTCGGCGCTCAGGAGGATCCAGGCGAGAGACGAGATCATGCCGACGGTGACGGCCGCGATGATGCCTTGCTTAGTCGTTCGCTTCCAGAAGAGAAGCATGACCAGCGAAGGCAGGTTGGCAGAGGCAGCCAAAGAAAATGCCCAGCCGACGAGGTAGCTGACGTTCATTTTTTCAAAGATGATCCCGAGCAGAATCGCGATGATGCCGACGACGACCGACGCGATCTTCGCGACGCGGACCTGTTCATGATCGGAGAGGTGAATCCCGCCGACGCTTTGGACGAGGTCGTGTGCGACGGCTCCAGCGGAGGCGAGGATCAAACCCGAGACGGTGCCAAGGACGGTCGTGAACGCAATCGCGGAGATCATCGCGAAGAGGAGTTCGCTGAAGCTGCGAGCCAGGAGCGGAGCAGCCATGTTGGAGTTGGTGACATCGAGGGCGCCGCTGGTCATCGCCCCCAGGCCGATGTAGAGCGTCAGAACGTAAAAGAACCCGATGCTCGCGATGCCGACGATGGTCGACTTACGAGCCGCAGCGGCGTCTTTGACGGTGTAGTAACGGATAAGGATGTGAGGCAGCGAAGCGGTCCCGCAGAAGAGGGCGAGCATAAGGGAGATGAAGTCGAGCTTGGCGAAGGGGTCGTTGGAACGGATCCCCTTGAAGGTGGGTGTCTCGCCGGGACGGAGGACCTGGCTGCCGGGGGTTGGTTTGGCAAAATAGATCGTATGAATCGTTCCGTCCGACTCTTTGATCGTGTCTGTTCCCCAGAGGATGACTTCGCTGTTCTGCAGCGTGGATAAATACTCGAGTGGACCGAGTGGCCCTGTTTTCATTCGCTCTCCGGGGAGGTCACGAACTTCACCGACAGCAAAGAGGACCGCTGCCCCATCGAGCGAACCACGCGGATGGCCGTTGATCAGAATCTCTCCATTTGAAGTTTGTGTGAGAACTTGGGTTCGCGTCAGTTGGTTATTGTATTGACGGAACAATGAGAACGAGCCGTCCTCATTTAGTTTCGTCTCGTAGGGCTTTCCTTCCCACACTGTAGATGCGATGGGATTCTGAGGCCATTGTGGTTGGAAAGCGGTGGTGTTGAATTTCTTGACTTCAAAGCCGCGTTGCAGAATCAACACCGTCAAAATCGTGCTGAAGATCACCAGCAGCGTTCCCTTAAGAAACTGCACCCACGTCGTCGAGACCATCCCCGCCGTCACGACGATGATGATGACCGTCGTCCCAACGATCAGGACGCCGGCCCAATGCGGGAAGCCGAGGAGGGGTTGGATGAGAACCCCTGCTCCGACCATCTGCGGGATCAGGTAGAAGATCGAGACAACGAGCGTGCTGATTCCAGCGACGAACTTGATGCCACGCGAGTTGAACTTCGCATCGAGGGCATCCGCGAAGGTGAACTTCCCAAGTCGTTTGATCGGCTCCGCAATGACGAAGAGGGCGACGATCCAGCCGGCCAGGTAACCAATCGAGTAAAGAAAGCCATCATAGCCATAGAAAGCGATCATCCCGCAGATCCCGAGGAACGACGCGGCTGAGAGATAGTCCCCCGCGAAGGCAATGCCGTTGACGAACCAGGGAATCTGGCCGTGAGCAGCGAAGTAGCCTTGGGAGGACTTCGCACCACGGGCCAAGTAAAAACTGAGGCCGAGAGTCAAGCCGACGAAGGCGAAGAAGATGATGACCGCGATGAAGGAGGGGGTGTAGAGCATGGGGGTAGGGCTTAGGGAAGGGGCTGAGGGCTTGGGAAGACCGGGAGTCATGAGTCGTGAGTCATGAGTCATGAGGGGGAGAGGAAGGTGGAGCCGCAGTCGGTTTGCAGAGAAAGCCGTAGAGGAGGGCGAGCAGGAAAGCGCCGATGATGAGGGCGAAGCCGGAGAGGATGGCGAGGTTGATGCCCGAGATGGGGGTCTGTTCCATCAGGTCGGGACGAAAAGCATTGAGCAGCACAAATGCGGCGTACGGGATCAGATAGACGAAAAAGAAGATCATGCCCCATTGGTGGCTGGTCATTTTCATGGTGTCATTTCTCGGCGGAAAGTCAATCAAAGCCTATTGATGCGTCAGCGTACAGGGAAACGGACACCGGGGCAACAACGGAGCCGGAGATTCGGGGAAAAGACAGGGAACGCCTCATGGCGAACGTGGTCTACAATGTCGTGTCGAAACAGAATATGTTTCGCAACTTTCGATTGAGGTAACACGTGACTCCACAGAACGATCTATTTGTCATCGAGAACGCCGTTTCACTGCTGGTGCAGGAAACCGGTGTTCCCATCTATGACTTTAATTTTCGGAACTGGTTTGCATGTCAAAGTCTCTGGCCTGGCCACACGACACGAAAGGTCATCGCAAGACTGGGTGCATTTTCAGACTACGCGAAACAATCCGATGACCTCCGGTCGCAAGGCATCGAACTCATTCATTCTGAACAAGACCATCTTCGCGCGACTCGCCTGCCAGTCTGGTATCATCTGATTGCCGACTTGACGCCTCGCAGCAAATGGTATTCTGAGCTGCCGACAGCCGATCAAATCGAAGAGGACTTTCGCTGGCCTGTCTTTATCAAAGGAGAGCGTCAGACAAGTCTGCATTCACAATCACTCTCAGTTGCGAAGTCACGCGAGAACTATGACTGGCTCATCGATCAATATGCGACAGATAGCATTCTTCGTTGGCAGTCGGTGGTCGTGCGTGAGTTCATTGCACTTCGACGTGTGGAAGAGGCTTATGGCGATCGGGTTCCGAGCAGCTATGAATTTCGCACCTTCTGGTGGCGTGGCGAACTGGTGGGATCGGGGCGTTACTGGTATCAGGGCAAAGGCTATGAGTGGACATCAAATGAGAAGCAGGCGGCGATTGCCGTCGCTGATATCGCTGCGAAGAGAATCAATATTCCGTTTCTTGTCATCGATCTGGCAATGACACTGGATGGACAGTGGATCGTTATCGAATGCAATGATGGACAGGAAAGCGGCTACGCAGGGGTCTCGCCGATCGGACTGTGGCAGAGCATTGTTGCCTGTGAACAGCGAATGCGAATGGATTAATCATGCACCGATTCACCGCATTGCTTGCAAGTCAAAAAACAATCCTCCTCGATGGCGCGGTCGGGACGGAATTGACTCGTCGTGGCTTTGATGTTGATCGTCCAGGTTGGTCAGCGAATGCGACCATGGAAGCACCGCAGCTCATCGCCGCGATTCATCGCGAGTATGTCGCTGCAGGAGCGGACGTCATCACAGCAAATACATTTCGCACTCATCGGTGGAGCCTCGTCGGCACTCGATACGCAGGGCGCGATATCGAGTTGACGCAGAGGGCCGTCGAGATTGCCTGGCAGGCGGCCGGAGATAGAGCACTCGTTGCAGGATCGATTTCTCCGCTCGGGGATTGCTATCAGCCGGAGGAGAGGCCAGCGGTTGACGAAATGGTAGCCGAGCATTTCGAGCAGGCCAGGAAGCTGGTCGAGGCGGGTGTTGACTTGCTGTTGCTGGAGACGATGAACAACAAGACGGAATGCCTCGTCGCAGCAGAGGCCTGTGCATCGACGGGGCTGCCATTTGTGTGGAGCATGATCGTTCAGGACGATACTCACTTGCTTTCTGGGGAGAGTCTTCAGAGCGTTGTGGAACAGGTCTTTGAGAAGGCGACACCTTCGGCCGTCAGTCTCAATTGCGTGCATCCACGAATGGCGGAGAAAGTCATCCGTCATCTGAAGAGCATCGTGGGATCGGTCCCTGTGGGCTTTTACGGAAACACTCATCATTGGACGCGTCATGGCGGGCAAATAGAGTTTGAAGCCGGACCGGGTTTAACGGCTGATTCCTACGCAGCCGAAATCGCTTCGCTGGTGAAGGAATTCCACCTGAAATTCGTAGGGGGATGCTGCGGAACAACGCCGTCTCACATCGCTGCCCTCACACAATTGCTAAGAAACGATGAATAATCCCATTGGCGCGTGGATTTCTCGCCCTTATTGTTCATAGTGGACATCGATTGCTGTTCCGTGTCGCGCTCGCGAACGGAGCAGCGACGGGATAACCATAATGGCCGAGAATCCTTTCGACGAACAAAAAAAGCAGGCCTTCGAGTCCCTGCGATCTGGGCATTACACGCGAGCTCTCGATGCTTTTCGCGAGCTGTTAGTCAATGCAGAAGACGACCCTCACCTGCATGAGGGGATGGGCTTTGCGCTCATGTATTTAAGGGATTATGCCCCTGCCCTGAAGCATTTCCAGAGAGTGGTTGATTTGAGGCCCGCCTCTGCGACCGCGCTCATTAATCTCGGAGCCGTCCTGAATCGCTCGAAAGAATATGTCCGGGCTGTCGATGCCCTGCAGGCAGCGATCTCCAAAGATCGCAAGTCAAGCGAAGCCTATTACAACCTCGGCTATTCGTATCGCCATCTGGGACAATACCACCTGGCGATCTCCGCGTATCGTCAGGCGATCCGACTCAAACCCCACTTGCCGGAGACCTACGTCAAGCTGGCTGATGTCTATATGGATTCAGGCAGTTTCACGCTCGCCATTGAGCATTACCGGAAAGCGTTGACGATCAAGCCAGACTTTGAACTGGCCATTGTCCGTTTGGAAGAAGCTCAGCGTGAACAGAGCACGTCCCAGATCGTCATGAGCCCATTCGGACGTCTTGTTGATGAAAACAAGCTGACCCGCAAGTCCACCGGCTCAGCGATCATGCGGTTCTCGCAGGAGCAGCGTCAGTTTGATAGAACCCAGACAGAAATGCTGGGGCTGACGCTGGAAAACGCCGCGAGAGAATTGCTACGCCATTTGAATGACCAGATCCAGGTTCAGACCGCCGCGATCCGGACACACGTCTCCAAAGGACAGATCCATCCGCTCACTCTCCACCGCATGCAGCAACAGTTTCGGACGTATGTGAGAGACTTTGCGAAATCAAGAATGTCGCTGAAGAACAAGATCGCCAAACTCGAAGTCTACGAAGAAATGGTTCGTCAGCAGTTTGATGACGAAGCCCGTTAAGCAACGGAGAGAAAGCGAACGTAGCCTGACGTCTGCTTGGTATTGATCGTCACTTGTTGCCTATCGCCCACCCTCATCCGCCCTGCGGGCACCTTCTCCCCTCAAGGGAGAAGGAACAGAATGCCGCTCCCTCCCAAGCAGAAGGGACAGTTGCTTATTCCTCTTCAGGAACGCCGATGTCGACTTGATCCCAGTTAATCGCCTCGGCGTCGTCGCGTGATTCTTCGAGAATCTGGCGGGCGCGGACGTAATCCTCTTCATGAACAAGCACGCGAATCATCGCCGGTGCTTCCACTTGGAAGCCGACAATTCCATTCCCATCGGACGTTGACTGAATGCCAGCATCAGTCAGTGCCTGAACGATGGCTGCTGCTTCAGCTGGATTGGGAACGCTGATCAAAACTTTGGTGTCCAAGGCGTCGCGGGTACTCATGATGTCATCCTCTTGTAAGCGATCAGAAGAGCCATCGAACGTCCCGTTCGCAACTCGAATCGAGAAATCAAAGCAGGATTACAGAATCCCTGTCCCAAAATCTTCATCATGAGGACGATGGTACATCGCTCCGCCGTGGCTGAGGCCAAAGCTGGAGGTCGCTCGCGCGATTGGCGGGTTACTTGTGCTATCGCGGATGTGTTCGACGGGCGTGCTCTCGGAATGAACTCCGGGAGAATCCACGCGATGCTGGCGACCGGAGGCTTCAAAGAACTGAGGCTCGCGCTCGGTTCCCACCGGTGCGGCCGGAGGGGGCGCTATTCTGTTCTTCGAAGGGAGGTAATCGTTCTCGATGTAATCGGAGAAATCATCTTCGCCATAATCGTCATAACGACAAACATACCCAGGCTGCTTGGCTGCAACCATTTCTTTTTCGAAGGCGTCGATCACGCGATTCTGAATTTCTTCGCGACACTCCGAGTTGATCGGGTGAGCAATGTCTGCATAAAGCTTGACCCTGCCTTCCCCGGAACGATCGACACGATCGGGATGAAGCTTAGATCCGCAATGATTGCAATAATTGCTACGAAGATGGTTCTTGGTCTTACATTTCGCGCAACGATCCATCAGTTTGCGTGATGGCATGGCAACGAAAGGGCCTTTGATCCCCTGGATGATTTTCAGATCGCGTACGACGAAGCTGTGATCAATCGTAATTGAGCAGAACGCCTGGAGCCGATCATGGGGGTCTTCCATTAGCTTGATACGGACTTCGGTAATCTCCACGTCTGCGCTCCTTCTCGATGTCGCTCAAAGACTGCTCCGTACCGATACGACGAAACCGTGCTGTTGAATTCTGAGATGTCGTGCAAGTTGCGCGCCCTCGTCAGCCGTCCTGACCAAAGCCACGCAGGCCGTCCCGCTCCCTGTCATTATGCCAGTGGTCTGGGGCAAAAGCGAGAGGTGTTTTAGAATCTTCGAAACATCCGAATTCACCCGCGACGCCCCTGCCTGGAGGGCATTAAACACCAGCGAGCCCGGAATGGCGGATTCTTTTTTCCAGACATCGAGAACGCGATCACTCGCATAGTCCACGCTCATCGCATGGGCATGGTAGGCGTCAAAGACCGCTTTCGTCGACAATCCACTCCATGGCTTGATGATCACCGCATGCAGTGGGGCCAAATCAGGGATTGGCTCGATCTGCTCGCCACGCCCGCTGCACTTCGCGACAGGTTCGCTCGAGAGAAAGAAGTTGACATCACTGCCAAGTTCCGCCGCGAGCGTGTGCAATTCGTCGACACGCAAGCCAAGCTGCCAGAATCGATTGAGCCCTACAAGAGTCGCAGCGGCATCACTCGACCCACCCCCCATTCCGGCCTCTGCTGGAATTCGTTTGAACAACAATACGGACACGGATAGTTCTGGGCGACCCACGTATCGCTTGAGAAGTTCGGCCGCTTTGACCACAAGATTGCGACCATCATCAGGAATGACTGGTAAGTTCTCTTGCGGCCCATCAATCATCCAGCGCGACGTCAAAGTGATCTGACCAGTTGAGCCGGGTTCGGGAATCGCATCGAAACGCAGTGTGTCATAAAGATTGACCGCGACCATGATCGTATCAAGTTCGTGATACCCGTCGGCTCGCTGGCCGAGGACCTTCAGAAAGACATTGATCTTGGCAGGCGTGTGGACGATCAACGTCTTTGAGGTGTCACGTTTCCATTCGATCAGACGCATAAGCATAGAGGAGATGCCAGTCACAAGGTTTGTTCGAAATCTCAAATACGCAATGACGCGGTTGTCTTGCGTCGCAATGTCTCACCAGCAGATCGACGGTCATTCCCTGTGTGCCACGGCTGTGTCAGCCGTGCGATCGCGCAAGGAACGCCCAGTTTGCACGGCTGACACAGCCGTGGCACACGTTCAACACATTTCTTTCCAAAGTTGCGAGAACGCCACCACGCCATCTTCCTGCGGTCAGTCTTTTCGGTCAATGCGGGCCTGATGCAACAGGCACTCTTGATTCGTTGACTGCGGCGGCTAAAGTAGACGTTGTTTGCATTTCACAAGTGAAAAGTGGTCGACTCCCGTCTTCGATCCGCCCTGCTCTGCCTGTGGCTGTCCGCGGCGTTCGCGACTCTTGCTGTTGGTTCATCATGTCACAATATACAACATCCGCGTGGAAATCGTTCCTTGTCTGCGCGGTTCTCTTTTTCTCTCCCGACCTGGTTTCCGCGCAGACGAGTCCCGTGGATCGCGAGATCTCATTGACCGTCAAACTGCGGGAAGCGGGCTACCTCGACACGGCCCTCAAGTCGATCGGCAAACTGGAAGCGAGTTCCGAACTGGCGCCGGATCAGAAGCAGAGCATCGCGTTTGAAAAGGGGCTCGTTTACAAACAGCTCGCCGCTCAGTCCGTTAGCCCGGATCAGCAGAGGAACTTTTACAATCAGGCCAAGAAGGCGTTTCAGTCCTTCATCGATACTCAAGGCGGACGAGGCGACCATCCCCTCAAAGGTCAGGCGATGACCGAAATGGCACGTATCGTCCTGGCGGAAGGCCAGACGCTGAACTGGCAGGCGATTGTCGAAGAAGACAAGACTGCCCAGAAGACAGCGCTGGATCAGGCACGCGCAAAGATCATCGAAGCCCGCTCGCTGTTCCAACAGGCATTCAGCATGGCGGATGCAGAATGGAAGACGTTCCCGGCCTTCATTCCTGAGGATGACACCAAACAGCGGGCCCGTCGAACCTTCGTCGAAGGGGAGCTGATGCGAGCCAAGCTCGATCTGGCGATCTGCACGTATGAAGAAGCGCAATCCAATCTGCAGGATGATAACCAGCATTCTCGACTGCTGATGGATGCATCACTGGCGTTTGAAAAAGTCCATCAGGAATACCGACAGCAGCTGGCAGGGCTCTATGCCAGAATGATGCAGGCGAAGTGTCTTCAGGAGCAAGGTGATATTCGCAATGCCTTGGGGATCTTTGACGAACTGCTCAGGACCCCAACGGACATGAAGAACCAGACCCTGATGGACTTCCTCGGTCAGGTGTTGCAGTACCGGATGATCTGTTTGAATCATCCATCGCGGGGGGATTACCAGTTCGTCGTCGACGAAGGAACGAACTGGCTCAATGTCGATCGTCGTCGCGGATTGACGCAAATCGGCCTGGGCATCCGCTGGGAAATGGTGCGCGCCTTGGAAGCCCTCGGCAGCAGCAGTGCCCGCGCTGAAGACAAGACCGAAGAGAAGAAGATCTTTACGCGTCGCGCACTGGCAGAAGCCAAAGACCTCGCCCGCATTCCGGGTCGTTACCAGAAACTCGCCTTGAGGGCAGAGTCGCGCTTGCTGGAAGCCAGCGACCGTGGACCAGCTGTCGTCAAAGACTTTTCGGTCGCCTTCACCACGCTCAATGACATGCTCGATCGCATTGCCCGCGTCCAGCAGCAGATTGAGAAAGCCAAGCTCGATAAAAACGCCGCGGAGGTCGGCAAGTTTGAGGCGGAACTAGCCAACCTTCTGAAAGAGGCCCGTGACGTCGGCCGAATCGGACTGACACTTCGTAAGGGCAATACCAAGCCCGAAGACTATCACCTTTTCCAGTATCGACTCTCTTATCTGGAGTTCCTCAGCAACAGCGACTGGGATTCACTGGCGCTCTCGGAGTATCTCGTCCGTCACGCCTATCAGGCCAATCCCGAGCTGCGTCAAGATGCTACCTACCTCGCGATGGCATCGCTGGCCCGACAGTTTTCAAACGCTCAAGGGTTCCGTCGTCAGTACCTGCTCGATCAACTTCAAAGCCTCTGCGGCGTCGCTGCCAAACAGTGGCCCGAAGCACGACGCATCATCGATGCAGAGATGACTCTCGGCACGCTACTGCTTCAAGTGCAACAGCCGATGCAGGCCGTCACCTGGTTCGCCAAAGTACCCAAGACCAGCGAGCGCTTCGGCCAGGCTCAGGCGGAAGCAGGTCAGGCTTACTGGCAGGCCTCCATTCTCGAATTGTCCAATGACTCATCACTGGTCGACACAAAAGAAGTCGAAGGCTGGCAGCAAAAAGCTCGTGAGTACCTGGAAGGCGGGATCAAGATCCTCTTAGTCGATTCCGATCCCAATGACGATCCACCCAATTCGCTGATTCGCGCCAGGATCTCGCTGGCTCAGCTGGAAGTCTTCCAGGGAAAAGATCTGGACGCGATTCGCATCCTCACCGAAGCCCCCTTCGCGGTGACGGAAGTCGTCAAAAAGAGTGATGAACAAGCGGACGATGGCAACCCGCTCGCCTCACTGGTCTATCAGCTTCTCCTGCGTGCCTATGTCGGAAGCAAGCAGCTCGATAAGGCGCGCGAAACTCGCCTGGAACTCGAACGGGTCGTCGGCGAGGAAGGCAACGAAAACCTCGCGCGCATTTACACTCAACTCGGACGCCAGCTGCAGCAGGAACTCGAGCAGAAACAACAACTCGGCCAAAAGGAACGAGCCGACGAGATTCGTGCGTCGTTCGAAGAGTTCATTGGCGACCTGTTCAAAAACCGCCAGACCCTCGAACTGGGTGGGTTGATCTGGATTTCAGAGACTTACTTCTCCCTGGCCAGCGGCAACGAGAACAAAGAGAAAAGCAAAGAACTCTTCAAGAACGCCGCCGAGGGGTATCAGACAATTCTCACTCGCGGACAATCAACTCCTGACTTCCTGACCGCGACTCAAAAGCCCGCCGTTCAACTGCGTCTGTTAACAACCCTCGGTCAGCTGGGCGATTTCCAGCAAGCTGAAACTTTCCTGAAAGAGCTCCTCGCGGGGCAGCCAAATCAACTGGAGATTCAGACAGCTGCATCGACTCTCTATGCCCTGTGGGGAAAAACGGCCAGCGATAAAGCCAAGATGAAAAAGTCGATTACAGGCGATGGCCCGGGCGGTAAGCTCTGGGGATGGAACCAGATCATCGTTCGCCTGCAAACGACGCTGCAAACACGCGGGCCGTCTCCCGAGATCCAAAAACCTTTTGAAGACGCTATCCTCAACCTGCTTCAAGCCAGTTACGACACCGCCATGATGGAGACGAATGCAGACAACAAAAACAAGCTGCTTCGCAAGACGGAAGCCAATTTGAAAACGCTGCTCAGACTCTCTCCCGAGATCGGTTCGTCACCTCAATGGTCGGAATTCAACTCCATGTATCAGCAGCTTCTCGTGGCACAAAAGAAGCCCGCTGAGCCGTTGAAAAAACCTCGTCAGGGAGACCAGACCATCCCTGAAACAGAAGTCGCTGACGTCAAACCCGCTGCGACCTCTCAACCAAAGACACAGGCCCCCGTGGCTACGACTGCAAGCGCGACCGAAGAGCCCGACAATGAGTCCAACAGTATCACCCTCTGGCCGGCTTTGGTCCTGGTGGCCTTGCTCATTGGCGGCGGCGTTTACTTCATGAAAACCTCTGCCGGGAAATCTGGCGGTAAGGGTAATCGTAAAAAAGACCTCCTTGGCAAATATCGACGATAGATTCGAGACATCGACATGTTCCAGAAAACGACTCTGCACACAACTGCGGCTATCTGCCTGTTGTCCTTAAGCGCCAATGGCGTCTGGGCGATCGACATCATCAATCGCAAAAGCACAGACAAGCGTGCCTCGGGCGATATCACCGAGATGACGCGCTCGGAAGTCAAGATTACCCCCAAGGCTGGTCCAGCAGTCACTGTTCCTGCCAATGACATTGTCAGCATTGAGTTCGACAGCGAACCCAAAGAGCTGAAAACAGCCGAAGGTCTGGTCCTCAACAGCCAGTACGACAAAGCCCGTGAGCAGTATCAAACCGCCCTCTCCGCTGCTTCCACCGACAAGCCTTATCTGAGAAAGCAGATCGAATTCCTGAGAGCACGCTCCTGGGCCCTGGAAGGCCTTGCAGAACCCGCCGTCACAGAGAAGGCGATCGAAGAGCTGGGACGCTTCCTCGAAGCCAATCGTGACTTTTATCGCTACGATGAAGCGCTGGTCCTGCAGGCTCGCCTGATGTCTGCTTCAAACGATCCTGGCCGGGTCGAAACCCTGTTCACCCAGCTTTCAACATCGCCCTTCCCGGAATCTCAACTCCAGGCGGATCTGATCAAAGCCGATCAACTGCTCAAAAAAGGGGAGTACGAGAAAGCCCTCGAAGCATTCGCAGCGCTGATGCAGACCGCTCAAGGCAAAGAACAGCTGGTCAGCGTCAACCAGCTGGCGCTCAAAGGACGAGTCGATGCGCTGGCAGGACTCAAGAAGCCTCAAGAGGCGCTCGAACTTCTGCAACAGGGACTCGCGACCGTGGATGACCGCCAACCCAGCGTGCTTGCAGACATGTACGTACAAAAAGGGCGCCTTCAGGAACTCGCCGGCAACGTCGACGACGCCATCCTGTCCTACCTGATGGTCGATCTGGTTCTCGGCCCGCAGCTGGCAAAGCGCGACGCCAATACCCAAGCCGAAGCCCTCTATCATCTTGCCAAGCTCTGGCCACTGGCTGGCCATCCTGAACGCGCGACTCAGGCTGCAACCAGCCTGCAGTCAAACTTTGCAGGCAGCCCATGGCTGACCAAACTGCAGGAGAAGTAGAACGCGTTCAATTTTCAATCACATTTGATTGCGAAATAACAGTTGTGTATCAAAAGCATGACAGCGGCGGACCTTCAAATCACCCGCCATCAGCTGATGCGTACAACTCCCCTGTGTGCGATCATGAACGCGTCTGTGTCACTCACACATCTGACTGAAGCAGCCCCATTTCGGACATCATCCGGATCAATTTCGACGTTGCGATCTGCGCACATGATTGATGATAAATCAAACGCCCGGACAAGTCGGTTCTGAGCACTTCAAGTGTGCCCGTGACGCCCACTTCAGACTCGAAAACCGCAGATCAAACAACAAGTCGCGCTTAGCTGAGCTATCCCTTTTTAGTGACATGCTCGCACACCTGCCCCTGCACAGCTGTGCGATTCGTGACGGATTTCGCCAATCAAATCAATCACCGTCAACGAATTACATCAACATTCGCGGATCCGAAAATGCGGCATTCGATTTGCGATTAACTTTTCCTGCGTTCATGATGTCGCCTGTTTGAACCACTTCTTAACTTCATTTCCATGAACTCCACACCTCCGAATTCTCTCGTGACATGGATCGTGATCGCAGACAATCAACTGTCAACGATTCTATGTACGACCAAAGAAGATTTCTCTGACCTTCAACCTGTTCTCGAGATTCCCTTTCCAGATCATCCTGAGCACCCCGATTGTAAGCTGACCCATGCTGCTGATTCTCATTTCACGGAAGAGGGAGATTTCAGTCATCAGTCTTTAACGACTCAATTCGCCAGGCTCATTGCCGATGAGCTCGAGCAGGGTCTGCTGGATCGGGAGTTTCAGAGGGTCATTCTCATCGCGACGACTCAGCTGCTTGAGTTGATGCACACCCGCATGAGTAGCGAACTGTCAAAGCTCGTTGATCAGCGCCTCGACTTGGAAATGATGAAAGAGCCTCTGCACGTGATCGCAGCTCGTCTGCAGACGGGCGTGTACCGAAAGCAGTCGCATGAAAATTAAAGTCGATCACGCGACTGGCAGCAGGATGACAATCTCGGTTCCCGGCGAGTCGCCGATCGTGATGCGACCGCCGTGGGCTTCGACGATCCGTTTTGACAGCGTCATGCCCAGGCCCGTTCCTCGCATCTTGGTCGTGTAGAACGGCTCGAAGATTCGTTCCCGCTGCTCTTCGTTTAGTCCCGGGCCATTGTCTCGCAGCGACAGCCTGAGCCAGTCTCCATCTTCATCGCGGTGTGACTGCGCCAGGAACTCAATCTGCACCTTTTCTTCGCTGGCAGCCAGGGAGTTTTCGAGAACGTTTCGAACGACCTGCTGCAGCATGAACCGGTCGACCCTCATCGAAGCCCCTCCGGTCGAGCGATTGATCAACGTCGCATTCAGGTTCACACGCGCCTGCTCCAGGAACGACCATGTTTCCGAAACCAGTTCCCAGGCGTCAACAGGTTGCAGTTTCAACTGAATCGGGGCCGCGTATTGACGAACCTCTTCATACAGATGATGCAGATGGTTCTGAGCCGTCTGAATTTGTCCGACGAGCTTGAGCTCATCAGGACGATCCGCCAGCCCCCCCGCCAGGAGTTCGAGAAAGGCCTGACTGCGCTGCAGCGCATTCCGGCTCTCATGAGCCAGTCCCGTCATCGCTTCTCCGATCGCGGCCAGTCGCTCGGACTGCACCAGCTTTTCGACAGCCCGTCGGTGTTCGGTGACGTCCTGACCAACCGCGAGAATCCCCGGCGCCCCATCGTCATCCAGCAGCTCACGCGTTTTCCAGATGATCCAGCGACGAACGCCGTCACGTCCTTTCAACGAAATCGGATTCGTTTCCGAGGTCGACGTCAGAATCTGCTCGACAAGTTCTTGCGACCGTTCTAGGGAATGATCCTCAATGAAGATCGAGGTCATCGGCTTGCCTTCAAGTTCAACTGCTTGAAAACCCGTCAATTGTTCTGCAAAAGGACTGAAATAGGATATCGTCCGATCACCCTTCAGAATCACAATCAGACACGGAGCCGATTCGACGAGCTGACGGAACATCATCTCCGAACGCTGCTTTTCATCAGCCAGCCAGCGCCGGTGAGCCAGACGCGAAATGCTTGCCCGCAATGCTCCTGGATCAATCGGCTTGACCAGATAGTCTGACGTTCCATTCCGAAGAGCCGTGACCGCAAACTCCAGCTCCGAGTGTCCGGTGACAATGACCACTTCCGCTCGCGGTGCCAGATGGTGCAACTTGGGCAGGATGTCCATCGCGGTCGCGTCTGGTAATTTCCAGTCGAGCAGAATGATGGATGTCTCAGGCAGTTTCGGGTGGGCAAGCGCCGTCGTCGCGGAGTAAGCCCGCGAGCAATGGTGACCATCGAGTTCCAAAATATCGGACAGGTTATCACAGGTATCGACATCGTCTTCGACAATGAGAATCGACTGGGGACGTACTGAAGGCATGGTCTCTCCTGCTCAACCTTGAAGTGTCCCGCTCATGAATCCTGCTTGCGCGACAGCGTTTTCATCAGCGTCAACATTTCCGGAATATTGAACGGCTTCTGGCAGACCGCATCGGCCCCGATTTGCGTCAAGTCCTGTGATCTTGCAAGAAGCTCTTCATGGTTGGCCGTGATCATGATCGACGCCGTCTGCGGAGAGAACTGCTGAATGGCGTTGATGACATTAATTCCGCTGCCGGGTTCGAGTCTCCAGTCGACAAGAACAATGTCATACTCGCCGATTTTCACCTGCTCGATCGCCGTTGATTCATCATGACAGATACAAACACGATAGCCATTCTGTCGCAAGAGATCTCGCAGCGAGTGACACAGCGCAACATCATCATCGACGACCATCACGGTCGACTGCATCGCCGCCGTCGCGACGAGCTTAAGAAGATGCTTCAAATCAACGGGCTTACTGAGAACATGCGAAGCACCCGCGGAGAGAGCTTTCTCCGTTGTTTCAGGAGATGCGTAAGCAGAAATGATAATCGCGACCAGATCCGACTGCTGCTCGCGGATCCGGTGATACAAGGTCAGCCCGTCCATTCCGGGCATCTTGTAATCAAGCAGCGCGACGTCGTAGCGCTTCTTCTGCAGTTGCAAGAGGGCATCAAACCCATTCTGCGCCGTATCGACCTGATACCCCTGATCCTGGAGAATGTCCTGAAGGTTATCCCGGATATCCGGCTCATCATCGACGACGAGAATCATCGTTGGCTCTCGATTCATATGGCCCTCTTTTCTGACTCAAGGTGTCGAAGCCGCAGACGTTGCCACTGGCAACCAGACGGTAAACACAGACCCTTTCCCCGGGACACTACTAACGACAAGATGCCCGGCATTTTTTTCAACAATGGCTTTGGCCATCGGCAATCCCAACCCCATGCCTCGCGGTTTGGTCGAAAAAAACGGCTCCATGATGGAATCAATCTTATCAGCCGGAATGCCCGTCCCATCATCTTTCACTGAAATCTCGACGAACGAACGCCGAACCGCTACTGACAACTGAATCCACCCCCCATTCGGCATCGCTTCAATGGCATTGCGAATCAGGTTGGTCAGCACAATGCGAATCTGCTTGCCATCAGCCAGCACCAGGGGAATCTCATTCGGCGATCGCAGCGCCAGGTGAATCGAATTCGGAACTTCGCAGCTACTCACTGCTTCATGAATGATCGGCTCGATGTCAAACGGCTGACGCTGCAGCAGTGACATCTTCGCGAAGTTCGTCAACGAAGTAATCACTTCATCAGCCAGCCCCACTTGTCGTTCGATCCGCTCCAGATGCTGCTTGATTTTCTCCTGACCGGGTTCTTTGGCATTGAGCAGATAGAACACCGACGTTTTGATGACGTTCAGAGGGTTCCGCAGTTCGTGGGCGATCCCCCCAGAGATCTGCCCGATGAATGCCAGTCTCTCCGTCGACTGTGCCTGTGTCGTCAGCTCCGTCTGATACGCGTGCTCGATGAGCGCCAGATCCAGATCAATCAGCGTGTTCAACGCAGAAAACGCATCGAATAAATCCGTCTTGGAAAGCAGCAACGGCGAACGCCGGTGCATCTCGTTGAGCTGATTCATCAGCTCCCGACGCAAACGCGAGAGCGCAACGTTGGTATAAACCTCATCCAGGCCGATCTCGACGTGACGATGCCCGATCATCCAACGCCGAGTCGCATAGACCTGGCCATAGTCGCCCGAGAAGAGCTCCTTCAGCCATTGAACCAGCGTTTCTTTGAGACGCGCGATCTGCGCGTCTCCCCCGGTAATCACTTTCGCAGCTTGAGAATGTTTTTCGATCGTCTCGTAGAAATCTTCCACGAGCATCACAAACGTATTCTCAATCAACGGCCCGAGCCGACGAAGCAACTCGGAATCTGCATCGGTCCAACCGACATAGTTTTGCAGTTCGCGGTAGCGCTCAAAAATCAGTTCAGAAGAAATGAGTGGGTGAGGCAATGTCAGTTCTCATGACCCACGGCGACGGATGGACCATCCGCGACAGTTGTGCGGATCATGACCGTGTGGTCGGATTTGATTCCGAATCGTTCCATCAGGCGGTACAACTTGCGACGGTGAATTCCCAGAACCCTGGCCGCCCGAGCTTTGTTTCCTTTTTCTTTTTTCAACACCGAGATGATATGAGCTTTCTCGATCGAAGCCAAATCGTCCTCCGCCGAATCATCGGTCGTCATGGACGATTCGATGAAATGCGGAGACGAGACTGGTCGAGACTCCAGAGTCTGTCGCATGATCTCCCGTGGCAGATCATGAATAGTGATCACCTGATTCTCAGCGAGAATCATCGCCCGGTCAAGCACGTTCATGAGCTGACGGACATTCCCCGGCCAGGCATACGAATTTAACAAGTCCCGAGCAGAGTTCTCCATCCGGAACTGATCGCCCAGCATCTTGTCGATCAGCATCGAAATATCAGCCCCGCGCTCTCGCAGCGGAGGCAGGTGGATGTTGAAGACGTTGATTCGGTAATAAAGATCTTCGCGGAACCGCCCTGCTCTGACTTCCTTTTCCAGATCGCGATTCGTCGCCGCAATTACCCGGACGTTAACGCGGCGCTCCTGATGCGAGCCAACGTGACGCAGCGAGCCGTCTTCCAGAACACGCAACAGCTTCGGCTGCAGTGACAACGGGAGCTCTCC
Source organism: Lacunimicrobium album (assembly GCF_052161635.1). Lineage (GTDB taxonomy): Bacteria > Planctomycetota > Planctomycetia > Planctomycetales > Planctomycetaceae > SXPC01. The sequence goes on from NZ_CP197413.1 coordinate 4,057,569, forward strand.
GATCTCATCAATGAACAGCGTCCCGCCATCAGCGACTTCAAACAATCCGTTCTTGCGATTCACAGCCCCCGTGAACGCACCCTTCTCGTGGCCGAACAGTTCGCTCTCGACCAGCGATTCGGGCAGTGCAGCACAGTTGATCGTCACAAACGGGTGACCAGCTCGCAGGCTCTTCTCCTGGATCGAACGTGCAACGAGCTCTTTCCCCGTCCCGCTTTCTCCCAGCACGAGAACCGATTTATCCGTCGCCGCAATTCGAGACACCATGCGAAAGACCTGTTCCATCGCCAGCGATGACCCGACCATCTCGGTCTTCGTCTGCTGACGTCGCACGACTTCCCGCCATTGCTGCGTCTCATGCTTCAACCGTCCTCGATCAGCGGCCAGATTCGCCCGTCGCTCAAGGTCCGCCAACGCAAACGGCTTGTTCAAATAATCGAAGGCCCCCAGTTTCATGGCCTCGACAGCATTTTCAACCGTTGCCTGCCCCGTGAGAATGATGATCTCCGTATCCGTTTCTTTCTCACGGAGCTTAGCTAACAGTTCTAACCCTGTCATACCTGGCATGTTCATGTCGACAATCGCGACGTCGAAACGCTTCTGTTCAAAGTGAGCAAGCGCCTGCATCCCGCTGGCAGCTTGCTCCACGCGGTGACCCGCACGACTCATCCAGAGTGCCAGCGTCGTGCGAAACTCTTCGTCATCCTCGACAAGTAATAAGTCCAATGAACGATTCTGCATTTCTAACGTCTTCTCTCAATGAGATGAAACTTGGTGTCATCAGAGGCAGCCCGCGGCTTCTGATGTCAGCGACGTCTTGTCGCAATTTAGCTTCCATGTCGAACACACCTGAATCTGCCAGGTGTCAAATCACTAAGGCAACAGCCGTGCCGAAAAATCCCATGAGGCATCTGCATATTTGGCTATATCGGTGTGGAAATTACCCACTACAGGTGTTTCACTCTGAGGTGATTCGCTCACAATCCTCTCTGCAGTCTGGAACCTTAATGACACGCGTGAACTCATCTTGGTACGATAGGAAACGACCCGTTTCGTGATGAAAAATTTCTCAATCGCCCGCGCGTCATCTCCGATCAATTCGCCCTGTCTTCCCACGAAGGGACACAATCTCCGATGAACTACTGGACCAGAACACTCCCTGTCGTTACTCCCCTTTCTGCGCTGGTGCTCATCGCGCTGTTCCACATGCCGAAGATGTCCTCCAGTCAGGAACCAGCGACCCCAGTCCTGAAACCACTCGACCAGCCTGCAGATTCAGAAACAGCCGAGTGGATGCGAATGAAACTCCGCTCTTCTCAAGAGATCCTGGCAGGCCTGACTCGCGGCGATCTGGCTCTCGTCGAAGACCAGGCCAATCGGCTTCTGATCTTCAACATGCTCGAAAAGTATGTCTCGAAGAACGAGCAGTTCGACGCAGAGGCGTATAAAAAACAACTCCAGGAATTCGAGAACGACGCCAAAGACGTCAAGAAAAATGCCAAGGCAAAAGATATCGATGCGACACTCAAGTCCTTTCAGAAATTGACAGCAACGTGTGTCGATTGTCACCGCCTGCTGAGAGATCCCGCCGCACTCGCCGCTCCAGCCGATGCCCCTGCAAGATCAGCAAATCCTCAATAGCGCGTGTGGATTTTCACGCAACATATTTGTGCAATTTTTTAAAATGCATGCAATTAGTCCATGATCGTCGCCAGAAGGTTGGCAACAGCACCAGCACATGCGCGCCATATTCGCACATATTACCATATAACGCACAGGCGCGCACGGTTCAACCGACTCGCGCGAAACCTATCTCAAGAACGGACGCATCTTCTCTAACGTCTTACTGCCAATACCTTTAACTCGCGTCAGCTCATCCACCGACCGAAACGGCCCGTTCGTCTCCCGATCGTGCACAATCGCCCGCGCCAGCTTCTCCCCAACCTCCGGCACCTGCATCCACTCTACCCACGTCGCAGAGTTCACATCGACCGAAAACTCCGCCCGACGCCCCTCCAGCGACCCCACTTCCACCAACCGCCGCCCCGACAACCAAGCCCACCCCCACTGCCCCACAGACGAAACCAGCAACAACCCCGCGAACGCCATCAGCAGAATCTGCTGAGGCGGAGTCAAGAAGGGAATCTTCTGAGGAGTTTCGACAGGTTCTGTCATAATTAACTCACTTGGAATTCTGGTCCCGCCTATTCCTTTGCATTGAACTTCATAACGACGATCCGATCTCCTGCGAGAGATTCAAACTTGATCGCCATCGGCAGGTGACTCGATGCATCAATAATGATTTCAAACTTCTCAATGTAACGCAGAAACTTCCCCTTCGCCCCCTCATCATGTGGCTCGCAGATCAAGTGATAGACTTTGGGCTCTCCTTCCGGAGAATGCATCGGACCAGCAATAACGTTGAACCGCCCCAGGAATTTGTCGGTCGAGAAGCCAGCGAACAGATGACGGTAGAACGAGCCGTAGTCGAGGATCATCGACACGTGGTCGTAAACTTCTGCCTGGGCATTTCTGAGGCGAATCGTTTCACTCTCTTTTCGCAGTAAATCAACATGCCGCAGTTCCACACCGTCGCTGGACCATTCTTCATATTTCCTTCCAGACTCATAACGATAAGCGATCCCATTGACCGTCTGCGTCGAATTCTCCGCAGCACTGGTAACGGGCCTGATCAGCATTCGACCATGGGTCGAGTCGGTGCTGTCGAACGAAATATGGCTGACCTTAATGATTCGAAAATCAGAATCGTATCGGTGTCGGTAAGCGGAGAAGGAAACCTTTTCCACGTCTTTTGTCGCGGTCTCCCAATCATCCAGCAATGCTTTCACATCTTCGTCGACGTCCTGTCGAGGAACACCAACACCGGGCACCTCAACCTTGAATACCGACTGCAGGTCAAAATCGGGCGTACTTACGACAGCCGCCGTCAGCCCCAACATGGCGGCGATCCAGAAGATCACTCCGAAGGCCAGTTCAACAACTCCCATAACGATGCCTCCTGCAGGATTCAGCGTAGCTGACAGGTCGGATCAGTTCACTCGAACTGAACCAAGACTCACAACACCGGGTAGCGTACCCTCAAGCACAAATCCTCAGCAAGACGAACACCTCGTAACCCGCACCAAAAAACAAGAGCATCCGCGTCAGACGATGCTGATCCGCAGATGCTCTTAAGTGAAACTTCAATTGACGACCATATCACCACAGCGATTGGCCTAGCGCGGTCCTGCTCCCGGCAACCTAGCCGTTTGATTGCTCTGCCCGCCCGTCGGCTGACTATTCCCGGCTTCTTGAATGTTGTTCATCTGAGACTTTTTGAACGACGACAGGGACGGATGAAATGGGTCCTTGCCAAACATGGCGAAGACACCTCGGTCTTTGTTTCGCTTGGATTCCTTGAAGCTATAGACCGTCGTTCGATCACCACCCGGAGCGATGAGCTTGATTCCGATCGGCAAAAATGAACCTGCGTCAAGGATGACTTCCGCTTCCGACCACTCCGCTGCATCTCCAGGAAGAAGCGGTTTGGCGACCAGATGGATCATCCCCTTCTCTGGATTATTCATCGGTCCTGTTTTCAGCTGATAACGATTCCTGGCTTTCTCAACTGTGAGTCCGAAAAGAAACGGCAGTGGGCTGTCGATGATATTCTGCCCTTGCGCTTCCTGCGGAATCGGAACTTGTTCGTATTCTTTGCGAGACAGATCGATGTGTGTAATCATCTGTCCGTCGCAGATCCATGATTCCGGCGTCTCAGACTGAACCTGAAACATTTCGCCATTTGGACCTTTTTCGGGTGGAGGATTCTTTCCGAGATCGACCGCGTAAAGATCGATCCGTCCTTGGTCTGGCGTCTCGTAGTAAAACTCGCCCTGGCTGACTTTCTTCACTTTGAAGGTGTTGTCGTAAACCAGACGAGAATGCTTCCCTTCGAGCTTCTGTGTTTGTTTCCCGAACTGTTCCCACTTTTCCAGAATCGCGAGAACTTCAGCACCAAACTCCTGAGGCTGCTGCATCACAGGCTGTTGCTGTGGGCGTGGCAGCGGTTGCTGCTGTTGGACCTGATTGAGCGGCGGGGCGGCGGGCGTCAGCATGACGTCGGCCTGGCCGGCTTGTTGATTGGGGCGCATTTCCATCGTGGAAGAGCCGATCGGGCGTACGGGAGTGGAGTTCCCATACTGAGCGAAGGCCTGGCCGGAGAGGGAAAAAGCAGACAGCGCAATCGCGCAAACAAACGTGCCGGTCCGCTGGCAACGATGAATGTCAAACATAAAGCCGATCGATCCTTGACTTGTTCTCAGTCTGCATCCTTGCCGACTGGAAACCGCTTGGAAATAACGCAGTTTTCCGAAGAATCCCGGACGTCGCCCGTTCCTCAGAACCCGCGATAAGGTCCGGGATTCTAGCCAATCACCCCACCCGTACCTAGACCAGTTTCGATCTCGCAAACAGCCTTGTAACTTCGACCAAGAGAGTCGCTAACTCTTTTGACAGCCGCCCCTTAACAGGTGTGCCACGGCTGTGCCAGCCGTGCCGAACGCGAGAATCTATACACCGGGTAGTCGGGGTTGTCCCAACCCCGACGGCGAAGCCGCAAGAAACACGATCATCTGCGCGTTGGACGTCTATTGTCGTGTTTCTTTCGTGCCGAAGCGGCACGCCCGGGTTGGGACAACCCGGGTTGTCCTGGCGTTCAACAGCCTCACTCACCCGCCTCAACCGTCTTCGCCCGCGTCACCTTCATCATGACCTTTTCGAGAACCTGTTTCGCAGTCGTGATCGAATCCAGGTCATAACGAATCTGCCCATCTTCCACGGCTCCGTCCGACTGGCCAACCAGTTCCAGGATCGACCAGGGCTGTGTCGCGTTCGGATCGATGTAAGCACTGTAAATGATCGAAGGCTGGCCGATCAGCGGGTCCGGGTAGGCCTCATTCGGATCGCGGGCGACGTTCATCTCCAGATACACCAGAAACGGCTGCTGGTCGGTCGTCAGCCGGCTGTCGATCGTGAAACTGTGATTCTCGGTCGCACCGGTATAGGCGTCTGCTTTCTTGGTGGGGTCATCAGAAGGCTCGACGCCGCTGATCAGCGTGTACTTGTGACGCCAGATCGGCAGGATGTGATGACGGGGAACTTTCTCACCCGCCCAGACCGGGTAGTCCGAGTACGCCAGCGACTCGCTCAGATACAGCGTCTCGATCATGCTCCCATTCTGCGACTCCGCCCAGATCGCCATCGCCGCCGGTTGGCTGACCAAGTTCGGACGAAACTCGACTTCGCTGATCACCGCGACATCCGGCGTCCCCGACTGTCGCACCGCTTTAACGACATTGTCCTTCTCCGCAAAACTCGCCTGCGGATTCGCACGAAAGATCTCCTTGCGATGCTGAGCCTCGTACCCTTGCGCGATCAATGCTTTCGCAGGCTCCGTATTCTCCAGCGACGCATACAGCAACCCGCCCCATCCCGCGATCACCAGCCCGATCCCGAAGACCTTCTGCCGCGTCTGCTGCGTCGACTTACTTGTCGTCAACAGGGTCGAAAAGTACCGCAGCCTGGACGACAGATGCAGCCCGACGAGCACCGTCGTCACCAATCCAAAGACAATATGCACCCGCGTCGTCGTAATCTCAAACGGCAGCACAAACGACGCGATCCCCGTCACGGCCAGCGTCACAAACGACAACAACAACCCCACATTCACCAGATGCCGAAACACGGGAGCCTATTCTGCAAGGGGGAGTCTCATAAAAGAAGAGAAGGCATCTTAGCCACCGAGGGCACAGAGTTCACAGAGATTTGGCAGGAGAATAAAATCATGAACCATGTTGTTGAAGCAAAGACACGGAAAAGCATGTCCTTGCCCTTGATTCTCTTCTCTCTGAGCCCTCTGTGATCTCTGTGGCTATCTTCTTATGCCTCATACCCCGCCAGCTTGCGAAGCTCGGCGATGTGGCTTTCGCCGACTCGCTTAGGGGTCGTCTGATACTTCTTGCACAACACCGCTGCAAACCCCGTCGCGACCCCCATCTGGCCCGTCGTATTCTGCACGCGAGGACCGCCCAGCCCGATGTGACTGCAGCTGAAACAGCGTCCCGCCATCATCAGATTCTCAACGTTGCGTGAATACAAACTGCGAAACGGGATGTAATAAACCTTGTTGGCAGGCTTGCGATAAAGAGCCGTCGAGCGGAAGTCGTACGGAGACCCTTTTTCCTTGTTCTGGAAGTGAACGTCGACGTCCCGCTTTTCTGTCACGACGGCGTCTGCAAATTCCTTGCTCTCCGCGGCGTCGCTCATCGTGTAGATGTGATCTCCCATGAGACGACGTGACTCACGTCGACCAGCGATGTACGCGACCCAGGTCAGTTCAAGAGCGGCGTTCTTGGGATGCTTCTTGGCGTTGGCAAATGTGCCATAGATTGCCCTCAGCATATGATCGCGAATCTCTTCCCCGTCATCGATCTGGTTAAGATCGTTCGATGAGTACTCCCAGTCCCAGTCGCCACGGGTTTCCATATGGTCTTTCGAGACAGGAGCCGCCCATGGAACCGCCGGGAACTCGACGCGGTTCTTTCCCATCGCGGTGTTCCACATGACGCTCGTTCCCATCACGCGATTGTCTGCTTCCTTGGGGGACCAGAGTTCACCGTATTTGTCCCATGACTCGCCAAACTCACTGGCCGCTTCACGACCATAGCGGTACTCCGCACCGGCCCAGAAACCAATCCAGCCGTCGCCCGTGCAGTCGATGAACGTCGGTGCAATAAAGCGACGAATCACGCCCGTCCCTGTCTCGCGGGCATCGATCGAGGCGATCCGGTTCCCATCCTTCTGCAGCGACCAGGCACGGTGACTGGCGAACTGCGCAACTCCTGTCTTGTTGAGAGCAGCCTGTCGCTTGTCATCATCCCCATGAGCTTCATCCGACCCGTTCGGCCAGTGCTTCGTATCAATCTGCCCCAGGATCCCGGTCGCGCGACCATGAATCCCTTCGGTGTGCACCCGAATCTCACTACTGGCATTCCCGCCAAAAACCGGACGATCCTGCAGCAGCGCGACTTTCAGACCCTGCGATTCCGCAGCGATCGCCGCCCCACAACCTGCGATTCCCCCTCCGATGATGACGACATCAAACGTCAGCGTCTCGCTCGGATCATGCGAACGCCCCGCCAGCTTGCTCTTCCACAACCACAGCGATTCCAGCTGATTGGGTGGCTGGTAGTTGGCATCCTGTGTGAAGAACAGCGAGTCACAACGACCATCGAACCCCGTCAGATCCTGCAGCTCAATCGACGCCTTCCCCCCTTTGACCTTCACCGTCCCGCCTCGTTGCCAATGCCAGTCCTTCTTACTCCCCGTTCCAAACTCCGTCTCGACAGCGACCCCATCGACGAGCACTCGGAATCGCCCCGGCGCTTCCCATTCTCCCGGACACCAGTTCTTCGTCCGCACCCACAGGTGATACGTTCCCGCTTCCGGAAACGTCACGTTCGTCTTGGCGGCTTCAACTGGCTTCCCCATGCCGTGGGCGAGCAGGAACACGCCCCCCATCTGGTCCATGAACTGAGGATCGACCTTCCAGCCTCCCTTGTCCTGAAACATCTCGGTTTCGACCAGCAGCGAGGGAGCCGTCGTCATCGCCGGCACATCGGCCGCCCAGGAATTGCGTCCTAAGAGAGCGAGGACGGAGGCAGTCACAGCGGTATTTTGCAGGAAATCTCGTCGGTTCATGAGCGTCTTAAGTCCTTATCCAGTAACAGCATCGACGAATCGATGCTTGCCGATTCGATGGAGTCGTGTTCCCAAGTCCGAAATAGACGGGAGTTGGACACGGAAAATCGTGCTTATGCGTAGTTTTGAAGGACAACACCCGTCAGCGACCATTTCAATCTGCTCCATCACGCCGAAATCCGTCTCCATCCCACGCGGCAAGCCTGCTACCATCCGCTCTCCTTTTCACCCTCCCAACGGCGATCATGTCCACCCTGGCCCGACTTTCCAATTCGATCCACACCGCTCTTCGCTCCCACTTATGGGGACGCGAAGCCGCTGGTCCTCCGCCGACCGACTACTGGCATCTCTCGCGCACCCCCTTCGCCAGCCTCCTGTTCCTGCTGCCGATTCTCACACTTTACGAAGCCGGCCTGTACTTCGCCGGCCAGCAAGCCGACCAGCTGCGAAACGGTGCCGATCTCTGGCTGCGCCAATTCTTCGATCAGATGACCAGTCAACTCGGCTTGCCCAACGCGGGCCCGTTCCTGCTGCCAGCCCTGCTGGTGGTCATTCTGCTCGTGTGGCAGTGGCGAAGCCGCAGCTCATGGCAATTCAAAGCCGATACGGGCCTGGGGATGGCATCAGAAAGCCTGCTGTTCGCGTTCTGCCTGTTGCTGATGGCGCAATCGCAACGTGCCTTTCTCGAACAGGACCGCTGGTTACTCCAAACCGTGCCAATTCCTTCCACCGATCTCTGGCCTCAGGCGCTCAGCTATCTCGGAGCAGGGCTCTACGAAGAGGTTCTCTTCCGCCTGCTGCTACTCCCTGCACTCTTCGCTGTCTTTCGTCTGGTTCGACTCTCCCGCCACTGGGCGATCATCCTGGCAGTCATCGTCTCAAGTGCCCTCTTTGCGATCGCCCACTACATCGCTCCCACCGACTTCTTCGCCACAACCAACATCTGGCACCTCCTGCAAACCCGCTACACCCACAGCCCCGGCGAACCCCTCGGCCTCCTCTTCCGCCTCGCCGCCGGCATCGTCTTCGCCCTCCTCATGCTCTACCGAGGCATCGGCATCACCATCGGCGCCCACACAGCGTATGACCTGATGGTCGGGATCCTCATCAATTCCTAACGGAGTTGCGGATTGAATCCATGAATCTCGCGAGGTAACGTAAGGCGGTGAAAACAGACTCCACTTCCCACTGGATACCTTATGAAGAAGACCCTGATTTGCTTGATGACTCTCTTCAGTCTAGCTGCGATGACAACCTCGGCTTCTGCTGGCAATCCTCTCCTGCCAGCGGTCAATGACTTCGTCTCCCAGCGTGTCACGGAGTTCGACCAGATTCCAGAGTCCCGCAAACAGGAACTGGCTGCTGTCGCTGCCTATGTCTCGAAGCAACACGAGGCTGGCAAATCTGCGAAGTTGACCTTCATTTGCACCCATAATTCTCGTCGCAGCCACCTGTCCCAGATCTGGGCGATGGTCGCGGCGTCGTATTACCAGATTGGTGACGTGGAAACTTACTCAGGCGGCACAGAAGCAACCGCCTTCAATCCCCGTGCCGTAGCAACGATCAAACGAGCCGGAATGCAGGTTAAGCAGGAAGGGAATCCAGCCAATCCCCGTTACCTCGTCTCGTATCAAACGTCAGGTGACCCGCTGACCTGCTTTTCCAAGGTCTACAACGACCCGTCAAATCCTCAAAAGGAATTCTGTGCGGTTATGACCTGCCAGAGCGCGAACGAAGCCTGCCCGATCGTCCAAGGCAGCAACTCGAGAATCGCCGTTGCTTACGAAGACCCCAAGGTCGCCGACAATACCCCCGAAGAAACCACCCGCTACGACGAACGCTCCGCCCAGATCTGCCGCGAGATGCTGTATTTGTTCTCGCTAGTGAAGAAATAGAGACTCTGACAAGGTGACTTTGCTGCCTTGAAAATCTTGAAAAGTATCTCAATAGATGCCGTCAAGGTCACATTCCACCAGGTTCTTCAGGTTTGAAGACTCCATCATTTTAACCACAAGCGGGTAAGCAACTTGAACGTTTGACTGAAAGCCTTTTTTTAGCTTCAGTCGTCTTAGTTGCGGGAGATTAGGATTAGTCATCAGTGCATGAGCACATTGATCATTAAAGTCACAACCTTCCAATTCGAGTGAACGCAGATTGGGCATATTCAGACGTTCTAAGAACTCTCCAGTATCGCGTTTGACGTTGTTGGCAAAGGGGTAACTGATCGCGAGTGATCGCAATCCCCTAAAAGCCGATGTCGTTACAAAAGCAGAAGATGCCAACGACTGAAAACGACCATTGAGGTCACTGTCGCTGCAGTTCAAACGCAACATCTTTAGATTCAAAATACAGGCCGTATCAGTGAGTTGTTTAAGGCACTCTTCGTCCAGTAGTGACTGTTCAAGCTCAAGAACTTGCACATTATCCAACAGTGATGAACCGAGAACCTTCAGAAGCTCTCGCTTTTCCAAGAGACAGCCTTTCAACGTCAGACTCAAAAGATTCGGGGCCCTCAATTCACAAAGAATGGTTGCAGTCTCTTCACCGAAATTGGTTTCAATCATAGCCAGTCGACGTAACTGCGAGAAGTTCCCGTACCTCATGGCGATCAATCCGGAACGGGGAGTTCGAGATTGAGCTAACGAATGAAGCTTAGGCATTTGCCCCAAATGCCTGACGACAACCTCTGCACACTCATCGCCAAAAGTACAGAATAACTGCCCAAGTTGTTTGAACCAGGGAGACGTCACCAGTCTTTCTGCTGCAGCTGAAGAACATTTGATGCCACCATAAGGCATATCAAGTCGATACAGACGATCAAACGGCGCAGTTGCTAATACCATGGCATCTTGATCCGTAATGATGCCTTCGTTGATGCTGAGGAATTCCAGGCAGCGAGCAGGTGGGGTTGATGCAATGGCAGTCAGGACAGGGCAGGCGAGGCTCCGACCAAAATTTCGATAGTCGTATTTGATCGATGTCAGCTCTCGCCCCGGCGGCGAACTGAGAATCTCATACATATCGTTTGCATAATGCTCTTCAAAATCTACACCACGAATCGGCGTATTCTGTACAACTCCCTGTAGTTGCTGTATCAGGACATCTGCTGGACGAGGATCATTACCAGGAATGACTGCATTGATCAGCGTAGGAAGACCTCGCTGATACTCCTGAGTTTCTCCTTGCCACCAGTTCTCATCGGCAAAGTCGTATCCGCCAAAATACATTCCATCTATTGAAAGCATACTGCCGGACCGAGGACGACCAATCTGACTGTTAGATTCGCGCAATAGTTCCAGTTGATCGACATAATCAACACTTGGAGAAACATGATCTGAGATACAACGAACTCGAACGCAGTTAGCCCAATGAACATCTCCGTTTTCTTCCAGCCAGTCAGCAAAGCTCATGACATCCGTATCACATCGACGATCCTTGGTCCCCAGCGTTCCAAAATAGCGATACTGCTGTTTCAGTTCTTCCGCGTCGACATGTGGATGTGAGCAGTGAAAACTCCATTTTATTTCCGAGGAATCAATGATTGGATTCCCCAGGATCTCGTCAATTAACCAACAGCCACGAACATGGCCCTGGCGTCGCTGACAATGAGTAAGAATGCGCGGATCACCGCACCCTGCATCCTGTAAGAGATTCCCAAGAATGCCGATTTGACTGAAGTCCTGCGTTCGATACATTGTCTCTGCCAGATCAACAACCTCGCTCGTTCTCCAATTGGAATCGAATTCCGTAGATAGAAATGGTTGCCCAAAGATTTCCCATAACAGAGCCTGCTGCTCAAAGAATCCTATCTCCAGACCCGTTGTCGCATAGCTGACATCTTTTTGGACGTCATTTAAACTAAGCCAAGTATCGTCGTTCTCTTTCAGATAATCTTCATCATCTTGAAACAGATTGATGATGGCCTGATAGGTCCAGATCTTGAAAAGATACTTTTCTCTTTGAAACCTCGATTGCCATTTTTCAATTTGCTGCTTTCTGCTTCTCAAACGCGAAAGAGTCTCTCGCTGCTCTTGACCTGCTGCTTTCGCATCTGTCATTCGTTCTGCAACATCCAAAGCACGCAACCATATCGCACTTCGTTTCAAATTCGTTATTAACCGACAGCAGGCAATTCCATAAAGTCTCATTTTTCGAGGCAATGGCCGGCTCCGCAAACGGTCAAGCTGCCTGATCATCCAAACGGCATATTTTGTATCAAGCCACTCGGTCGCATTCGTGTTCCCGCCCAGGCGATCAATCGCAAGGCGATGTGCTTCCAGTTCTGACTGGTAGAGTTTTCGATCCGTCGTTGCTTGATCACCTGATTCCATAGACTCTCTCAAAGTGAAGCTAACCAGGAATTCTTGATTGTATCATTCTTTACTTAGCAGGCACAAAAAAAGCGGTCGACAGCTTATGTCGACCGCTTTTGCGATAACCAAGAATCGCACAACTAGCTCAGCTTCCGCTCGCGAATCCAATCGGTGTGGAACATTTCGCCGCGTGGTTTGTCGAGGCGTTCGTAGGTGTGAGCACCGAAGTAATCGCGTTGAGCCTGCAGCAGGTTGGCGGGCAGGCGATCGTTGCGGTAACCGTCGTAGTAGCTCAGAGCAGCGCTGAAGCCTGGACATGGCAAGCCGAGCAGGGTCGCTGTCGAAACAACGCGACGCCAGCCGGTTTGGGCCTTGTCGATTGCGTTCTTGAAGAAGTCGTCCAGCAGCAGGTTTTCCAGGGTCGGGTTCTTATCGAAGGCAGCCTTGATATCCCCCAGGAATCGGCTGCGAATGATACAACCGCCACGCCACAGCAGGGCGATGTTGCCGTTGTTGAGCTTCCAGCCGAACTCTTTGGCGGCTGCGTCGAGTTGGACGTAACCTTGAGCGTAGCTGACGAGCTTCGAGGCGTAGAGAGCGTCCTTGACATCGTTGATGAAGGCCTGCTTATCGCCATTGAACGGAACAGAGTCTGGTCCCTTGAGAACCTTCGACGCACGCACGCGGGCGTCCTTCTGAGCCGACAGGCAGCGAGCATAGACCGCTTCGGTGATCAGGGTCGTCGGGACACCCAGGTCGAGAGCGTGCTGGCTCATCCACTTACCGGTTCCCTTTTGCTGGGCGGTATCGAGGATCTGGTCGACCAGGTAACCGCCGGATGCTGCATCTTTGACCGTGAAGATGTCGCGAGTGATCTCGATCAGGTAGCTTTCGAGCTCGGACGTGTTCCACTGCTTGAAGACCTGATACAGCTCGTCGTTGCTCAGGCCGAGGACGTGCTTGAGAATGAAGTACGACTCGCAGATCAGCTGCATGTCGCCGTACTCGATGCCGTTGTGAACCATCTTCACATAGTGACCAGCCCCATCTTCGCCGACCCACTCACAGCAGGGAATGTCGTTGTTCGGACCGACCTTAGCAGAGATCTTCTGGAAGATTTCCTTGACGAACGGCCAGGCTTCTTCGTGTCCGCCGGGCATGATCGAAGGCCCTTTGAGAGCCCCTTCTTCACCACCGGAAACGCCGGTTCCGATGAAGCGGAAGCCTTCTTCGCGGAGCTGCTTGGTACGTCGATTCGTGTCGACAAAGTCTGAGTTACCACCATCAATGATGATGTCGCCTTTAGCAAGCAGCGGCTTGAGTTGATCGATGACGGCATCGACTGGTTTCCCAGCCTTGACCATGATCATGATCCGTCGTGGGCTTTCCAGTGACTCGACGAACTCTTCCAGAGTACCGCAGCCATGAACGCGGCTATGGGTATCGGCATGAACGAAATCGGGCCCCATGCCACTGATTCGCGCGACGAAGTCGTCCGTGACGCTCGTTGTTCGGTTGTAAACCGAGACGTTGAAGCCATTATTGGCCATATTCAAAACGAGGTTCTGGCCCATGACAGCCAGACCGATGAGGCCGATGTCGTTCTTCTTGGACATTGGAATCGCAATTCCTTGAGTGAGTATGAGTGATCAAAAGCCTGGTGGCGAAACGAACTTGGAAGACGCCGACGTCACCGTGTTTGGTGTGAACCCAGTGTAGCGAAAAGAGCCTGCCGATACTAAGGTTGCACAGGATAACGCCACTGGTATGACCAGTCAAGCGACTCGGATCTGTTGTTTTCCGCTTTCAGAACGCAGGTCCAGTTGTACTACTTCTCCCGAATCGCCCACAGGTGATCGTAACTCCGCAGGTACAGGGTCCCGTTTGAAATCACGGGTGAGGACGAGATTGATTCATCGGGATCGCTTTCATCTGCCAGGGTGTTCTGGGCCAGGATCTCGAATTCTTTGCCTGCTTTGACGACCGTCACCAGCCCGTCGCGGGCAGTCAAATAAATCTTGCCATCAGCATAGACCGGCGAAGCGCGGTGGCGCTGGCGGTGGGTTCTTTGCAGGCCGTAGATTTCTTCGCCGGTTTTGACGTCCAGGCAGACCAGGTTGCCGTCTTCTTTGCAGAGATAAACCAGTCCATCCTTGATCAATGGCGACGGCACATCCGGCGTCTTGTCGTAACGCCACTGCTCTTTGAACTCGCTGCCATCGTCTGAAATCTTAACGCCGATCGTCGGCCCTTTCTTGCAGGTCGGGATGACGATATAGCCTTCATTGGCGGCCGGCGAGGAAACGAAACGCCAGAACTTGTCGTACTCTGCGGGTTGGAAATTCCCGGCTCGCCAGAATTCGTGACCATCCTTGAGGCTGTGCGCAGAGATGTAATCCGCACCGTGCATCATGATGACCGGCTCTTTCTCTGTGAACGCGAGCATCGCAGAGGCATAGCCATGCTTGGTTTCATAACCGCCATCGCTGGGGCGGTCCATTTTGAAGAGTTCCTTGCCGGTCTTTCCATCAACGGCCAACAGATACGCGACCCCTGGCTCTGCGGTCCGCATGTTGCCATGCATGATCTGCAGATAAAGCACCCCGTTATAGAGAACAGGCGAAGACGGCATGCCGAACTGAATATCGAACTCGCCATACTTTTTCTGCAGGTTGTATTTCCAGACTTCCTTTCCATCGAAGTCATAACAGCACAACGTCCCGTCACCAAAGAACGCCCAGACATGCTTGCCATCAGTCACCGGCGAGGGAGAAGCCGAGTTGCCTTCATCGCCGCGAGCCACCTGATTGCCCTGGGCGACTTCTTTGCTCCAAAGTTCTTTGCCATCGGTACTGATGCAGATCAGCAGCAGATTCTGCCCTGCCTCATCGACACTCGTCAGGAAAATGTGATCCCCCGCAACAACCGGCGTTGCCCCCGCAGGCCCTGGCAGCGGTACTTTCCAGGCGACATTCTCCGTGCGAGACCATTTCGTCGCGATCCCTGTCTCTGACGAAATTCCATTCTGACGCGGACCGCGCCAGCTCGGCCAGTCTTCCGCATGCAGGGTCGAGCAGGTTAGGAGGCTGGCGAACATGGCAAAATTGAGGCAGGACTTCATAAACAACACTCGCTCAAGGTGGGCATACAAGGCAGGATGTCTGCGAAGAAAAGGTGTACGCGAACCGCGTACGGAATTCAAACTAACCTTTGGGCTTCTTCAATGTTTCGGGCGGAATCGTCTGACGCTCGAGAATGGCGTTCATTTGCAGCGACAAAGCGTCCATCACGCCTTTCTGAGTCGGCTCGTTTGCCAGATTCGCATATTCGTCATGATCGCGGGAGTGATCGTAAAGCTCACGCTCAATACCATCTTTGGTCCGCCATTCGGTATATCGATACTGCGGCGTCCTCAGACTGAAGCCTTGCGCATTATTGCCACGATTTACCCGCGTGATCGCATAGTTTTTCGCTGACTTAGTCGGATCTCTCAAGGCAGGTACAAGGCTCGTGCCACTCAATCCCGCAGGCAGCTCATAGCCGCAACCATCGACCAGCGTTGGATACAGATCCAGCAGTTCGACAATCGAGTTCTCCGCATGCTGATCCTTTGCAAACGCCGGATGATGAATCAACAACGGCACTCGGGCCGACTTCTCAAACACCGACATCTTCTGCCACAGATGATGCTCCCCCATGTGATACCCATGATCGCTCGTCAGCACGACAATCGTCTTGTCCCACAATCCGAGTTCTTTGAGCTTATTCAGGACGATCCCGACCTGGGCATCGGCAAACGAGATCGAGGCATAATACGCCTGCAGCACGTTCAAACGATCTTCGTCCGTCAGTTCCGCTTCATACTTCTTACGATTTGCGACCGCGAACTTCGGTACACGCGAGTCATGCCCCTCGGGAACCTTCGGCAGAACGAGGTCCTCTTTCGGATACATCTCGAAATACTTCTTCGGCGAGACAAAGGGGGTATGCGGCCGATAGAACCCGCAGCCCAGAAAGAAGGGCTCGTCGCGATGCTTCTCTAACCACTCACAGGCATACGCCGCTGCGATGCCGTCCGTCTGCTCGCTGTCGTCGCCTTCAGCCGCCAGCCAGCTGAGCGTTCCCCCGTACTTGCCAGGTTCAAAAGAAAAGACCTGACTCTCGTCCGCTTTGTCGCGTCCGATCGGATTGAACTTCGACTGCCACGATTCCGGGTCATCGAGACCATCGGTCCCGATCTGTCCCGGGACCCCATAGTGATACAGCTTGCCAATTCGCGAAACGGTATAACCCTTGCCCATGAAGTACTGAGGCAACGTCACAACATCCGGCAAAACCTTGCGAAAATGCAGCTGCAGGTCATAGACGCGGGTCTCATCGGGACGTTTGCCCGTCAGCATGGATGTCCGTGAAGGGCTGCACAGCGGATACTGGCAATACGCATGGTCGAACGTCACCGACTCTTTCGCCAGCGCATCAATGTGGGGTGACTTCACGATCGGATGGCCGTAGCAGCCGAGGTCGACATTGAGGTCATCGCACATCAGAAACAGGACGTTGTACTTCGCCCCTTTCTCTTTCTCCTGCGCACAAGCACAAAGTGGCATCAGCACCAAAGCGAGCAGCATCACAGTACGCAGCATGGGCGGGGTCCTCAGGCAGGCATTCAGGCGGGAGAAAATCAGGAAGGGTGATTCGATCGAAAGGTGTTCTCTCATCGATCCACAGATCTTGATCCGTGTCAAGCCCCAGTTCAACCCTCCAAATCTCCCCTCCGAGCTTTTTTACGTTTTCGAAAAAAAGAGCTTGCTCATTTCCCCACAGTGACAATAATTCTTTTATCGGGTGCATAACGCAATGCACAGGACGTCCCGTCGGAAACCAGTCATCGGCTGGCTTGCGATGCAGAGTTCCGACTCACTCGATTTTATTTTGAAAGGAGGTGGTCACGTGGATTACGACTTTAGCCATGTTTCAGAAAGAGGTGGCGTCACTTAGAACGGTGACAGTCGGCGGGTTGTTCACCAGGACAGCCACCACGCGTTTGGATCTCCTTTTTCGCTAGATCCAACTGAAGCAGCCCGGTTCTCTATGCTAGAGAGCCGGGCTTTTTTCGTTTTCCCGTAGGGTCCGCTGTGCGGACCGTCAATACGCAATAAATTAAGCGAAGGCTGGTTCTACCTAAGCCGCGCTAGCATAAAATATCGAGGCCGTTTAACGGTCCGCACAGCGGACCCTACCACAGCCCACACTCAATCGAGACGTCCATCAAAATCGTCCATCTCTTCCATCCCGAATCTTCTGGCTAACCCAGGATCGGATGTCTCCAGCATCACCTGCTCAGAATCTTCTCCGCTTGTTAAACGCAGCCCGGCGTCCAGATACTCACTCAAATTCTCCGACTTCGACACGACCAGGAAATACCGACGCGGCATCTGGTGCATCGCATCCCACAACTCGAAATACTTCGCACGTACTGAAGTATCCAGTTGGTCACCTAAACTGCGTTCCAACGGAACCGTCCGGATTAGTTCCTGGACATCGATCAAATCCCGTTCTCGATTGGCACCCGTCAAACCAGAAGCAATTTTGAGTTCAATCAAGATTGTCAATGTAATGTAAGAAACGTCGTCGATGAATTCGCTGACATCCGCTGGATCAGGAAATGAAATTGCCTTCGGTTTACCATCACCCGGGAAGCCACCTGAAACGAGAAACTCGATTTTGACCTTCGTTTCTGTATCCCTCAGATGTCGACTCGTCGGGAAGGGCTTCAGATAACCGCGACCTTCCAGTGATTCGTGAATCCGTTTCAATGACTCACTGGTCACGAGAATATCGACGTCCTCAGTGAACCGTCGGTATCCGTGTGCAAATAAAGCCATCCCGCCAATCACAGCATACGGGACACCCAAGTCTTTCAATCGCTGTGCAATTCGATGGAGAGTGACCGGAACTGCACTTCGACCCTCAAAGAAACGACCACCTTCGTCCAAAGCATACTCCCTGTCAGCATCGAGCATTTGCTCATATGTTCTGGCCGTCGTCAGTGTTGCAGGCCGGATCATGCCTCGTTATCCCCACAAATTGAAACAATCGTTTGAGATAGTATATTCCGGCCTTGGCGGCGTTCCCACTCCTATTTCCGAATCCCACTCTTTCCATCCCTACCCCACCATGCTACCCTCACAGAAGCGGGTTTTGATTGATCGTCTGGTCATCCCGCGTGCCTGACTGGTAAGGCCAGACCAGCAGCTTCCGTCAAGAGTTTCCATCCACACTCTCGCGCATATCTAAGTCCCTCCTCTTCAATGGATATCCAATCTTTCCGTTCACTGGCCAAGGATCTTGTTCGCTACCAGCTGGCGACCAAAGAACAGATCCAGAGTTGCCTGACCGGCATCAAGAAGGGAGACAATATGGGCATCGACCTGCTCGATGCCCTCCAGAAACGCGATATCCTCACGCCCTATCAGGTCGAGCGAATCAAACAACTCGACTTTTCCGGCGTGGTCCTCGGCGGCAACAAGCTTCTCTACATGAACTCCTCCGGGAGCTTCGCCCGCGTGTACCGTGCTTCTGACCCGGATGGCAATATCATCGCGGTCAAAGTCCTCCGCAATCGCTGGGCAACCGACGAAGAAACTGTCTCGCTGTTTCGCAAAGAAGCCGAGATGGGCAAGAAGCTCAAACACCCCAACATCGTCCCGATCTACAACATCGGCCACGAAGGGGAGCATCACTTTTTCACGATGGAATTCGTCGAAGGGGGCACGCTCAAAGACTTCATCAAGATCCGTAAAAAGCTGGTGGCTTCCGAAGCCTGTAAGATCATCTTCGAACTCGCCTCAGGTCTGGAATACGCCCTCAAACAGGGCTGCACGCACCGCGATCTCAAGACCTCCAACGTCCTGATGAGCTCCAAAGGCGTCGCTCGTCTGATTGATTTCGGCCTGGCAGTCGATGAGACGAAATTCAAAAACATCGAAGACGAACGATTCCAGGTCGCTGTCGAGTACTCCACACTCGAAAAACACACCGCAGCACCAAAAAACGATCCCCGCAGCGACCTCTTCTTCCTCGGCACCATCTTTTACGAACTCCTCACCGGCAAGCCTCCGTACCCTCCGAGTCGCGAGCAGTCCGAACGCAAGCAGGCCACTCGCTACAGCAACATCCGCTCGCTGACGATCGCCTCTCCCGATCTGCCTCGACAAGTCACGTATATGGTTGATCGCCTGCTGAGCTTCAATCCCGCCAACCGCTATCAGACAGCGGGCGAACTGATTCTGGATCTGAACCGCTTCCTTGAAGCCAACCCTGTCGTCTCCCTGCATGGCTCGCCGGCAGATTCAAACCCTGACTTTCCCATCAATGGCTCTGTCGAGAAGCAGCCACACGTCATGCTGATCGAACCCCGGGAAAGCAGCGCCCAACTGATCGAGCAATACCTGACAAGCCGCAGTTTCCAGGTCACTACTTTCACGAAACTCGATGACGCGATCGCGAACATGTTTCTCGATACCCCTGACTGCCTGGTCCTTTCAGGCGAGGCGTACGAAAACAAACTGCCCGACGTCTTCAAACGAACCCGTGACGTCGCGCTCAACGGACACTCCCACCTCGTTCTGATTCTTCGCCCCAAACAAGTCGGCCTGATCCCGGAGTCCGACCTCAAGCACGAAAGAATTTCTCATCTCGTGCACCCGTTCCAGCTCCGCGAGCTGCGTAAGGAAATCAGTCGACACCTGGACGCAAAATAGGACGACCTCGACAAGATTCGAAGTCGCCCCCAAAGAGGATGCCGGATTTCGCAGCCATCATATTCTTTTCTGGCACGTCAGCTTTCCCTAACCGACTGACAAATAAACACTTAACTTTCTGCATGCAGAGCCAGTCCGTTGCAAATCCATCGGTTTTACAGCACAGAAACCGCCAAATTTCGCAGAACGCCCTTTAAACACAAATCAAATCAATCATAATACACGTGTTTAAGTCACTGTCTTATTGTAGCTTGAAGGCGAAGTTTTATGTCAAACGCTGACCAACCAATCCGCTGGGGTGTTCTGGGAGCAGCTCGCATTACCTCCAAAGTCGCGCCGGCGATGAAAGAAGCCCGCGGAAGTCAGCTCGAAGCCATCGCAGCTCGCGATATCAACCGTGCACAGGAGTGGGCCAAGACTTACGGCGCTCCCATCGTTCATGCCAGCTACGAAGCCCTCCTCGATGATCCCCATGTCGATGCCGTCTACATCCCGCTTCCTCCGCACCTTCACCACGAGTGGACGATCAAAGCCGCTGAGAAAGGCAAGCACGTTCTCTGCGAAAAGCCTCTCGCACTTTCCTCCAGCGAAGTCCAGGAAATGTGGGCTGCCTGCCGTGAACACAACGTCCAGTTCATGGATGGCGTGATGTGGCATCACCACCCGCGCACCAAAGCGATGCTCGATTACATCCACTCAGGCAAGCTCGGCGTACCACGACGCATGACCTCTGCGTTTACGTTCTGCTGGCCTCAGGTTCCAGAACTCGATAAGGAACCTCGCCTCCACCGTGACATGGGTGGCGGGTCACTCTACGACCTCGGCTGGTACACCGTCGGCGCGACCATCCTCGCGTTCAAAGGCCTGCCGGAGCGTGTCTACGCGACCGCCCGCTGGCACAACGATGTCGACATGAATCTCTCGGCCATTATGTGGTACTCCGATGACCGCATGGCCTCCTTCGACTGCGGCTTCGACACCACCTTCCGCGAATGGATGGAAGTCAGCGGCACCGAATCAACCCTCGTCTGCGACGATTTCGTCCAGCCCAATCCGCTTGTTGATTCGCACCGCTTCTGGACCCACAAAAACGAGGGTGCAGCCGAAACTCACAAATTCGAGAAGACGAACCACATCGTCCACATGATCGAAAACTTCTGCGACGACATCCGCTCCGGCAAGCTCAACACCGCTCGCCCGCAGCTGTCACTCGAAGTCCAGTACTTGTGTGATTTGATCCTCGAGTCGGCTCGCAAAGAACAGCCCCTGAAGGTCGAGCCACTGCCAAAAATGAAGCAACAGACTCTAGTCCACACATAACGAGATCAGACCACTCCTGCAGACGATAGAAGTCCCGTATCGGTGCCACGTCGATGCGGGACTTTTTTCATGATCAGTTATTCCCCACCGACTCCAGCATCTTCACGAACACCGGCTTGTACGCTTCGTACTGTCGCTTGCTGCACGTCGCGATGATCTTCACGGCGTTCGGTCCCGAGAGGACCGTCCCGCGCAGCCCGTACGTCTTCCCGACCATGCCCGACGCGGTGAACTCCGAGTAGCGTGCATCCCCCATTTTGGCTTTCGCAGGGACCATCGGCTGCTCTTCATAGCCACTGTATTCCGGCTCGACTTTCAACTTCAGGAAGCTGTGCACAGATGCAACCGGATCGAGATCACTTGGCCCCGCATCGACGGCCATCGCGCCATCAACCACGATCGGACCAGCTGGCGATGCCTGGGCAATATCACCGATCGCTTCTGCTGCATGGTCCTCACGAACCTGCATCTGAACGCCCCCCTCCCCTTCGATCTTGATCCAGGCCGGCAGCCCGCCCGTCCCGCCGCCAGACGTCACTTTGAATCCCGTCGGATAATCGATGCCCACCCAGTGCTCATGATGAAAATGCTCGAAGGTCTCTGGTGCTTTTACCTGGCCCATCTTGTCCAGGCCGGATGCAAAACTCCCCCCGAACATGAAGATCCCGACACCCATCATCAGGAACATCACAAGGCTGCCGCAGATGACACCCACCACAACCCAGCTCGGCGTCTTGTCCTCTGCCTTCTTTTTCCCCGACGGCTTCTTTCCGCGGACTCTTTCGACATGTTCCCCTGTCGTCGCGGGTTTCTTCAGCTTTGATGTCTTTGGCGTGGAAAACTTCGCTGTTTCGAACGCCTCATCATCCTCGTCGAAGAATTCGACGTCATCCTCGTCTGTAAAACTGACGGGCGCTTTCTTCCCTGTCTGCCCGGGGACTTCGATTGACCCGCCACAATTCGGACAATCAATCTTCCGGCCGATGTACTTCTCACCAGCTTTCATTTTATGATCGCAAAGACCACATTTGAATTTGATCGACATGAGAATGGCCCACCTTCACGAGAGAGGAATCCATTTAAGATACGACGAGAAATTCACGCAATCAATGATCAAGTGTGAACGATTGATGAAGGATCCCAAATGGCCAGACAGGAAAGCCCGCGAGAAGATCTCATCGCGGAAGCGACCGCGCTCATCGACCGGATCGAGTTCACGCAGCAGGATGGCGACTTGATCTTCGTCGGCTTTAAACGCAGCGGCGGCCTGTCGATTTACTTCGGCGAAGATCCGGTCTATCAGTTCGACGACCAGAGCCGACTGCGACGCGCGTTCAAGTCCGACCTGATGTACCGCTCTCAAGGCACAACTCTCACTCAACTCCAGCGTCTCCGCACCGAACAGGAAACGATCCTCCAGAGTCGCGACCTGTCGATTGAGCACTGCAAAGCATTTCTCTCTGAGATGACGACCACGCTGACGACATTCCTCTCGATGCTCCAAGCAGACAAGCTCATCGTCGGACGCCATATCAGCCAGTCAGGCGAGTCAGCCCAGGCCTTGATCAAGCGCGTCGTCACTTCAATAGAAACCGCCATCACCACCCAAGCCCTCTCCCCTGCCGTAAAATAACGCTTCGTTGCAAAATCGCCACACCCTCATTCACGCCAAACCCCAATTCGATTTTGACCTCGCCCCCAAAACCCACAACAATCGGTCATGCTGTTGTCCTGCCCTCTCATGTAGGGTCCGCTGTGCGGACCATCAATCGAGCTTCATCGCTTGAACACGAGGTGATTGCTGACAACGTCGCGAATTCACGGTCCGCATAGCGGACCCTACAGCTACAGCAGGACTCTCGCAATGACTCGATGGCTCACACTGGCAATCTTCACTCTCGGCAGTCTAACGGTCGCTGCAGGCTCAACTGACTCCAACACCAACACAACCACCCCCCAGATCACTCATCACCAAACCTACTACCACGGCGTCGCCCTCCTCCTCCAGCACCATCGCAGCCGACGTCCCATGGAGCGTTCCGAGTCCCGTCTCAAAGCCGACTTTGCGCACAAGCCCCCCGTCCAGGAACGTGCCTGGAAGCACCTCGTCATCCACCACACCGCGACCGAAACCGGTTCCGTCGAGATGATTCATAAGCTGCATCAACAACGAAAAGATGCCAGCGGCAATCCGTGGAAAGGCATCGGCTATCACTTCGTCATCGGCAACGGTCATGGCATGGACGACGGCCAGATCGAATCCACCTTCCGCTGGGAAGAGCAGATCCAGGGCGCTCATGCGGGCAACACGGAGTACAACGAACGCGGCATCGGCATCTGCCTCGTCGGCAACTTCGAAAAACAACCTCCCACCGAGAAACAGCTCGAAAGCCTCCTGAGCCTCATGGAAGCCCTCTCCAAACGCTACGCCATCCCCACCGAAAAAATCGTCGGCCATCGAGACGTCAAACCCACCGCCTGCCCCGGCAAACTCTTCCCCTGGGAGAAGATCTCAACCGCCATGACCCAGATCGCGAAGAATTAAACTCGACCCCGAAGGGGCGATAGCGGTTTCAATTATGATTCGCAGTTTGCAATAACGCAGAAAGCAAAGCCGGGAGGGCGAGGCTCCGTCCGAGCCGCTTCTTTGCGTCGCGAAACTCCAGCCTCGGACAGGACAATGATGGCCTCGACAGCTCCCATCTCCCTGCACAACATCCAATCATCATTAACCGGTGCGGCGTTGCAACGCGGGACAGCGGCTCGGACGGAGCCTCGCCCTCCCGGTGACTGCGTCTAGAATTTCTGAAGATCTTTGAGTCGCTGGCAACAATCAAACGACAACTACTCAAAATTCTGCTGTCTGATTTGTCCTCGGTGAACTCTGTGCCCTCTGTGTCAGACCTCCCACGTACTTCCCCCGACTTCCTCACAGAGCACCTGTCGTTTAAACTTGTGGAAACTGGATTTCTCCACAAGGAACGACCCCATGCGAGCTGCTCTGATTCATGAAGTCGGCGAACCCGATGTCATCAAGATCGAAGATTTCCCCAAGCCGACACCCGGCCCACGCGATGTCCTCGTGAAGACGGCTGCCGTCTCCGTCAATCCCGTTGACACCTACATCCGACGCGGCAAGTCGATCCCACCGCAATCGTTTCCTTACATTATTGGCTGCGATGTCGCGGGCACTGTTGAAGCCGTCGGCAAGGACGTCAAACGCTTCCAGGTCGGTGATCGTGTCTGGGGCACCAATCAAAGCATCGCCGGCAAGCAGGGAACCTTTGCAGAGTACGTCTGCACCGACGAACAATGGCTGTACCCGACCCCGAAGACCATGAGCGATGAACTCGCGGCGGCAGGGTCGCTCGTCGGGATCACCGCGCAACTGGGCCTGTTTCAACATGGACGATTGCAGCCCGGCGAAGTCGTCTTCGTCAACGGCGGGTCAGGTGGTGTCGGGCAGTGTGTGATCCAGTTTGCCAAAGCCCACGGAGCCAAAGTCATCACGACCGCGGGCTCGCAGGAGAAGCTCGACTTCTGCACATCCCTGGGAGCAGATGTCGTCATCAATTACAAAGATGCTGACCTCGACGCCAAGATCGAGAATGCTGCTTCAGAACTGGGCGGCTTGCACATCTGGTGGGAAACTCAGCGCGAGCCGACGTTCGATCGCACGATCAAACTGCTCTCCAAGCGCGGTCGCATCATTCTCATGGCAGGGCGCGATGCCCGACCAGAATTTCCTGTCGGGCCGTTTTATGTCAAAGAGCTTCAGCTGCTGGGCGTCATTATCTTCAACAACACGCCCGATGAGCAGCGTGTCTGCGCCGAGCGGATGAATGCCTGGTTCGAGCAAGGCAAATGGAAGCCTCTGATCGGCAAGGTCATGCCACTGGAGCAGGCAGCAGAAGCTCATCGTCTGCAGGAAGACAACACTCTCAACAAAGCGGGCAGCCTAAGCGGTAAGATTGTGCTGACCGTTTGACGTCTCGTTCTCAGTCGGTCGTTCACTGGGCCGCTCAAACGGCAGCGTCGCTGGGAAGTCCTCGACACAGACCGCTTCGGTCCGCTCGGGCATGACGACCTCCTTGATCGCGTTCAACAGCCCGGTTGTCTGCCAAAGGTAGTAATAGGCGTAAACGGTCTGCCATGTGGGGAAATCATGTGGCAGCATCCGCCAGCTACACTTGGTATGCCAGCGATAGCAGAGCGCATTGACGACTTCCCGAAGATCGATCACTCGCGGCCGTCCGAGGGCGTTCTGTTTTTTGAGGATGGCTTCCAGTCGCAGCCATTTGGCATCCGTCAGGTCGGACATGTAAGCACGTCGTGTGAGAGGTTTCATCAGCGGAGATTCCTTCATTGAAGCCAAGGCGAGAAACATATACATTACGTACAGTATTTTAGCCAAGGCTTGTCCACGCGTCCAGCACATTGTCCACAAATGTTCTGTTTTTTCGTAGATTGACTCTTGCCGTGGAACACATCGCGTCTCAGAATTAACACTTATGTTCATTTCCGTCCTTTCGGATGACTGCTCATGACGGAGTCCGATCATTTCTGGTCACGCGTCCAAGAGGCGTGTCGTCGACTCGGCGTGTCTCAAAAAACGCTGTCGCAGCGGTCTGGACTGTCGCGAACCACGCTTTACCAGCTTTCTCAGGGGAAAACCGCTCGCCCGCAGGACACGACGGTTCACCGCATCGCGACGGCCCTGGGGGTCTCTGTCGCCTCCCTGACGGGCGATCCCGAGGAACCTACTGCGACCGAGCTGAGTGAGTCCGAGCGTTTCCGTCAGTTCAACCAGCAGACCAACCCGCGTGTCGAAGTCGTGAAAGAGGCTGCTCCCGAATTGTTCGCGGAGTGGTCACAACCCGACTGGGAAGAGCTCTACAGCTGCTTTGGAGTCGGCGGAGCGCTCAGCGAAGAGGGGGTGCGGGAAGAAGCCCGCAGGATTAACGAGAAGCGAGAACTTTTAAGACGCGTCGAAGTCATTCTCGAGACGCATCTGCGATTCGCCACGATCGGCTTGATCAACTCGCTCTATGAATCCGTGACCATCAAAACAACGTGACCGGGCCATCTCGGCGCCGGTCGACATAACTCGTTATTTGTCAGAGAATTTGGATTTTCATGATCCAATGACACCGATTTCACGTTTTCAAGTGATGATGACATGTATCATCATCTGTCAAAATGGGTATGACTTGAGCTGCAATTGTGTTCTGTAAGCCAGAAAACTTAGAAATCTGAGTTGAATTTGCAGGTCTGACATGTACTAATGAAAAACGACAGAAGACCAATATGTGTCTTGGTACACGGTGCATCGAGCACCTGTGATCTCTCCATCATCACGAATTGACGACTTAGGGGACCATCGAATGAAGAACGTTCTCAAATCTGTGCTGACTTTCAGCTGCGTTGCCTGCCTGGCTGTTGTCAGCGCTGGATGCCCAGAGAAACCAGCTGCACCAACGACTCCAGAAGCTCCAGTCACAACAACAACCCCAGCCGAGCCAACTATGGACACGCCAACAGCTGCTCCAGAAACCGGTTCTGGCACAGGTTCAGGCGCTGCTGTTCCACCAGCAGGTGGCTGATCGACGATCCAGGACAACTTTGTCCTGACTGCATTCTCTGGACTCACTGTCTGGAATACCAAAACCCTGGACTTGTTCCAGGGTTTTTTCATGCGCTGATCACGCTGCCGATTATAGACCTTCGCGGTACAGCGGCTTGACTTTCTTCATATCGTTCAAGCGAACCACGACGAGTCTTTGCACCAGGCCGACATGGGAATCCGCTTCGAAGAACACGCGTCCCATACTTGGTATCGGGCTGTCCCGATCGCTACTGACGACCATCATCTCACCGACATTCAGCGACAACGTAAAACGATGGTCGGTCAATGAAATGACCTGGCGCGAGGCCTTCATTTCAAAGCCATTCTCACCTGCAACCGGACGCAGCTGATGCTGGCCGTGATGGATCTCGGGCGTGACGTGAAGCTTGATCCAGCCATCCTGAAGACGTTCGACTTTGACGTCCAGAATCGCCTGAGCCTGAATCAGCTTTTCCTTTTGATCTGGCAGGATGTGGCTGACATCGAGCTCTGGCATGATCGGGCTGGCTTGAATGGTGGTCGATTCCCCCGACATGCGGAAGACGGTATGCCCGTTGACATTTTTCTCACGACTGCTCGTCGCGAGGTCCGGCATCTCGGTCTGCAGTTCTAAGAGACGCTGCAGAGAGGGTGGCGGGTTGCATCCGACGACACCGACAAATAAGCCATCTTTGTCGATCCTGGCACGCTGGTCGACCGGGAGATTCGAGATCTGGTCAACGCTGTTCCAGAGGTCTTCTGTCCAGAGAGGATCGCTGACGAGACGTTCGACAAAGACAATATCGAGCTGAATCGATTCCGGAGCCACGCGAATCGGAGGAAGCGTATTTTTCTTATCGAACGTCGGACCGCCGGTATTGAGGTTACCGAAGAGGTTGCAGCTGGAAACCATCGCCCCTAACGCGCACACGCCGACGAACCTCAAGCGAGGTCGCAACAAGACGCGGCATTGATGAAGGCGCTGGGAAAGCGTCATGAGCACGCAATTGATGGGGAAAGATGAGGTGGGAGAGAGGCAGGAGGTGACGAATGGAGAGATGGGAAGGGATCGATACGTTACGACCGAAGGAGAAAACGGTCAACGCGATGTCCCGCAGGGGCAGCGGGGATTGTCAGATTGACAAGCAGGGGAAGGCGAATCGCGAACTGTGCGCAAGCAACTCATGGACTATTCACGGAGGGTTATGGAATCGCGAGGAATCTGGGGATCCAGACAAGTTCCGCGAATAAGATCAGTCCGGCTGCAGTGATGAGCGAAGCACCGGAAAGCAACGTGTTCGTGTTGATACGCAACCAGTAGATTCCGCAGGCGGAGAGCCAGCAATAGAGATAGAGGATCGCTCGGAGTACAACGGGGGACTGATGGAGAAAAAATCCAATCAACAGGAAGAAACCGAAGAAACAGACAAAGAGAAAAATGCGCACAAGCAGCATGGTCCAAGAGAAAGAATCAGGGAACTGCGAGGTTGGCATTCGAAGGAACTCAGGCAGGATTGTGATCAGGACGGGTGGTCCAGCCGTTCATGGCTGGATCGGCGCAGCCGACAAGACCCGTCACCATACGCGTCCAGTTGTACTCACCGCATGAGACGAAATTGTGGCCGGATGGCGCTGCTTCTTGTGAGCTGCGCTCACCCAGCCATGAACGGCTGGGCCACCCCGTAGGGTCCGCTGTGCGGACCGTGAATGGGGTCACGGCTCGATATCAGCGATCGAATTTGTAATACATGCTCCACACGTTCTTTGATTCTCGACCGCATTGATGGTCCGCACAGCGGACCCTACCCGGCGAGGCGTTCTTCGACCATGCGTCGGTTATTGGGGAGGCGTAATGCTTCGACGCCGCGTTCGGCGAAGATCTCGGTGATGTGCTGGTGGCAGGTCAGCAGGAGGATCTGGTGATTGTTGCCGGCGAATTCGAGGATCGCGTCGACGGCGGTTCCGGTGCGGTCGCGGTCGAAGTTGACGAAAACGTCATCCATGACCACGGGCAGGCGAATTCCCTTTGAGGCGAACTCTTCGATCATCGAGAGTCGCAGCGCCAGGAAGAGCTGCTCGCGACTGCCATCACTCAAGTCTTCCACTCGCCAGCTCTTGCCGTGAGAGTCTTCAACGGAGATTTGCTGAGTTCCCATCGGCACCCAGATCTTGCGATAACGCTCGTGGGTAAACTTCGACAACAGGCGAGAAGCGGACATCAGTGTGCCCGGCTGGTAATCGCGTTCGTAGCGGTGACGAAGCTGTTCGATCGCCATCTTCGCCCAGTGGCTGCCGAGCCATTTTTCGAGGACTTCCTGGATCTCGCTGTCGACCTGTTTGAGTTGGAAGCGGAGATCGGTCTCCGTGCGGTCGTGCTCCATCTGCGTCATCTTCTCGACGACGCGACCCGTCTCGCTGTGGGTCTTATGAAGCTGCTCGCCGATTTCATCGAGTTCCATCGTCAGCATTTCGACTTGCTCACGGTTCGCTTTTGCGTCGTAATGATGCAGGTCCTCTTCGACGATGGCGAGAGTCGGTTCGCTCTCTGCGACGCGTCGCAGCTCTTCTCGGGCTTCGTCGAGGCGTTGCATGATGTCATCGCGACGAGAGAGTTGAGAGATCAGCGATTCGAGTTGACTGCGATTCTTGATGCGGTTAACCGAAAGAAACTGATCGCGTTTACGCACCGCAGCAGCCAGCTGCAGCTTGATCTTACGGCGCAGCTTGAGCGATTCGTTCCAGGTCTTCTTCTGGCTGAGGAGTTCACGTCGGCCGTCGTTGTAGCTGCCGAGTTGATCTTCCCACAGAGACAGGGTTTCAAGCATGTTCGACGAGCGCGACATATCCATGCCGACTCGACGAGAGAGCATATCGAGACGTTCGCGAAACGCAGCCAGAGACTGCTTCTGTTGTTCGATTTCTTTGAGGCCGAGCTGCCAGATGTCTTTCTGCTTGCTGGCTTCGTAGGCACGCTGCCAGACCGCGAAAGCTTCTTTGACTTTGACCGTTTCTTCGAGACCAATCGACTTCAGGGTATCGCACCAGGCCTGTCGCTTGAGATTCTCTTCGCGTTGATACGCAGGCTGTTTGCCGCGTAACGCAGACAGACGCTGACGGGCCTTCGCGAGCCATTCTTCATAGGTCGCGAGTTTCTGAAGTTCGTTGAGCTGACCAGCGGCTTCACGCAGGAGGCTGGCTTCGCCGAGGGCAGAACCAGTCGGGCCGACGCGACGCTGAGTCATCGTATTGGGCAACCATGGATAGTCGCGGCTACGGATCTCGTCGAGTTGTTGACGGACCTGGCCGAGTTGAGTATCGACTTGCTCGGCTTCCTGGTGGATCGACGTGACCTGATCCCGCATGTCGGATTCATAGTGTCGACGCAGAGCCCAGGTCAGGCCGCAGCACATGACGCCGGTGAGGGTGTAGATCGCGCCGATGATCCAGGCGGTTTCGACGGCTTTGTACAGACCTGCGAAGAACAGGAAGATGCCGAAGCAGGCAAAGGCCCACAGCATCGTGTACGCCCACCACGGGAGATCGATCTTGGTCCGCAGGCGGGTGATCTGGTTGTGAAGCTGGCGAGTGAACTGCTTGAGTTCGGACTCTTTCAGACGCAGCTTGCCGAGTTCTTCCAGGTCGGCCATGCGCTTCTGACAGTCGCTGATGGCTTTGGGGAGTGACTCGATGTTGAGCTGTTTGAGTTTGTCTTGAAACTCGTTGAGCTTGCGTTGGGCGCTTGTCGAGAGGGCGTCGTACTTGCGTTCGTGACGTGTCTTGCGAGCGAGGCCACGTTGATAAAGCTGAGCGGCGTTGACCAGTCGCAGGTGGGCATCGGGTGTCGTCTCGACTTGATCGAGACGGTGAATGCTCCACTTGGGGCCAATCTCGCTGATCTTCTGTTCGAGTTCGTTCTTGACCAGAGAGGCATCCGCCTGCGATTCGCCGAGGCGACGTTGCGCGTCTTCGACCCAGCTGCGTTGATCGAGCAGTGCCTGGATGCTGACGATGTTCTCTCGCAGCTTGGGACTGAGCCCCATCTGCCCGCGACGTTCCTTGATGCCGCGCAGTTCGCGGTCAATCGTCTCGAGTTCACGTTCGACTTTTCGGACTTGGGCATCGAGATTGTCATAAAGAGCAATCGCGTTTGAAGGCAGCGTGCGTGGATCGGGCATCTGCTTCATTTCAGCAGACAGCTGGCGTTCGCGTTTCCATGGGCCGTAAAGTCTGTCGAGGTGACGATAGCCCGTGAGATCTTTCTGCAGCTTCGACTGACGCTTCTTCAGCTCGATGACTTCGATGTCCGCTTCTTCCTGGCGATCGGCGAGGAGGCGGTATTCGCCGAGGCGATCGGGCAGCGACTTGATGCGCTTCTGCAACGTCTCGCGATGAGTCAGCAGATCAATGAGACGCCCGCGATGACCAGCCGCATCGTAGAGCTTGCCGTGGAACTGCTCGGAGAGTTGTTGCACCTTGAGGAACTGTTTCCCCTCGGGTCCCAGTGACAGTCCGTAAATGCGCTGCGAGACTTCTTCGTTCTTGAGTGTGCCAAGTTCCTGGAGTTCCTTCAGACCGACGGCGTAGATCGATTCGAAGAGATCGCCCGTTGTCGCAGAGAGGAGGTCATCGAGGCTGCGCTGGGAGATGGTTCCTTCGGGAAGGTCATCGACTTTGATGGTCTTGGTATTCGTCGCGCTATCATCCCAGCGACGAGCGACGCGGTGCATCTTGCCACGGGCTTCCAGAGAGACCACGCCAGCGCGTAGCGTCTCATTGCCATAGCGAGAGAGCATCCCCGGGTCGTGCTTGGGAAGCTGCCCATACATCGCCCAGCGGATGAAGCGCAGCAGGGTCGACTTGCCCGCTTCGTTGGGGCCATAAAACAGACTCACCCCGCCCGTGTTCAAAGACAGGTCGAGGTCACGCCAGATTCCAAATCGTTCGATTTGCAGTCGTGAAATTTTCACGCGGCCACCTCCTCGGCTGCCTGGACAAACCAGTGTGTTCCATAGTTAACGGCGAACTCGATCAGCTTGTCCGCGTTGATCTCTTTCATCCGGGAAGCCAGCTCGGGCGGCAGGCTTTCGGACCATTTCGTCAGATGCGATTCGAAGGCGGCGATCTCGTCCGGAAAGAACTCTTCGGCCAGCTTCAGGTACTCAGTCGCGAGCTGGTGTCGATCGAGCAGCTTGGGGAGACGCAGCTCGTCGGAGGCAGAAAAGTGATGCCAGACCTTGCAGCCGGTTGGACCGCGGAACGAGAGTCGGTCGAACGAGAAGACTCCCGCAGGCTGGTAACGCTCGGCTTCCGAGTAAGACTTCCGCTGTCTGGCCAGACGGGACTTCATGCTCTCGCGAGCCTGGTTATCGTCGTAGCCGACCAGATCCCATTGGCAGATCACCAGCTTGCAATCCTGATGAACCTTGAGGCCATCGAGTTGTTGCTGCATCGTGCTCAGCATGATGGTTTCATCCATGCCCGCATGCTGGCGGATCGTCATGTGCTCGCGTTGAACGACATGACAGGGGATGAAGGAGACCCGGACATCTTTGTGTTCATCGACGACGATCAGCGAACAACCGGTTGGACCGGTGTGATGTCGGCTGACTCCCTGGAGAGGACCCGAGATGATTTCTTCGATCGTCTGACCAGCTGACTGCATGACGAACTCATCGCCGCAGCGGATGATGAGGTCGGCGGCCAGTTCGTCATTGGGCGAGGCATGAACTTCGCCGGGCGTTCCCTGCTGGATGAGAATCGAAAACAGGCTGCTGCCGGTCACGCGGAGGTGGGCAGGCTTGTCGTAGAGACCTTGTGGCGGATCGAAGCGGTACGACTTATCGCCGTGGGATGGCTGTCGGAAGCTGACGCTGGCGAGCTTCTGGCGGTCTTTTTCGATGGGCAGAGGCTGCTTTTGGAACGGCGACATCAGCGTGACGGCACCGTGTCCCAGCCAGGGACCATCGCGCAGAATTTGCTGGGTCTTTTCTTCACACGAAATATAGACCGCGATCTCTTCTTCCCGCAGCACAGTCAGGCCATCACGCAGACGGGCCAAGCCGCGGAGCGTCGGGGCCGTTTCGCCGAAGATCGCGCCTGTGAAAAGAACGACATCGACATGATGTTCGATGGCGGCTTCGATCGCGTGATCGAAGGCATGGAGGGTCGCGTCCTGGACCAGTTCATTATGAACGCCGGGCAGACCCAACAGGTCTCCCAGGGCCGCATCCAGCCGCGGTGCATGCACATGCAGCAGCCGAAACGACTCGTATGACATCACGGACTCCCTTCCGTTGCGCTTACGTTATCGGCCCGTGAGGGGCCGTTTTTTATTGATCTGTGTGTGGGAATTTCCCACGAAACCTGTCCGTCGTTCGACGTCCACGTCTTGGACAAACAGGTCAGACGTCCTGCAAAAAACGAGAGCGGAGGACCGCCATCGTGATCGCGAAACGTCAATGCGCCGCACTCTAACTCATTTCAGGTCAACGTGCCTAGCCCATTTTGCAGATCTTACAACGGACGTCGCTAACTCAATCTTTTGCATTGATCGAAGACAATGCTTCCAAGGCTTTTTCGCGAGCTTCCTGGTGATTGACAATCGGGGCAGGATAGTTAATTCCCAGCGAAACCCCTGCTGCGTCGAGCTCTCTGCTTTCTGCAGACGATGGATCGTGAATGACATCATCATCCAGACCGTTCAGCTCTGGTATCCATTGACGGACGTAGTCTCCGGATGGATCGAACTTCTGTCCCTGCGAGGTCGGATTGAAGACTCGAAAGTAAGGAGCCGCATCAGCTCCGCAGCCTGCTGTCCACTGCCACCCCAGCGTATTATTTGCCAGATCAGCGTCGATCAGCGTGTCCCAGAACCACCTTGCGCCGTCGTTCCAGACGATCCGCAAATCCTTCGTCAGAAACGATGCGACGATCATGCGGACCCGATTGTGCATCCAGCCGATTCCCCACAACTGCCTCATTCCCGCATCAACAACCGGAAAACCGGTCATCCCTTTCGTCCAGGCAGCGAGACCTTGTTGATCTGTCTTCCAGGGGAACTGCTTGAACTTTTCTCGCAGAGGCTCGATCGTCGTTTGAGGGAAATGGTACAGCAGGTGATAGGCGAATTCCCGCCAGACAACCTCGCTCAGGTAGACATCAGCCGCAGATTTCTTCTGTTTATTCGGCGCCCCAAACTTTTCGACGACGGCATGCCAGATCTGACGCGGACTGATGATTCCCTGCGCCAGGTAAGGCGATAACCTGGACGTTCCATCCAGATCAGGACGGTTTCGATCTTCATCATACGACTGGATCGCCTTCGTCAGGAATCGCTTGAGGGTATTGCGAGCACCGTTCTCACCGGGTTCCCAGTAGGCTCTCATCTCTTCGGCCCACTTGATTTCAGGCTCTAAGCCGAGGTCATCAAGTTTTAACGATTTAGGCCATACACCCGGACCGACTGCTTTTTCAGGTCGCGGCAAGGGTTTGGCGGGCGGTTCTCGGTCGAGCAGACTCCGCCAGAACGGAGAATAGACCTGATACGGAGCATTCTGACGCGTCTCGATTTCCCAGGGTTCAAACAAAAGCGCTGAATTGAAACTCTGGTAATGCACGTCGATGTCATCGAGAGCGGATTCCACTTTAAGATCGCGCTCGATCACGGCAGGCTCGTAGCAACGATTCCAGCAGACCAGCGTTGCGCCTGTCGCCTCAATGATGGAGAGCAGCTCTTGAACCGTCTCTCCAGCTCGATAGACCAGCTGGAGTCCGTAGTGAGTTCTTAGCTCGGCATCCAGCGTCGCCAGGGATTGATGGATCCACCAGCGCGATGCAGCTCCTGGCTGCCAGGGAGCCTCCTCCTCAGGTGCCCAGATAAAAACCGGGATGATTTCACAACCTAGTTCGACAGCCGCGTGAAATGCCGGATTGTCTTCGAGTCGGAAATCCTTCCGGAACCATAGAATGCACGTCTCTTGCATGCTGGGCTTAAAATCCTGGTGACAATCATGGATGAAGTTAAAAACCATGGAGATCTTAGACATCAGATGCTGCACGGCGACGTTTGATATGTCCATGCCTGAACCAAATGAAAACATTCACTGTGTTCATACGGTCAGACGCAACAGCGATCCCATGGTTTTCTGAACAATCAGTGAAAACACCGTACCAAACCACGTTCATTTTAACTTGCAACTTGGCGACCAGCTCGTTAGCATGTTCCGTTCTCGATTGGGCTGGCGTGTTCATGCGCCAATTCTGCCCTCTTCTATCCGTTTGACCTACTATTTATCCGGCTTCGATCCATGCAAAAAGACATTCACCCCGATTACCACCCTGTCGTTTTCATGGACACCGGTTCTGGCGAGAAATTCCTGACCCGTTCAACGATTCGCAGCAAAGAAACGATGAAATGGGAAGACGGCAAAGACTACCCACTCGTTAAAGTCGATATCAGCGCCTACTCTCACCCGTTCTACACCGGCCAGGTCAAATTCGTCGACACCGCTGGACGCGTTGAGAAGTTCCAGAAGAAATACAACTGGGCCAACAAGAAAACCTAAGCGACAGATTCTGCGACGTTTCGAACGACCAGCGATTTCAGATCCAAGTAGGATTGCATTTGCTGGTCTGTTTTGAAACACGGCGAATTATTTCATACATCAAAACGCTACGCCTTCTTCATCGAAGACGTAGCGTTTTTTGTTGACCGGGAAACACAACCTTCTGCTGTTCACTACTGACCAGCCCTAAAGCCTTTACTCCACTCCCTTTTCGGTGGCGAAATCTCTCAGCCACTTTATTTGCCCGATGTGATGCTGGCTGTGCCACGCGTAGATGCAGATCGTTGTCCAGAGATCAAAGACCTTCCCGTGTTCGGGGTGAAAATAAGTCCGTTGTAGGTCATCTTCTGACAGCGAATTGATTAGGCACACCCAACGCGAATGAACTCCCTCAAACATCTGTAGGGATGGCTCAACTGGGCTCGTCTTCGTATCGGCCAGCTCGACCCAGGCCCCTTCGGAATACGGCTTCACGATCGGCACCTTCTCCGTCAACGCAAGTTTCATGCGGATAAAAGCCGTCACCTGACTGTCGGCAAGGTGGTGGACGATCTGCCGAATCGTCCAGTTCTTATAAACCGTCTCCAGCTCAGACTCCGTCAATCCACTGATCAGCTCCCTCAGTTCCCCGGGCGAATCCGCGAGAACCTTGGTCATCTCCAGCCGGGCCGCATCGCTGTAAGGAGTCGGACTGAAAGCACCAACGGGATTGTCAGGTCGATTCATGGGGGTCTCCAGAAATGAGGGCCAATCAAGGTGAAGCCTGAATTCACGCCAGATGATTTTGGATCTCATAGGCGTGAGTGTTGGCAGGACAATTCATCGACATTGCTTGGAGATGTTGGGTTCATAGACCAGGTTTTGATGACAGGATTGTCACAGTGAGTTGCTCGATGCTGCCATCGGCGATTCCCTCAAGAATTGTTTTCGGAGCTTCAAAGCGCCAGTTCTCGCCGCTTTCATGAGAATATGAGAACTGAAATTCATTCCGTTTGGGGTTTACTCGACCGCCAACCAATGAGCCAATCTGAATTGAATCCCCAAAGTCAACTTCTTCTCTCGATGCCAGTGCGTCATGAATCTGTTTTAGAGCAAGTGACATATCGGCCTTCAACAGCGGAGTCACGGGCACCTTCGCCACCCTTTCAGCCTGAGCATGGCAGAGCAATTCCGTCGGAAACGAGACAATCTCAGCATCTCGAACACCACGTTGGAAATCGACATATTCTTCCATTCTCCGATATTCAAAGAACGAACGAATTGCTTCGACTCCTCGTCTTGGATCAACGAAATTTGAAAGCGGCGCAGTCCGTTCACCGGTCAATGCAGGATATGTTCGCACTCCCTCAGAAACATCAGGATCATACGAGACCGAACAGATACCAGTCGTTTTCACATGGCAAAGCATGACAAGACCGCGAACGGCTACAACGAGAATTCGGGCATCATCCTCGCGAACGAGCAGCAAAGGCTCGTTCCACTTTTCCAAAACTGACTTTGCAAACACAGCTGAAAATTCTTCAAAACTAGAATTCTCGTTCAGTAACACCTTTCGCCGATAGACTTTCATATTTCCTTCCATAATTCCCCAGCCTAAAGTCTGTAACCACCGACTATACAGGAAAACGTCCGTCGTTTATATTTTATACCATGCAAACGAACTCCACCCACCTGTCGTTTCACTTGTAGCTCCGCTCCAGCGATTGCTTTCCGCTGCGTGCACCGTCCTTGCTTGGACGTATCCCAACGACATTTCTGACCTGCTCTGCTTCCTACAAAGGCGACTGCCATGTTTCCAAGTCTTGAAACCAAATATCAGCGTTTCCTCGAACTCGAACTCAAGCTGCAGGATCCTGAGATCCTGTCGAACCAGACGAAGATGCTCGCCATTCAGAAAGAGTATGGCGGACTGCAAAAAGTGGCAGCCGTCATGAAGGGATATCACAGCCTTCTCGACGACATCGAAGCGGCCGAGATGATGATTGAAGAAGAGAAAGACCCGAAGTCACGCGAGTACTTTGAAGTCGAACTCGAAGGCCTGAACACCAAAATGGAGGCGATGAAAACCTCCCTCGAAGACATGGCGACCGCGGGCGATTCCATTACCCGCGGCGGGTTGATCATGGAAATTCGCGCTGGCACCGGCGGCGAGGAAGCGGCCCTGTTTGCTCGCGACCTGCTCGAAATGTATTCCAAGTACATCGACATGCAGGGCTGGAAGAAAGAACTCCTCGACCTCTCGCCAGCCGACATGGGCGGAATCAAGGAAGTCGTCCTCTCGGTCACAGGAGACGGCGCTTACCACCGCCTGCAGTTCGAATCGGGCGGACACCGCGTCCAGCGCGTTCCCGAAACCGAAACGCAGGGACGCATCCACACCTCCGCTGCAACGGTCGCAGTCCTTCCGGAAGCAGAAGACGTTGAAATCGAGATCAAGGAAGAAGATCTCCAGATCGATACATATCGGGCATCAGGTCCCGGCGGCCAGAAGGTCAATAAGACGGAATCCGCCATCCGCATCACGCACGTCCCGACCGGAACTGTCGTCACCTGCCAGGATGAAAAGAGCCAGCACAAAAACCGCGCGAAAGCGATGAAAGTGTTGAAAAGCCGGATTCTCGAAGTCAAAACTCGCGAATCCGAACAGGCCCGTTCCGCCCAACGACGAACCCTCATCGGCACCGGCGACCGCAGCGAACGCATTCGCACTTATAACTTCCCACAAAGCCGGATCACCGACCACCGCATCGGCCTGACCGTCTACAAACTCGACCAGGTCATGCTCGGCAACCTCGACGAACTCATCAACGGCCTCCTCGAATTCGACCGCCAGGAACGCCTCAAAGGCGACTTCGCCGCGAATTGACAAGATTTTCGCCACAGAGAACACAGAGTTCACAGAGGAAAGAAGAGGATCCTACCCGATGCCATTCTCTTATCTGCGTCAATCTGTGTTTATCTGCGGTTCAATTCTCTCACGCTCGCTCCTCTGAGATCTCGGTGCCCTCTGTGGCAGAATCCCTCCCCCAGACTGTTTCAAGTCCGAAAACCGTTAGAATTGCATCCGACTCCTCTGCAAGGCGTCTGCTTCCAGAATCCGGTTTGTTTCCAGGGGGCGTCACGCCTAAAATAGACCCGTCCCAACCACCGGGCCTGAGCAGAGGAACTTCGTGATGTCGCCATCGTGCTACGACGATCGGTCCCTTCCTGACCGTGGCTTTCAGCCACGCTCGATGCCCAGGCTGTCTCGCCTTCCCAACACAGTCTCTGCCTGCCACACAACCCATGCCCACCACCTCCACGAGTCGCGACTCTCGACTCCCCTCGGCCAATGAGGGTTCGCTGGAGGT
Organism: Lacunimicrobium album; assembly: GCF_052161635.1. Taxonomy (GTDB): domain Bacteria; phylum Planctomycetota; class Planctomycetia; order Planctomycetales; family Planctomycetaceae; genus SXPC01. The sequence continues at coordinate 4,096,242 of NZ_CP197413.1, forward strand.
CTATTCACTGTCCGCCGTCGATCTGACATCGTTCGGACGCCTGCAGGATCTGCTTTTGTACCAACTCTCCGGACGAAAAGACGGTCAGGCGGTCCTGCTGCTCTGTGAACATCCGCCGACGATCTCGATGGGCCGCGAAGCCAGTCACGCCCAACTCGCTGAGACGACCGAGGATCTCCAAAAGAATTACATCCCCGTCCGCTGGCAAAACCGCGGCGGCAAGGCCTGTCTTCACCAGCCTGGCCAACTCAGTGTTTGCCCCCTCTTCCCGTACAAACGACGAGGCGTCGGGCTTTACGAATTCTCCAACCGTTTAGAAAGCCTGCTTCTGGACGTCTGTCGAGAACTCAAAGTCGAAGCAGAGCGAAAATCCGTTGGCGAAGGGCTCTGGACTCCCTCTGGACAGATTGCCTGGACAGGACTCGCAGCCCGCTGGGGACTGACATTCCAGGGCTGTTTCCTCAACGTCGACAACGATTTAGAACTCGCACGACTGGTCACCAACGACCAGAACAGTAACAATATCTCATCGCTGGCCATGCGACGTTCGCGTCCAATATCGATGGCCACCGTCCGCGAGTCGGTCATTCGTCATTTCGCCCAGGCCTTTGGCTATGACGAAGTCCACCATTACTCGTCTCACCCTGCACTCTCTCGCTCCAAGCAGACCGTCCATGCATACGCTCGACATTCTTGACCAGTCCAAATCATCGTCGTCCTCTTGTGGAACCGCTGGCACACCGGCTGGTGGTCACTGCGGGTCCGCCACGCCGATCAACTATCAGCGACGCCTCCCCAAGTGGTTGAAGCGTCCTCTGCCCAGTGGCCAGATGCAGTTCACCAGCCAGGTTATCGAAGACCTCCGTCTGGAAACTGTCTGCGAATCCGCGAAGTGCCCCAACCGCACGGAATGCTGGTCGCACAAAACTGCGACCTTCATGATCCTCGGCAACGTCTGCACCCGCCCCTGCGGCTTCTGCTCGGTTCCCAAAGGCAAAACAGAAACCGTTCAGGCTGATGAGCCAGAACGCGTCGCTGAGGCGACCAAGCGACTCGGCCTCAAGCACGTCGTCATCACCTGCGTGACTCGCGACGACCTCCCCGATGGCGGAGCAGAACACTTCTACAACACGATCCTCGCTGTCCGCGAAAAGACGGGTGCTGCGGTCGAAGTCCTGACCTCCGACTTCCGTGGCAATCGTCGCGCGATCTCACGCGTGATCGAAGCCCGCCCCGATGTCTTCAATCACAACATCGAAACCGTGCCACGTCTGTATACCCGCGTCCGACGCAACTCCGACTACCAGCGTTCCTTGAACCTCCTCAAACAGGTCAAAGACGAAAACCCCAGCATCGCCACCAAGAGCGGCATGATGGTTGGCTTGGGCGAAACCTTCGACGAAGTCCTCGACGTCTGCTCCGACCTGCGAGCCCACGGCGTCGAGATGTTCACCATCGGCCAGTACCTCCAACCGACCGCAGAACACCTGCCCGTCGACCGCTTCGTCCCGCCGGAAGAGTTCGACATGTACGCCGACCAATGCCGCAAACTCGGCTTCTCCCTGGTCGCCAGCGGCCCCTTCGTCCGCTCCAGCTACCACGCCGGAGAAATGGCCGCGGTGCTCGGCAAAGAATAGACAAGCTGCATTTCGTCCCTTCTCCCTTGAGGGGAGAAGGTGTCAGCGCTTCGCTGACGGATGAGGGTGGGCGATAGGCGAAGGCAGACCTCCATTGCTCAACCCGCAACAGGCAAAGCACCTCCCCCCACCATGCCCCAACCCCTCGACCACTGGGAACCCATCCACGTCCCCGTCCTGGACGTCCCCGCCGACATCCCCATCACCGTCAGCCTCTGGTACCTCGACCCCGGCAGCCAGATCCGGGAAGGGGAACGAGTCGCCGAGCTTTCTTTCCCAGGGATGATCCTCGAAGTTTACTCGCCGACCGAAGGTCGACTCGCGTTAATCAACCGCCATCCAGGCAAGCAGGTGGTGACCGGCGATGTGCTGGGCTGGGTGGAACCGGGATAACTACTGAGCTTACTCAATAATCCGCTTCCAAATGATATCAACCCAGTCACGACGGCCATGAAGAATGGCGGTGATCGTGATCACCTTTGGGTCGACCTGAAAGAAAATCAGATATTGATCAGCAGGCTTATTTGCTTTGTAGATTCGAGTATCTGCCGGCAGCCGCGAATTTCTGATACCGATGTGTGGTCGCTGTGTAATAAAGCGAATCGATTCAATGATCGCGTTCGTCACACGGATGGCTGACTCCGGGCGATCAACCGAAATGAACTCTGCGATATCGAACAGATCCTGATCGGCTTCGGGAGAAATGCGAAACGACTTCATCCCTGCTGCCGTTCATGAAACCGCCTCATGATGATCTCTTGCATTTGATGAGACTTTTGCTGCAGATATTCTTCAGTCAACTCGATAGCCTCACCCGCGGAACCTGCCTCTCCACGTTGTCTGACGAGTTCCGCAGTGTGGGGATCGCAAAGAAACTGATCGATCATCAGTTGATCTAGAGCCGCTTCAATAACAGCTTCCCGAGTAGCGAACTCGCCGCTAGAGACTTTTTGCTCAATAAATGCTTCGTAGTCTTGATGAAGTGAAGGCATCTTTAGTTATTTCCGCTTTCAGAAATGAACGATTGAAAAAGCGAGTCCATTTCTTCGAGTGTGTACTCCTCGCCCTCACCACGGTCAAGCTCATCTACACCTTGCATAACGTGAGCGATAAGTTCTTCATCAAGCTCGTTATGCAACTGCTTGAAACCCTCCTCGTCGTATTCGATCACATCGCCCTGATCGAGCGCTTTCAGACGCTCTGTCAGAAAACCTTCCAGCTCAGCATTCTGCAATAAACTCTCAACCATCAAGCGTTCGACAGCCGCCTCCAGAACCTGCTGTCTGGAAGTGAATTCCCCCTGATCGACAACCTGCCTGATGAACTCCTCATGATCCTGACTCAGAATATCCATAGCACACCAGATCGACGTTGATGACGTTTAGAAAATCACACTCTCAATCATACATGTGCATCCAACCCTCGTCAAAAACCTACCCGATGACCCCCGTCTCCGGACTGCTCGCCGTCGCATAAAGCTTCTTCGGAATCCGCCCTGCCAGGTAGGAACGTCGTCCCGCTAAGCAGGCATCGCGCATCGCCAGCGCCATCAACTTCGGCTCGCGACAGGACGCAATCGCAGTGTTGAGCAGCACGCCATCACACCCCAGTTCCATCGCCGCCGCGACATCGCTGGCTGACCCGACGCCCGCATCAATGATGACCGGATAATCCGGATCGCCATCCTTCAGATACTCCAGGCAGATGCGAATGTTATTCGGGTTGAGCACGCCCTGCCCCGACCCGATCGGGCTACCAGCCGGCATGACCGAAGTCGCGCCCAGTTCTTTCAAACGCTTCGCCGTGATGGGATCATCCGTCGTATAGACCAGAACCTGAAACCCCTCTTTGACCAGCTGCTCGGTTGCCTGCAGCGTCGCCAGCGGATCCGGCAGCAGCGTCTTCTTATCCCCCAGGCACTCCAGCTTGACCCAGTCCTTGCCAGGGTTGTCGAGCCCTTCGAGAATCTCGCGCCCCAGTCGCGCGACGCGGACTGCATCCTCTGCGTTGAAACACCCTGCCGTGTTCGGCAGGATCGTATAACGATTCAGATCGATGTAGTCGAGAATGTTCCGCCCCTCAGCATCAATCAGTCGCTCGCGTCGGACCGCGACCGTGATCACTTCCGACCCGGAAATCTCCAGGCAATCGCGCATCATGTCAAACGTCGAGTACTTCCCCGTCCCGACGATCAGTCGAGAGTTCAGCTTATGCGTTCCCAAAATCAGCGGCTTATCAACCATTATAATTTCTCTTTTTAGTAGGGTGCTGGTGAGTCTTCGAACCGCACCAAATACGTGTTCAATTTTAATCGCGATCAACCACCACCAACCAGCGTCACAATCTCCAGCGAATCCCCCGCTTCAACCGTTACTTCGCCATGCTGACGTCGTGGCACGAGCATCTTGTTCCGCTCAACGGCACAAAACTGCGGATTGATCCCCAGCTGACGCACCAGCCCCTCGACCGTCATCGGCCCGTCCAGCTCCTTCGGCTCTCCGTTAATCACCACCTGCATGAGACATCTCTTCCTGCAAAATCCTGCTCGAAACCAAACCCTACTATAGAGCGTTCGACTCCCCTCGACAATTCCCGAACCCGTCAACGCACCAAACAGAATGCGAACCACGGATAAACACGGATAAACACAGATCAGAAAGTGCATCACTCATGATTTATCTTCATCTGCGTCCACCTGCGTTTATCTGCGGTTCTAATGCCCTCTCCCTTTGCCTTATCTGTGCTCCTCCGTGCCCATCCGCGGTAAGCTCCCGTTCCGAGGTTCCATCCCGTCGCACGTCCCTTATACTCAAACAACACACATTCCCCTCTCGCCCCAGCGCCTAACGCCCAACGCCTAGCGCCTTCTCCAAAGGAACCGATCCATGTCCGACCAGCCGCTCAAAGGCATGAAAATCCTCACCTTCACTGGTGACTATTACGAAGACCTCGAACTCTGGTACCCGAAGTACCGCCTGATCGAAGCCGGAGCCGAGGTCGTCGTCGCGGGACAGGAGAAGGGGGTCAAATACGAAGGCAAAAACGGCTACCCCTGCATCAGCGAAGCCAAGATCGACGACATGAAATCGACCGACTTCGACGGCGTCCTCTGCCCCGGCGGTTTCATGCCAGATAAGCTGCGTCGCGATCCCAAGGTCCTTTCCCTGATCGCGGAGTTTCATGAACGCCAACAACTCGTCGCCGCCATCTGCCACGGCGGGTGGATGCCGATCTCTGCGAAGGTCTATAAAGGCATCCGCGTCACCGGTTCCCCCGGCATCAAAGACGACCTCATCAACGCCGGCGCCATCTGGGAAGACCACGAATGCGTCATCGACCAACACTTCGTCTCCAGCCGAAAACCCGACGACCTCCCCGCCTTCTGTAGAGGGATGATTCAAGTTTTGAATTCTCAAAAGTCTTAGGCGAGCGGGGGGTGTCAACCCCCTGTCCCCTGTGCTCACAATAAAGATCGCCACGGGGAATACGCCTTAAGCATCACTCTCATCTCTTCTCCCTCACGACTCACGACTAATACCACATGACTCGCCAACACCTCCCCTTCCTCCTCCTGGGCTTCCTCTGCTTCCTGCTCGTCGCCTTCACCAGCGACCCCCTCAACAATTACCCCTGGATGCTCGAAGGCCCCGGCCTCACCCTCGATGAATCCTTCAACGTCCAGCAGGGCGTTTACCTCGTCGAAGTCACTCGTCAACTCGGCCCCTTCGCCCTCTTCCCCGAAAACGTCGGCAGCGTTTTCAACACCGAAAATGGCTTCCTCCCCGACCACCCGCCTCTGGGACGCTGGTGGCTCGGCCTCTGGCATCACGCCACCTGGATGCTTTCGACACCCGAGAAGCCCGAAACCACTCAGATCGTCATCGCCTGCGGACGCGTCGGCTCAGCAGCCGCCTTCGGAATCTCAGTCGCTATCATCGGCATCTTTACCACACGCTGGTTCGGCGTCACCTCAGGCCTCCTCGCAGCCCTCTCATACGCCTGCATGCCGCGAGTCTTCGGCCATGCTCACATCGCCTCTCTCGAAACCATCCTCAACCTGACCTACTTCCTCGCCGTCGCCGTCATCGTCGACCAGTGGAAAGACAAAGCCCCCAGCTGGAAAACCGCTCTCTGGACCGGCTTCTTCATGGGTCTGGCCATGCTGACCAAAATCCAGGGCTTCTTCATCCCGATCCCGGTCATCCTCTGGGCACTCACCCGCTATCGCGTGGCCGCGATCCAGCCACTCCTCGTCTGGGGCGTCACCGCCTGGGTCGTCTTCTTCATCAGCTGGCCCTGGCTCTGGCTCGATCCCATCGGCCACACATTGGAATTCCTCGGCAGCTCCACCGACCGCGCAACCCTCAACGTCTACTACCTCGGCCAGATCTTCACCGACAAAGCCGCCCCCTGGCATTACCCCTGGATCACAACCGCCGTCACACTCCCGCTCTTCACGCTCTTCGCGTCTCTCTTCACCATCGCTTCAAGCATCAAACATCGATTCGCCGACACTCGTCTCATCCTTCTCACCGCCAGTGCGCTCTTCCCGCTGATCGTCTTCTCTCTCCCCGTCGCCAAGTACGACGCCGAACGCCTCTTCCTGATCGCCTATCCTTTCTGGGCCATCCTCGCCGGCCTTGGCTTCGCGACTTTGATCCAACGCCTCCAATGGCAAACCCCGACCATCCGCACCGCGATCCTTGCCACGCTGCTCATCCTCAGCAACACCTACGCCGCCATCTCCCCCCGCAGTTCCCTCGCGTCCCTGAACCTCCTCGGCCAGCCTTTCTCATCGTCTTTCGAAGACGACTACTGGGGCTTCAACCTCACCTCAAGCAGACTCAACCAGATCCTGATGAGCGAAGATGTCAACCACGACCCCGCCAGCTTCGCCATCACCCCCGAACTCCACCAGTTCCAAATCCTCGACCTCAACCAGCAACAGGGCAACCTCCTCAAGCCGATCAAGTTCGTCTCTCTCAACGACCTCAAAACCAACCCCGCCCTCACCAACACGCTCGACGGCCTCATCACCTTCCACCGCAAAGCCAACCCACCCGACTACCAGCAACTCTCCGAGTGGTTCGATATGACATCCAGCCGCAACGACTCCATCTCGAACTACTACCCGATGAAGTAATGCTCTCGTCAGCGTGTGCCACGGCTGTGTCAGCCGTGCCGAACGTCTATCGACACTCAATAAATAAATCTCACGATGAAGTAATACTCCCGAGCTCAACAACAAAACAGAGAGCGCCTTGGCGCGGACGACTTTTCGTACTCTCTTCTCCGCGACCTCTGCTCCCCTCCGCGCCCTCTGCGTTCCAGTCTCTCTTACATCCGGGCCGTCTTTTCCGGGTGCCACTGGCTACGCCAGTGTGTCTTACCGCCCAACCCCTCGACCCAACCGCCACCGCTCAAACAACAACACATCCATCCGCAGATCATGCGGGTTCTGATACTCGTTATCAACCTCACTCACAATCAGCCCGTCATAACGAAACTCTTCAAACAACTCGAACATCGCCATCACAAAATCCCGATTGCAATACATCGGCCGATGCTCTTCTTCGCCACGCACATACCCCGGCAGATGCACATGCCGCAGCTTGTCGACATGCTTCTCCAGAAACGTCCTCGCATACTTCAGCAGATCTTTGAGCGAACAGTCCTCGTGCGTGAATTTCCAGAAATGCTCGACGTCCCACGTCAACCCCGGGTAATGCTCCGCCCACTGCTCGAACTCCTTGGGCGAAAGGCGATGATTCTCCACCCCCAGCCGTAGCCCTGGTTCAAGTTTGAGAATCTCCTCACCATGCCGACGAAACATCGGCTCATGAATCACCATCGCCCGACAACCCAACTCCCGATACAGCTGCACCGCACACTCAATCGCCTTACTCGATACCGCCTTATTCGGAAAGTGCGCGACGTATTTCATCGGATAATACGTCGCCCGCTCGATGATCGTCTCGACCTTCAGCAGCCACTCTTCATTCAGCCAGAACTCGCCACAATGAAAGCCCGCATGAAACGCCTGATCAAAAAAAGAAACGTCCGGCACAAACTTCGTCGCAACGTTCAGCATCATCTCTCCCAGGCGAGCGGGGGATGTGAATCCCCTGTCTTCAATCGTGTCGCAATTCTTACGAGTCCATTTTAAACACCACCTCAACTCACAACCACCTTGCTCAAAGTTTTTTCACCCCAACATCACCCCCGTATTCATCAGCGACACTCTCCGTAGGGTCCGCTGTGCGGACCGTAATTCGCACTCATCCACAAACAAAGAAAGCCGACCCCCTCGGGTCGGCTTCTTCTGCTTTCCAGTGGCACAGGCATTCCTGCCTGTGAGATTCTCGCCTACTGCCTCATCAACGGGTTCGCGACCCCGCCACTCGTCGTGTTCGTCAGATAGTTATCAACGCGAGCAGTCTTCTTGACGTCTTCAAAGATCGTGGCGACCTTCTCCTGAGTCTTCTCTTTTTCCAGTTGAGCATACAGATCGTTCCAGACAGTCTTGATGTCGGTCACAATCGGCTCGGTCTGGCCTTCGCACTTCAGAATGACATAACGATTGACGTCGATCTGAATGAGGCTCGAAATCTCGCCTGCCTTCAGATTAAACGCTGCGTTCTCCAGTTCAGGATTTCCCGAGTGACGCTGAATCGGCGGAATCGAACCACCGAGAGCGCGTGAGTTAGGATCGATCGATGTCTCGCGAGCCAGTCGCTCGAACTCTTCAGGATTCCGGCTCGCCTTCTCCCAGATTTCGTTGGCACGACGGATATTGTCGAGCATGATCATGCGACTGCGAACGCGCGGGCCATAGTTACGAACAAACGCCTTCTCCATATCCGCATCACTGACAACCACTTTATCGCCAGCCAGTTTCTCAAGCGCCAGCTTCGGCCAGATGATGTCCTTGCGATACTGCTCCGGCGTAATGCCACGCTCGGTGGTCAGCATCTGATACCACATATCAACGCCCAGATTAAATTCCTTGGCGATCTTGACGATTTCCTGCTGAACTTCCGCTTCAGAAACAACAATGCCGCGCTTCTGAACTTCCTGTTGAATGATCGTGCGGTTGATAATGTTGTCGAGAACTTCGCTGCCAATTCGCGAGAAACACTCCGACGCCACAGCATCATAAGAGATGAACTGGTCGTTGACCTTCGCCAGTGCCTGCGTCGTCGGCTGAGCAGCGACAGGCGTCCCGCTCACTGCCTGACCAGTCGTCGCCTGAAGATTCTCCGCTTTAAAAACCTGCCAGATCACCCCACCAGCCACCAGAATGACCAGCGTTCCCGCAACCGTCGGGATCCAGGACCCCTTCCGGGCTTTCTTGGTATAGCTCCCAGCCACTGGGGCCGCAGAGTTCGTTGCATCATCGCCTTGTTCGTAAGTCTGGCCGGCGTAGTCAGCTTGCTCTTCCGAGTGAGTCCATTCACTCATGATCAAAGTCTCCGTTTGAGAGGGGGGAAATGCGGGTGATTCAACAACCCGGCCAGGATTTTTGTTTGAGTATCCCTTCTCCCCGAGGGAGAAGGTGGTCGAGTCTTCGAGACCGGATGAGGGAAATCCACAACCGCTCTGAAACTCAATGATTCCATCGCGCTAAAGCTCAGTCGTCCCACGACCGATCTTCCGCGCAGTCACAGGCGCCGCGCGGCTTATACAACAATTCCAAAATTCAGGTCAACTCCTGTTCTTTTTTCTCAAGTCCGACCCCTTTCCAGCCGAGGCATCACCCCCCCTCAGGCCAACTGAACAACTCTCGTCACATCTTTGACAGTTTGACGAGTTTCACCCCACGCTTTGAATCATGTGGAAATGACGACCTTTTCACCCTGCAATAACCCCACCCGATTTACCACAAACACAATCAGCAAAAACACTTACACCCGTGTGCCACGGCTGTGTCAGCCGTGCCGAACGTCCATCGACTCTCATTTCAAAGTAGAAGTCTGGGGTCAAGTTTTCTACCTGCCCCCAGCTCTTCCACACATCTCGCCCCCATTTTCGATAATAACCGCTCCCGAAACGCGGCCAGAGAAAACGCCCTCTCAGCGTGCTCCCTGGCCGCATTTCGCATTCTCACGCGCACCTCTCGATCCCCCAGCATCATCAAAGCCGCCACATACCCGTCCACATCCCGACACAACACCCCCGTCCCCTCGACCACCTGCTCACAAAACCCACCCCGCGCATCCACCACCGGCACACACCCCGCTAGCATCCCCTCCGCCACCGTCCGCCCAAACGACTCCGTCACCCCCGGCTGATGATGCAACAACACATCCCACCCCGCCATGTGCTCCCGCGACTTAAAAGACGCCTCATAAAAAACTGCCCGCCCACCAACCGCCCGCTCGATCTTCCCTCGCAACTCCTGCGGACACCCCACAAACTCCCACCGTACTCCTGGACACCTCACAGCCAGTTCCCCATAAAACCCCACCAGCTCACCAGGCCACTTACTCCCCACCGGCGTCGCAATCCGCCCCACAACCAACTCCCCACTCGCTGGCCGTTTCTCCCCACTCACCCCCGGCACCCCCTGCCACAACACAGCTTCCCGCGACACCCCCACCTGCTTCGCCAGCCACTCCGAACAACAGACAACCTCCTTCGCCCCGGCAGCATCCACCTTCGAATGCAAATACTGGATCGACCTCCCGCCCCACTTCAGAAAGTCGACATCCACCCGCGACCGCGCCGCATTATGCATCACCACCACCTCCGGCTGCACCAGGTCCAATAACTTCTCCCCCACCCGCGACGCCCGATAAACCCCACACCCATCAAACGCCTTCAACGTCTCCGCAGTCACTGCCGACAAAAACACCACATGATGCTCCCACTCCGGCAACGCCCGACGAACACTCCACGCACAACCCCCCGTCCCCCCACAAACCGTTCCCACATTACAAACCTGCATCACCCGCATCTGCTCTTCTCTTTTCTCATATCCCTTCTCCCCCGGGGAGAAGGTGGCAGCGCTTCGCTGACGGATGAGGGACCTCTGCGAATCGAATAACGCACCCATTACGTCCCTTCTCCCCCCGGGAGAAGGTGCCCAACGGGCGGATGAGGGCATCACGCCAACCAGCAGCCTTAAACTCAACAAACTCCCGAGGGCAACTCACCACTCAATTCCGAAGCCCTCTCCCACCCGCGTTCATCCACGCTTCACTCTCTCCAAAAACACCCCCCGATCCCGCTCCCAAACTTCCCGCCGCTCCCCCAACCCCCGAGTCGTCCGATGCCCCAGATGCACCACCGACAACCCCTCCACCACTTGCCTCGTCTCGCCACGCCGACACAGCCGCTCCTGCAACTCCGTATCCGACCAATACACTCTCATCCCCTCATCCACACCACCCATCTCCAGAAATAACTCGCGACGCATCCCCCAGCACCACCCCTCCAGAAACCGCGTCGTACTCATCTCTCTCAACTGCTCCCGACTCACCCCCCGCTCCTCGCGCCAGGCAACCCCCACCATCCCCGCGCCCCCCTCCAAAACCGGCTGCACCAACCGCTCCACCCACGCCCCCGTCGTCACCGTATCATTATTCAAAAACACAACGACCTCCCCCCGCGCCACTCCCGCCCCAAGGTTCCAGGCCGCCGTCACCCCACGATGCTCCCCCAACAACATCACCACCCCCGCCTCACAAGGGATCACATCCTCCCGAACTCCCCACCAAGTCCCATCATCAATAACAATCACTTCCACATCCCCAGCATGATAAGCCAACAAAGACTCCACGCAGGTTCGTGTCAGCTCCTCACTTCCAAACTGCGGAATCACCACACTCACCATGCCCCATCTCCCATCTGTGTTGATCTGCGTTTATCTGCGGTTCAATCCTCTCGCTCTCCCTCCGCGACCTCTGCTCCCCTCAGCGCCCTCTGCGTTCCAACCTCTCTCCTCCGGGTGCCACTGGCTGTGCCAGTGCTCTCCCAGGCCTCGCCAACACCTCCACCTCCTCCCCCTTCCACTTCGGCGGCAACACATCCCTCATCTCACACAACCCCACCTCCCCGCGACCACCCACCTGCGTATAGCGCCCCCGTGTCGTCTCCCCCTCCGGATCCCCAATCACGTCCCGCAGTTCCCGACACACCTGATGAACATCGCGATAATCGAAATGGTCATTCATCCGACTCCCCGGCGTCACCGAAACGAGTTCCAACCCCGCCAGCGACATCGCCCGCCGTGACAACCTCAAAAACTGCACGACTCGAAAATAATGCTGATCCGTCTGCACCGCCGACATCAACGGCTTCTGCTCATCAAAGTGATACTGCTGAGGCCTCTCCATTTCTTCCAGTTGCGCCATCGTCATCCCCGCCGCCTTGCATGCCTCGACAAACGTCTTCAGCGTCCCGCGACGATCATAGTTCACCCCCAGCGTCTGCCCCGCCGCAATCAAATCCTCACTCGGATGCACCTGCATATCACACCCCGCCAGGTAAATCCGACGAAACCCCAGCTGATACAAAATGTCGATCGCCTGCACGAAACTGTCCTGCCAGTCGACAATCTTCTGATGACTCGGATGCACAAAGTTCGCAAACCCCCGCTGATCATCCCCATCAAACAAATACAGATTCGGCGACTCACATACCTTGAACGTCGTCTCCGGCACCAGATCCATCGCACGTCGTCGCGCCACAAACTTCATGATCGAGGTGTCCAGATAAACACTCCGATGAAACCGCGACGAAGGATCATACGCCGTCCAGAACGTCGGCCGAATCAAATGTGTCCCCGCAAGATTGACCCCCATCTTCGCCGTCGGCGTCCTCGCAATCTCCTCCACAGGTAACCCCGATAAACTCGGCCCACCCCCCACCAACCAACAACACGAAGTGAAAGGCCCCGCAAACCGATGAGCCAGATTCACACCCTCGACCCGCTTCTCCGTCGTCATCTGAAAAAACACGTTCTATTCCCCTCCCAGGCGAGCGGGGGGTGTCAACCCCTTGTCCCTTGTGCGACCAACCCAAATCACCACTCCGAGCACGCCAAACCCAACCTTCTACTCTCCTCCGCGACCTCTGCTCCACTCTGCGAGCTGCGTTCCAGTCTTCTTCAGACCGCACCCTCAAATCTCAATCGACTCCGCCTCACTCACCCCATCACTCACCAACCCCGACACCTCCGAGCTCAAACCACTCGACGTCACCCCTTCAGAAGAAACTTCCCCCTCACCCGAAGAAGACCACCCTCCCGTGCCACCACTCGACCATCCACTGCTTTCCTCGCTACTCCACAAACTGCTCCCACCGCTCGACACATCGTCGCTCTCACCGCCACCCGAACTCTCCTCCGATGACCACCACCCGCTCGACTCTGACGACCAGCCCCCGCTGCTCCCTTCACGACTCTCCCCCGAACTCATCTCCGATGACCCCAGCGAAGAAGCTCCCGACGACCACCCCGAAGAAAGCAGACTCGACGACTCCTCCCCCTCATCGCTCGACGTCCCCTCGCTGCTCGAACCGCCAACCCCGTCACTACTAACGCCGCTACCTTCCGAATCAACCTCAAACGTCACCACATCCCCGCCATACCCCTCCGGCGGGTTCCTCGGAATCTCAAACCGCTCATCATGCTCCGGCTCCGGCCACAACACACGCGGATCGTCCGGCCCCGTCTCGATCACAAACCGCGGCGCATGATCAAACAACACCCGCACCGTCTCAATCGTCGACGAGAATAGTTCCTCCCCCTCTCGATCCAGCAGCCTCAGCCTCCCCATCCACGGCAAGAACGTCTCCGTCAGCGGCAGAGTTTCCAACCGATACCGATTCTGTGGCTGGCTGTAACGACGAAAGAACTCCTCCGCAAACGCCTTCGCATCCAGCCTCGTCCTCACCCAGGGAATCCACATCCGTATCCGACGATCCCCATACATCGCCCGACTCGCCGGCTGCACATAATGCCCGCGCCATCGAAACGCACGCTGAGCCAGCTGCCCGGACATCTCCGGCAGGTCGTACACATAATCCCCCGTCAGCAACAATCGATTGAACAACGTCTGATGATCGCGCGACTCCTCCAGCCGCAGCACATCCACCCCTTCCTTCAACGTCAGCATCACCTCCCCAGGAGGCCGCGTGAAGTAAAACTTCCCCTGCGCATCAACACCCCAACTCGCATTCCCCGCCCGCACCGCCAGGTCTTTCAAGATCGACCTCAACGACTCCTCACCCCGAAACTTCAACGATGAAACCCGCCCAGGCTCCTCATCGATATCACACCACCCCGCAGGCATCTGAATTCTCGTCGACGGCAACGCATACTCGGTCATCAACGTCTCAACTAATCCCGGCACCGACGCCGCCAGATCAAACGTCTCATCGCCATAATCGGGATCATCATGAAAAGGATCAGCCACCCCAAATCGATGCGGTCGCCCCAACCCACTGATACCCGCAGCCCCATTCGCAAACCCACCCGGAAACACCTCTCCCAGTTCAACACTCATCCCGTTCAGCCGCACCACCATCTCCGCCGGCGACGTCGTCTCCCGACTCTCGACACGCCCCAAATACCACCGCACCCCCGCCTCATACTCAAACGCCACCCACTCCCCAATCTCGACGAGTCCCCGCTCCCCAAACCCCACCTTCAGCCGCAACTCACCGTCCCCACACCCACCCTGCCGATGCAACTCAAACCAACACCCCGAAGTCACCCGCGCCGACAAATCCGCCCGCGGCTCCCCCAACTCCCGACCATAAACCAACACCCGCCGCGCGAAACTCATAATTCTACCTTCGACCAAGTGTGCCACGGCTGTGTCAGCCGTGCCGAACATCCATCGACTCTCAACTTCAAACCGCCTGGTGACTCTGCTCACTTCCCCCGAGGTACACTTCTCGCTCCGGTGTGCCACTGCTGGCTTGCCCAGCAGTGCTCTCCCAGTGCCCCCTAACGCCTAGCGCCTAACGCCCAGCGCCTACCCCATCACCGGATCATGCGCCCTCAACACCATCGAATACGTAAACAACCACGGGTTCGACAAATTCGTCTCCAGCCTCACCAGACTACAATCGCGATACTGGCGACGTTCACCACTCACTTCATCCTGGTACAGCACCACCTCACACAGATCCTCCGGCCCACTCGGATGACACGCCGCCCGCAACGCTTCCAATTCCTCAAGCATCTCCTGCTCACTGAGTAGCAACGTCTCTCCCTGCGACCCGATCTGCCCCTCGATCAACAGATCAACCCCATTCCGACTCTGCCCCGTCACCATCTCTCCATCCCGCAACGGCACCTTAAACGCCTGCGAATCAAACCCCTCCTGAATCCGCACCCGAGTCACCGGCCGCGGCAACCAATAAACCACCCCACCACGCACCACCCCCGGCCTAAACGTCATCATCTGTCTTTCTCCTTCTTATTTCCATCCCTTCTCCCCCGGGGAGCTGTCTCCGTCCCTTCTCCCCCGGGGAGAAGGTGGCAGCGCTTCGCTGACGGATGAGGGACCTCTGCGAATTGACTAACGCTCCCAACAATGCCCGTTCTCCCTTGAGGAGAGAAGGTGCCCAAAGGGCGGATGAGAGTGAGGCATAGGCACTAACCGACTCCCACACTCTATCGACGACACCAGACACCGTGTGCCACGGCTGTGTCAGCCGTGCCGAGCCCACAACCAACTTAATTCTCCAATCCCACGGCCGACACGGCCGTGCCACACCCCCTCAGTCCCACGTTGCGCCTTCGCGCCTTCGCGTTAACTCTGGGTCTCACCCCCTCCGCTGCCGCAACCGAAACCCCTGATACTGCAAATCCCTCACCACATCCCCCACCTGCCCGCCACCCACATGAATCGCAATATCCCCATACTGATGCACATTCTGCGTACTGCTCGAAGTCGCGGGCTGCTGGCTCTGCATCGGGTGCCACTGGCTCTGCCAGTGTCTTCCATCACTACCATCTCGCCCCTGATTCAGCCGCGATAACTCCGCCAGCCCCAACCTCGCAACCGCCTCCCGCTGCAACACAAACTCCCCCGCCGTCAACATCGCCGGCACTTGATCAATCCCCGCAGGCCCCATCACCAGCCCACCCGAAGCATACCCCGCCACGCGGCTACTATTCACCCGAGGCAGTGCCGCCCCCGCCGTCGGTGCTGCAACGCCACCACCCCCGACCGCCCCCAGACTCGCCAGTTGCGCCCGTACCTGCATCGCCATCGCACTCAACATCGACAGCGCCTGCATCGCCGGAGAAACATTCAGCGTCACCGTCATCCCACTCAGCGCCGACACCTGCCCGCTCACTCGCGACAACGCACTCGACAAACTCGACAGCGTCCTTTGACTCGAAGCCAGTCGCGCAAACGGCTGCGTCAACTGCGACCCCATCTGCGAGAACCGCGACACCTCCCGCGACAACCCCGCCAGCTGCTCCCGCGCCGAAGTAACCTCCCGCTGCAACCCGGAACTGTCCCCCAGAATCCGAACCGTCAACGACTCCAAAAACTCCGCCATGATCAACCTCCAGATCCAGATTCAACGCCAATCCGCGAAGACGCAAAGAGAAACAAGACTGGAACGCAGAGGTAACAGAGGAATGCAGAGTACGCAGAGAAAAACTCCGTCCCTTCTCCCCCGGGGAGAAGGTGTCAGCGCTTCGCTGACGGATGAGGGATTTCTGCGAATCGCCATCACGTTCCCATCTCTCTAAGTCACCCTTCCCCTTCTCCTCCGCGACCTCTGCTCCCCTCCGCGCCCTCTGCATTCCAGTCCCTCTCCCCTCAAACCCGCGAAACAACCGGCTTCACCTCAAAGTCCCGCCCCGTGAACGAGATCACGTTGTACTCATCCCCCTCGCTCATCCGCAGCGTCTCACGATACACCTTCCCAAACACAATCTTCTCACTCGCCACCCCCGCCGGGTCGGTCACCGTGAACTCCAGTCGAAACGTCTCCGGCTGCCCCGCTGACGATGTACTCACCAGGTTCGTTCCGGAGGCAAACGTCAGGAACTCATACAACTGCAGCGGATCTCCCGAGCTCGCCGACTTCCCAATCAACTGCGTCCACTTCGCCGTAAACGAAATCGCGACCGACTCATCGTCTCCCCGACGAAGATGCCCCGCCGCGATCGACCCGCGATCCTTGACCTCCACCGTATTGACCCGCTCCGTCCAACTCAAATCCCCTTCATCCAGGAGCACCACCAACGACAACGCCGTCGGAGTCGTCCCATCCTTCAACACCATCTCCGCATCCCGCAAATTCCGCACCAGATTCGTCACCGCCATGGCTGCCCTTTCTTGGCGTCCAACTTCAAATTGGCCCGCACTCTGATTTGTTTGAAATTAGGAATTGGAAATTAGAAATTGGCCGATCCGCTTCGCCGAGTTCCCAGACCGACTGACAGATGGCGAAGCCTCCCGCTAATTTCCAATTCCTAATTTCCAATCCCCCCAAACATCCCCTCACACGTCACCACCCCATGCGACAGCCCTGGCTGTCGACTCGCCCCCTGCCCCTCGACCATGGTCCGCGCCTGGGCCTCATAAAGCTTCAAATACCCCACAACCGGCGACCCCGCCCGCTGAAAATCTCTCACGAGTAATGTTCGCAATGACAGCAATTCACACGCCTCGTCCATCATCCCCCGCAAGACCCCAGGCTGCTGACCATGACGCGAAAACAGATGCACCACCGCCGACACATTCACCATCGGCAATGACGTCGCCCGCCCCCGCCGACGCAAACTGCTCTGCACCCACACCTCCGCCCACGACGTCAACTTCGATGTCTCCACCAGCATCCCCGGAAAGATCGTCACCACCTCCGGCGAAAACTGATGCTTCCAGTACGCCTGCAAACTACTCTCAATCGCCACCCGCTCATGCCGCCCCGTCATTTTGTTTCTCCCCTCTCCTCCCGTGTGCCACGGCTGTGCCAGCCGTGCCGAACGTCTATCCGCTCACTGTCTTGTCATGAGTCACGAGTCGTGAGTCATGAGGTCCTGCCAACCCGTTGTGCCACTGCTAGCTTGACCAGCAGTGCTCTCTCAACCCCGTGTGCCACTGGCTACGCCAGTGCTCTCCGATCTTCCCCAGCGCCTAGCGCCTAACGCCCAGCGCCTCCCTCTCCCAACGCCCTTCTCACCATCCCCACCGGCTCCATCTTCGAAGTCCCATACTCCACAAACGGCAGATACTCCACCCGATTCACCAGATCCACCTGCGTCACATGCACATCCGAGTAAACACGAACATCGCCATCATCGCCACCGACACCCGACGCCATCCCCACCCAGGCCTCCCGAGTACGCCCCGTCTCCACCGGCTGCAACTCCACAATCCTCCCCAACACCCGCCCGACAACAGAAGAAACAACCCCCTCCCGCAACTGTCGCACATCAAGTCCCTCTCCCGACGACTCAACCTCCACCCGCATACTCAACATCAAAAAATCTCCTATTCTGCCCCTTCTCCCCCGGGGAGAAGGTGGCCGAGTCTTCGAGGTCGGATGAGGGACCTCTGCGAATTTAAAGACGCCCCCAACCCCGTCCCTTCTCCCCCCGGGAGAAGGTGCCCGAAGGGCGGATGAGGGCAACGCGCCAACAACCCTTCAACAAACAAGTCGAACTCCCGAAGGCACCCTACCACTTCCTTCCGACCCTCACCCCCGCCGCCCCTCCAACACCGCCACACTCTCCCCCACCCGCATCCCGGCCACCCGATACCGCTCCCCCAGCCACCTGATGAGCATCACTTCCCCCGCTTCACACACCGGCAACTCCCGCGACCTCACTCTCACCGAAATTCCCGACGTCTCCCCAGCCCCCACTGCCTCCCCCACCACCGGCGAAGCAACCGCCCGTACAATCCCCGTCACCTGGGAAACCCGCTCGGTCTCGATCACCCGAGCCAACTCCACCACCATCCCCTGCGAAACCACCACCAACTCCACCACCTGCCCCCAGTCCAGCAGAGCAAGCTCGAACGTCTCATCAGTCATCGTCGTCTCCCAGCTAAGTCAAGGTATTAGGTATTAGTCATTAGGGACTAACCAATCCACTCCACCGGCTTGATACGGAATGAGCGAAGCCTCTGGCTAAGCCCTAAGCCCCAATACCTAAGCCCTAAAGCGAAGCGCCCACCGTCACCACCCAACACCCCATCCCCTCCAACAACCTCTCATAATGCCCTCGCGCCTCAATGAGCGCCTTCAGATTGCTCCCCCGATCCCCGCTCGGCCCATCTCCACCGACGTCATACTTCATCGCCGCCAACTTCCCATCCCGCAGCAGATTCATGATGTCCAGATCAATCTGCGCAATAATCCCCCGCACCTGCGACTCACTCAGCGCACTCCCCTCCACCCCATCCAGGCTCACCAACTCCTCACCCGCCATTCGTCCCTCCCGTAGGGTCCGCTGTGCGGACCGTTAATCAACTCGCATTTCATCATGAGGCAGGAAGGCTCCACTCAGTGTGCCACGGCTGTGTCAGCCGTGCCGAACGTCAAGCTGGACACCGCTCGCGCATCCCCACAGCCGACACGGCCGTGCCACACCTCGTCCTTCCCCCCAGCGCCTAGCGCCCAACGCCCAGCGCCTCCTCCACCCCCCTCACCATCTCATAAGCCACCAGCCGCTCCTGCTCCTGGCGACTCAACGACACTAGCTCCTCACTCCGCATCCCCCACCGCTCACACACCCGCAGCAGGACATACTCCATCGACCGCGGCGACGTCATCCACTGCCCGAGCTCCGGCACGACTCCGCTGGAAAAAAATCCGCACGCGACTCCTCAGCGCGCGACGTCACCTGGTTCGTGAAGTTCGTCACCTCCTCACACAACCAGACCACCTCCCCCATCGTCACCCCCGCCTGCTCCATCTCCTCAAACAGCTGATCCGCAAACGCGCTCCAATCCCCATCGACCGCCGGCTCAACGCTCTCCCAGCTCACGTTCGGGTCCTCTTTGAGCCCCTGCCACAACACCAGCATCGCCAGCCGCTGCTGATACTGCTCGACACTCGCGACATACGAGGCATCACTCCGATCCTCCCGCACAACCGCCTGCCCCGACGCATCCCGCATCGGCTTCCCCTGCGCATCCCGCGCCACTCTCACCGGCACCTCCGGCTGCACAATCCCCTTCTGACGCAACCACACCCCAAACCCCAACGGCAGCGCGGTCACACTCACCTCATGCTCACCCCCATCCCCCCGCCGCCAAAGCAGAACCTTCACCCCTCGCCCCCGCAACACCTTCCCATGCAGCTTCATACGCTCTCCCGTAGGGTCCGCTATGCGGACCGTTGATGTCCATGTTTGTCATAAGGCATGAGTCACGAGTCATGAGGAAAAGCCCCCACACCTCGCGACATGACCCCGGGAGGGCGAGGCTCCGTCCGAGCCGCTGTCCCGCGTTGCAATCAACCACCAGCGAATCGACGACGAACGACGTGCAAGAGACAAACCGTCGAGGCCATCATCACCTTTCACATCGCTCATGTTTCGCAACGCAAAGATCCAGCTCACACAGAGGTTCGCCCTCCCGAACAAAGGCATAAACCTCACGATTCATGCCTTCTCTCCGGCCAAGCCCTAAGCCCCAATCCCCAAGCCCTACTACTCCCCATCCACCTTCGTCACATACACCGTATCGACCGCCGAGACCCCGCCGAAGTACCGCGCCTTCACCCGCAGCACGACATCCCGCTCGAACGCCGCCTGGCTGTCGCTGTTCTGCAGGAACGTCTGCACCGGCCAGATCTCCGTCCACAAAAACTGACGACGGAAGTCACCCACGTACCAGTCATTGACCGCCTGCCCACCCTGCTCATCAATGAACGGCGAACTCAACACACTCATCGAAGTCCCCAGCGGATTGGCCGTCACCATACGACCATCATCCCCCTCCACTTCAATCTGCGTCGCATTGACAATCGACAGCGCCGTCCCGCGCAATCGCTCCGGCACCAGGATCTGGCGCGCCGGCGCGACAATCGGCCGACTCGTCCCATCAATCCGATCATCGCGCACCTGCGTGGCCCGGTAATGCAGCACCTTCTCGACATCCTTCCAATCGGTCAGCGGAACCGCCGCATTAAACGATGTCGACGTCGTGTTCCCCGACCCCACCCAGTTCCGCAGGCTCCCGTTCGTCGCATACAGACTCGTCCCCGCTCCATTCGGACGATAGACGAATTGATCAATCGCCGCCTCCGCATCCGTCACCGCACGCACAATCGTCCGCTCGCGTTCCTGGCGCAAATAGTACCCGAGCGCCATCGCCCGACGATTGATTTCGCCCGTCTGATCAAAAGCAATCAACTCCTCGCTGATCGACAGAATGCGACCCTGTTTAGCCTCCTGGCTGACGACATACTTCTCCGCGAATGTCGACTCCTCATACGGATGCCCTTCATGCACCTGCTCAGGCCCAGCCAGCGCCTTGAACCCTGCAATCTTCTGCGACCGAAACCGCGAAGGCTGCACCGTCACCAGCTGATCACCAATGAACCCCGCCTCATCCTCATACCCTTCAATGACCTTGCGACCAATCAGCTCCCCCGTCATCACCTGAAACAGATGCGTCCGCACCCCCGGCCCCGATTCCCGCAGCAGATCTCCAGGCGACGACAGCCCCGCCTCGCGCAAACTCCGCAACCGAGGCAGCACGCCACACGCCTCCGCCAGCTCGTAATAACTGAAATCATCCGTCGTCAACTGCTTCTCATTGAGCAGCTGACAAACCTTCTGATAAAACCCCTCCGCCCCCAACGACTCCACCAGATCCCGAACATTCTGACCACGCATGTTTTTTCCTTCGGAAAAAGGCGCTAGGTATTAGGCGCTGGGCGCTAGGAAAACCTGCTTCGCCACGCCGCCAACAGCTAGCGCCGTTGTGTTTGATTTGACTTTGTTCCGGGTGCCACTGGCTATGCCAGTGCTCCCCCCTCTCTCCCAGCGCCTAGCGCCTAACGCCCAGCGCCTTCTCCCTACCCCACCTGCCCGTTCACATTGCTCGACCCGCAATGGAACGCTGAAGCAAACTGCACCCGCAACTTCGTATGGCCACTACCGCGATATTCAACACTCCGCGCAATCGCATTCGCAGCACTGCTGACCGTCTCCAGCTGCTGATTCATCAACAGCGAAGTCCCTTCATCCGGCCCCAGCAGTCCGCCAACTTCATAAGCCGCACTCGCGACATCGAACTCATAGATCGACATCGGGCTGACATCCACCGAAATCGGCTCCGTCTCTCCCGCCGCTGAAGGCTGATGGGCGACTCCCAGAAACTTCGCCGTAAAATTCCCCTGCGTCGTTGCCAGGTTGGTCGTCCAGGTAAACGCAGACGCCGGCTTGGCATCATCCGTATCCAGCCAGACCAGATCCCCCGCCTCGATCACCGTCCCCGCATCCACCCGCACCTTCCGCAACTCCACCGCCCCACTCCGAAACCGCACCCGATTTGCCATCGTCTGTCGTCCATTTTGAACTGAAATAACTTTGCTTGTCATGAGTCGTGAGTCACGAGTCATGAGGAAAAGCAACAAACCAAAACCTCATGGCTCACGACTCGTGACTCATGACTGTCTTCCAACGCCCAAGCACCGTGTGCCACTGGCTATGCCAGTGCTTCTCCTGCTTTCCCAACGCCTAGCGCCTAACGCCCAGCGCCTCTCCTGATCACCGCCACAATCTCCGCATCCCGCATCCCCACCTCTTCAACCCGACGAGCCGAACTCACCGGAGAAACCACCCGCAGCTGCGCCACCAGCTCACGTCGTTCCCGGATCAGTTCGTCCCGCTTTTGATCACTCTCCGCCTCCATCAGCATCCGTCGAAACACAGGCGTGATCGCCGACTCCGGCAGCCGACTTTTCTCCAGCATGACCTGCACCCGCGCAGCCTGCCCACTCTGCTCCTGCAGCTTCTCCGCCGTCTGCTTCCATCGAGACACTTCCCGACGCAGCAGCGAAAGCTCCTCCATCACAACCGGCTCCGCATCCCGCAACCGTGACGACGTCTCCGCAGAGGGACTGATCTCGCAGATCAATTCCACTTCGCCCATCTCTTCATCAACGGACTCTTCCAGCTCATCACCAGCCCACTGCATCGATTCCCGCAGCGTCTTCGTCGTCGCGGGATAGCGCACGACATCCACACTGATCACATCGACAATCTTCTCGACCCGCCTGCCATCCCGACTCCGCACCGCCCGCACGACGTGACTCATCCCCACGTCCGGCAGCAACTGATCGACCAGCGACAAAAACAGATTCCCCGCCACCGACTCGCGCACGCAGATATCCCCGACGACCTTCCCCTCTTCAAACCGTGGCGACTCAATCATCCCCACAAGCTCCTCGTCACCCCGTACCCCCGGCTGATGACTCTGCTCATGGTGATCCAGATACACCGGCTTCCCGTCATAACAGACGACCGCATCCCGCAGCGCCATCTCTGTGTACGAGTACCCATTCCGCGAAGCCTGCCCCGCGAGCACAATCCCCTTCACCACCCGCGACCCCGCTTCCCGCAGCAGCTCACCCCAGACATCCCCCGCAATCATCTCCGTCAACACTTCACTCTCGCGCCTCATATTCAACTCACCTCCCAGGCATGTGTGCTTTTCTTGTCCCCTCACCCTACGTGAAACCGTTGCGCAAATTGCCTCTCACTGAGCCTGTCTACGAACCCTCACCTCACAACCCCCCGGCATTTCCCACTGTCTACTTTCTCCCCCGACTTCTAAGACACTCAGTCTGAAAATCAGGTTTTCGATCAACCAACACTCCCCCACCCCGTGTGCCACGGCTGTGTCAGCCGTGCCGAATGTCCGATCAAGCTCCATTTCCACTCCCAAGGCGATGCATGCGCACTTCTCCAGATTTACCTAACGCCTAGCGCCTAACGCCCAGCGCCTCTTCCTCCTGCTTGTCTGGTCCGCTATACTCTCCCCTTCCCCCAAAAAGCCGTCCACACTCCCCCCTTCTGCTGCGTCTGACGTAGCGTTGAAAGCCTCCCATGACCGAGTCGCTCAAGGGCAAAGTCCTGCTCGCTGGCAAGTTTCTGCGCGATCCCAATTTCTTCAAAACAGTCATCCTCGTGCTCGAACATGACGACACCTCCGCCATGGGCCTAGTCATCAACCGCCCTTCCAACGTCTCCGTTGCTCACGCACTCGCAGAACACTTCCAGCTCCCCGCCACCAGCGACCTCATCTACGTCGGCGGCCCCGTCGAACCAACGGCACTCTGCATGCTCCACAACAAGACGACCCCCGAGCTCGCTCCCCACACCCTCATCCCTGGTGTTGTCATCGCCAATAGCGCCGAGATGTTTGAAGACATCGTCCAACAGGCCTGCCAGCCCAAGAGCCCACGCCGCTACCGCATCTTCTCAGGCTACGCCGGCTGGGGCGCTGAACAGCTCGAAAGCGAAATCGAACGCGGCGACTGGTACATCCACCGCGCCTGCGCCGACCACCTCTTCAACCACGACCCCTACACTCTCTACGACATGCTCCTGTCCAGCTTCGCCAAATCCCACACCACCTTCGCGATCCCGCGCGAACACGTCGAGTGGAACTAAAGAAAATTGAACCGCAGATAAACGCAGATGGACACAGATAATTATTTATTTGAAGCCGAAACGCGCGAGATCATCGAATGCGCGTACGAGGTGTCGAATATCCTGGGGCACGGGCTACTGGAAAAGCCATATGAGAATGCTCTTGTGGTCGAGTTCTTGAGGCGTCGCATTTCGGTTCAGCAGCAGATCACTTTCGATGTGATGTATAAGAGTATTAAAGTTGGTGAGTATATCCCCGATCTAATTGTCTTTGAGAGAATAATCGTCGACACAAAGACGGTGGAAAATCACCAATCATGAAGTCGGCCAGATGCTCAACTACCTGAAAATCACGAACCTGCAAGTTGGTTTGATTTTGAACTTCAAACACGCCAAGGTCGAATGTCGACGAGTTGTCCGTACAAAATAATCCTTCTTATCTGTGTCCATCTGCGTTTATCTGCGGTTCAATCTCAGGACTTTTCATGCACCACGAAACTATCACTATCGCCTGCCCATCCACCGGCACTTCCGCCTCGATTGTTCCGACCCGCGGCATGAACTGCATCGAGTTCAGCACCGTTTTTGGGGGCGAGCTGGTCGACGTCATTGATGCTGAAGATGGATTTCTTTCCGGGCAGACGCGCTCGACGCGATCAGGGATTCCCATTCTCTTTCCGTTTCCCAACCGGATCGAAGACGGCAAGTATTCCTGGGACGGCAAAGACTACACGCTGCCGATCCAGCCGGGGCGTAAGCATGGGATGCACGGGTTCTGCTTTGATGTCCCGTGGCGTGTGATTGAGAAGACTCAATCGTCTCTGACGGCTGAGTTTCAGCTGTCGGTTGATGCCCCAGATCAGTTGAAGAACTGGCCTGCGGACTGTCTGATTCGTCTGACCTATGAAGTCACGCATCACAAATTGATTTCGAAGTTCCACATCGAAAATCCTGACAAGAAGCCGCTTCCCTGGGGACTCGGGACGCATGCCTATTTCAAGGTCCCTCTCGTCAGTTTCTCGGCCCCTGGCAACTGCCTGGCCCAACTCCCCGTCGCGAAGCAATATGTCCACGTCAACGAAATCCCGACGGGTGAATCGTCTCACACCGAGCTGATCGATCGACTCGTCGAAGGCGAATATTACGACACCCTGAAACTCGATGACCTCTTCTCGATGACCCCGCCACCGGCCGGTCAGCTTTACGAAACTCGCTTGGTCGACGAGAAAGCGGGCATCGAAATGGTCCAGCGCTACAGCCAGGAATTCGAGTTCCAGGTCATGTTCACCCCCGAAGGTCGCGATTGCATCTGCATGGAACCTTACACCTGCATGTCAAACGCGATCAACATGAAGCTGCCCCCGAAAGAAACCGGCTGGCAGGTGCTGGAACCAGGTCAGTCAAAAGATCTCTACATCGAGCTCGAAGTGCAGAAGGTGGTTGTGTAAATCGAAGAGCGTTTCACCACGAAGAGCCTCTCGGGGAAGGCCTCGCGTTCTTCGTCCTGAAGGGACGATTTCTACCAGCCCAGGGTGAAACCCTGGGGATATGGCAACAACAAAACGCACCGTCCTGTAGGGACGGCTCATGGTGAACTCCGCGTTGACCCACCCCTTCAGGGTGGTGACGTTTGCTTGCCCTCTCACCCAGGGTTTCACCCTGGGCTGGTTGAAAACGGCCCTTCAGGCCTGAGACTCAGACTTCAACAACACGTCTATTCAATGATGATTCCCATGCGACAATTCCGTGAACCGACCGCCGTCTCCCTCACTCGCGACAACGGCGTCGCGAGGATTGTCTTTGAAGGTCCCAAGGGAATCCAGACGCTCAGCCAGCAGACCCGTCTGCAATTACGCTCCTTGCTGGAAGAAGTCTCAAACGATGAAAGCATTCGCATTGCGGTCTTCGAAGGTAGAGGGCGAACCTTCATCGCAGGGGCCGAGATCTCTGAGTTAGCGGAACTCGATGAGACGTCTGCTTACGAGATCGCGCGAGAAGGTCAGGCGCTGATGCAACTCGTCGAAGATCTGCCGTTCGTTACGATCGCCGCGATCAATGGGGCCTGCGCGGGTGGCGGTTGTGAACTCGCGCTGGCGTGTGACTTGCGAGTCATCGATGAGAAAGCCGTCATCGGCCTGCCGGAAGCGACTCTGGGCATCGTCCCCGGCTGGGGTGGCACCGTACGTGCCCGTCATCTCCTCGGCGAGGCGAACGCGAAGTGGTTGACGATGACGGGGCAGTTACTCTCGGCCAGTGACGCACTGCGCATCGGCCTTGTCAATCAGGTCGCCGCGGAAGGAACGCTGGGCGAGATTGTGACGACGCTGTTGTCTCAACTCCGCAAGCCTTCGCCATCTTCGCAGCGACAATTGAAGCAGCTTTATCGCATGATGAGTCGCGTTGATGCGACATTTTTCGAAGCGGAGGCTCGCACCTTCGCAGAGTGCTTCAGTCAGGGGCAGGCAAAAGATGGCCTGGCTGCCTTCGTCGAAAAACGCCCCGCGGAGTGGGTGTAGGGTCCGCTGTGCGGACCGTCAATGGACTCGCAATGACAATTGGAACATGCAACATCGCGAACAGTAGGAACTCGAATCTCAACTTGCAATGAAAGCGAATTAACGGTCCGCACAGCGGACCCTACACGTGAGTTGGCGTCGCGTCCTTCACATACTGCCTCACAATCTTCCCGTCATGCAGTTCGATGATGTGATCACCTGGGCGCAGGTGGATGTGGTCGTGGGTGACGATGATGACCGTTGTTTGCTTTTGCTTCTGGAGTTCACGCAGATAGCCCATCACGATGGCGCCGGTCTTCGAATCGAGCTCGCCCGTCGGCTCATCTGCGAGGACGAGGGATGGCTCTTTCAACAAGGCCCGCGCGATTGCGACACGCTGCTGTTCGCCGCCGGAGAGCTGGCTGGGGTAATGGCTAAGTCGATGTCCGAGGCCGACCTGCTTGAGATAGTCAACGGCGCGTTGCCTGTCTTCGCTGCTGACTCCGACGGGCATTTCGGAAACAAGGACATTGTCGACGGCGGTCAGTTGTTTCAGCAGGTTGAAACTTTGAAAGATGAACCCGATCTCCTCGCGTCGGAATTTGTTCTTGCGAGTCGAAGACCATGTGGAAAGATCTTCGCCATCAATCAGCACACGACCCTGACTCGGCAAGTCGAGCGCGCCAATCAGATACAACAGCGAGCTCTTCCCGCTGCCTGATGGTCCAATGATGAACGTGAACGAGCTTTCCTGGATGTCACAGGTCAGATCGTCAACGACCGTCAGTTCCTCGTCGCCGCTGCGATGTCGTTTGGTGATGTGTTCGAGTTGGACTTGCATGGGAGGCCTTAGGTAGTAGGGCTTAGGTAGCCCTGTAGGGTCCGCTGTGCGGACCGTTAATCGACTTACAACAACGATGACTCGTTGTGAAGAGTAACGACAAGTAAAGGCACGTTTTCTATTTGTAACGAAGCGAATTGACGGTCCGCACAGCGGACCCTACATGACCCAAGCCCTATCCTCTTCGGATCGCATCCATGGGGGAGCGGGTCGCGGCCCAGTAGGCGGGGTAGAGGCCGCCGAGGATGCCCATGAGGATGCTGAAGGTGATCGAGTAGATAAGGAGTTCCGGGCCAGCATAGAGTTGGACGCGGTCCGGGAAGTTGTGGTTGATGACCTGCACGGCGATCCAGCCGAAGACCGACCCGAAGACGCCGCCGACGGCTCCGAGGAAGGCGCTCTCGGACACGACGAGCAGAACGACATTGCCGACCGACCAGCCATTCGCGCGGAGAATCCCGAATTCGATGACTCGCTCGGTAACGCTCATGAGCATCGTGTTGATGACTTGGACGACGGCGATGAAGACGCCGATGCTGGTCATGAGGAAGAGGAACAGGTCGAGGTCTTCGGTGAAGCTGTCGATGCGCGAGGCCCATTGTTCCGCTGGTTTGACTTCGAGCGGGCTTTCCATCCCGAGCGGCTGCGTGACAGAGGCTTTCGGTTGCGACGATGCGGGCGGACTGCCTTTGAACATCTTGTCGAGATTGTTCATCGCTGACTGGACGGGGTTCTCGGTGCTGGTCGTGGTGACTTGCTGGGCGATCGTGAGAATGGTCGAGGCTTTGTAGATGCCCCATTCGCGGTCGGTGAATCGCTTTTGAATGACGGCGGCCAGTTCAGAGGCTTTCTCTTTGCCTTGATCATGTTCGATGTAAAGACTGGAAACGATGCCGGGGTTAAAACCGGTGAGGGCGCGGAAGACATCGATATCGGTCAGGAGCGCGACATCGAGCAGGAGCGAGCCGGTGTGATACAGGCCGACGATGGTGAATTTGAGGCCGTTGACTTCGAGCGGGTCGCCAACTTTAACTTTGAATTCTTCTGCGACAGATTTGCTGATGACGATGTGTGGCTTGCCGACGTCTTCCTCGCTGAGGAAGCGGCCTTCATAGACATCGCCTTTGTAGAGGGTCGTGCGAAGCTGATTGCGTCGGGCGATGTCGGTGCCGCAGAGCAGACGTGGTGGTGAGATGATGGTCTCGCCATTGATGATGTTGACCCGAGCCCAGCAGTCCGCGACGACGGTCGTCACATGGGGCATCTTCTCGATCTCCTCTTTCCAGCTGGACGGGATCGTCGAGAAGAGAGGAATCGGTGCGCCACGCTGCATCGCGATCAAGCCGGGGACCCGGTCGAGGGTCGAGTTGACGACCCGGTTGAGCCCTGCACTGACGGAGAACAGGCTGACCATCGCGAAAATGGCGACGGTCATGCCGAGGACCGCCAGACTCGTGCGGACGGGTCGTGCCCAAATATTGCGAAACGCCAGTCCAAACACCATGCCGGGGAAAATCGTGGCGGGGGAAATCATCGAGTCTCCGAAGCAAACAACTGTCTGAATTGTCACGGCATCAGCCGCTGATGATACACGAATAAGTATAGGCGACCGTGCGAGTAGAAACACTCCGCAACAGTGAGAACGGTTTCAGTGAGGAGGAGTTTCCCACGGATGAACACGAAGAAACACGGATGAGAGAGGAAGAGAAATGAACCGCAGATAAACGCAGGTGAACACAGATGAGAAGCTGTTGTGGCGGTGACGGGTGTGAGGTGGCGTGGATGATGGAAGGTGGCTGGGGTGAGGATTGGTCGCTTACTTAATTTGAGTGCGATCTGCGCGCAGAACTGGGGTCAGCTAGAAATCCTGACCCCGGCCACCCGCCTTGGGAGTGGAAATGGAGCTTGATCGGACATTCGGCACGGCTGACACAGCCGTGGCACACGAGGGGGAATGTTTCATTTTAGAAAAGTGATTTTCAGACTGAGTGTCTTAGAAGTCGGGGGAGAAAATAGACAGTGGGAAATGCCGGGGGATTGTGAGGTGAGGGTTCGTAGACAGGGTCAGTGAGGGGCAATTTGCGCAACGGTTTCACGTAGGGTGAGGGGACCAGCTTTTACTCATCACCCAGGAAAGGTTGTCGAAGATGTCATCGGTATCGAAGCATGCGTCGCGTCATGTGCAGGCGATTTGTTATCGCACTTATCCCGGAGGACTGTTGGAGGTGACCCGGCCGGTCAAGGTCGAGAATGAGTTTGGGTGGGAAGTGCGAGTGCCAGCCCGGTTTCTAACGGACGGGGCGTCGATTCCGCGTCTGTTGTGGCCGATTGTCGGGCATCCGTTTCAAGGGGAGTTTTTGCAGGCGGCGGTGGTGCATGACCTGTTGTGTCACCATGCGTGGCTGCTGGGGTCTTATCAGCATCGCGTGATGGCGGATGCGTATTTCTTCTGGCTGCTGACAGAGTTGAAGGTTTCCTGGTGGAAGCGGACGGCAATGTATCTGGCGGTGCGGCTGTGGGGGCGCTGGTGTTATCGACCTAAGAATATTGATCACTTTGTGGAAGTCACTAAACACGCGACGGAGATGGCTCAGATCATGACAGAGAAAAAAGCAGGAGTTGGCGATGCGACGATTTCAATGGTGTGTGATGACGATGATGATTTTGGGGCTGGGCTGCTCGATGAGCCTGATGAGCCATCGGGCTCAGGCACAGCCGTTGCGAGTGAACACGCTTGAGCAAAGCTGCTCGGGGAACTCCTGTCAGTACATTCGCGGGCAGGGAGTTTGTGCGCCGATCTTTCAGCATGGGCGGGATGTGTATTGCCTGACGGTTGCCCATGTGCTGACCGGGGCGCAGCAGATCAGTGTCGATGGTCATGTAGCACAGGTGGTACATGCCGACATTCAGCAGGAGATTGCGCTGCTCAAGTTTCAGTCGGACCAGCGGGTGCCAGTTGTGCCGACGAAGTTGAGACAGACGGTCACGTCGCGGAGCGGGTGTTTGTGGACGTTTGATGGGAATCAGACGGTTCGCAAGTGTGGGCCTGTGCAAGGGGATGTCATTGGGTTGAATGTGGTGCCGGGGCAGTCGGGATCGCCGATTCTCAATGAGCAGGGACAGCTAATTGGGCTGGTGCATATGAGTAACGGGAAGTTTATTCCCTGGTCTCGTTATGAAGCGATGCTGGGTCGACTGGGGTGTCTTCCGGATTCAGCGGTTAAACATGCCGACAATGGGGATGTTCACTCCGTGCCGGTTTCGGCGTCTGGCCTGCTTGAAGAGCGTCTGGTGAAGGTCGAGAGACTTCAGGCGGAGTTGCTGGTGACGATCAGGTCAATGCCGGCGACGGTGGATGGGTCGCGGGTCGATGAGCTGGAGAAGACGCTGCTGGCGTTGACGCGGGAGCTGGAGGAGTTGCGGCCGCTCAAGCAGAGGCATCTGCAGTTGTTTGACAATGCCGGGGCGATGACGGCGGATGTGGTGTTGTCGCCGGGGGATCCTATCAAGATTCAGTCGAAGGTGCGGGTGAATGGGGAGTGAGGGGGTGGTCCTGCCGTTCATGGCTGGATCGGCGTCGCCGACAAGATGCAATGCCATACGCGGTCGAACGGGACTCACTGCGTGAATTAGGAATGGATGCGTATGGTGACGCTTCTTGTTCGCTTTGCGAACCCAACCGTAAACGGGTGGGCCACCCGGGGATTTTTGGCTGAGAGGTGATAGCGAGGGTGGGGGCGTTATGAAATTCGCAGAGGTCCCTCATCCGTCGGCGAAGCGCCGCCACCTTCTCCCCGGGGGAGAAGGATCGGGAGAAGAGCTATGAGCAGTAAAAGTAGTGCGGGTAGTGAGCCTGCGAGATTGATTTTTGATGTTCCGGCCGTGGTGGTCGGGGAGTCGAGTTTTTGTGTTCCTTGCAAGGAGAACGAGCGTATGGCGGATCCTATTGATCTTCCTCCTAATGTCCAGACGAACCTTTTGACGGCGGCTGTCAACGCGCATCAATCCGCGATGACGGTGGCTGAACAGGGGTTTGTGACGGCCAACAACATTTTGAACAAGGCTGCTGTCCGCAACTTTGACGAATTGGGGACGTCCGAGAGCAAAGCGATCGAGACCGTTTCCAAAACTGCGTAGGCAGACAGGCGATGACGGCAGCGACCGGCCACGGGGGGAGGTTCTCCCGTGGCCTGGGTTTTGGAGTAGGCGCTGGGCGTTAGGCGCTAGGCGCTGGGAATACAGGGGACGCGAGAGTTGTCGCGAATGTCGACGAGGCTGTTCTCTTTTGCTTTCCTAGCGCCTAGCGACTAACGCCTAGCGCCTCATTGAACACACATTGACGGTCCGCACAGCGGACCCTACGGGAGGAAGAATGGATGCGACGGGGTTGTTGGAGTTGATCAGTTTACAGCAGCAGCAGGTGAAGGCGTTTGTGGAGTTGAATTCGCGGTTGGTGGATTTGTTTGTGGAAGGGTATAGCGATGGAGACTACGCCAGGTACGACAAACTCCTCCGGGAGCGGAACACCGATTCGGCAGAAGATCGCGGATCGCACGATTGAGGCGATGAGCTTGAAGCAGAAGCTCAAGGCGGCTTTGCATGCCAGCACCGTGCAGTCGATGCGGGCGTTTCAGGGGCAGACGTTGAAGAATCTGAAGCGGAATTCGGAGGCGGCGCATGAGGCGGTTTATGGAGCGAGCGGGATGAAGACCGGCGATGGCGGGGCAGTGAGCGAGAGTGATGAGATGGGGCCGATGATCCTGGGGGACTACAACGTGCATCAGACGACGTCGACTCCTGCGCCGAGTGCGACGAAGCGGTCCCTGGCGGGCGAGGCGGTCAAGCTGGCGATCGCGGCGGGGATCGCGACGACAGGGGTCGGGCTGCCAGTGGCGATTGCTGTGCAGGCGCTGTGGCCGAAGAAAGATGTGGTTTTGCCGGGGGCGACGAAGTCCTTTACGGATGCGACGATCGAGATCGTTCTGCCTTATGAAACAGCCCGCAAGGTGGAGCGTGGACAATGAGTGAGGTCATCAATCCTTCTATGCGTAGCAAATTGGCGCTGGGTGAGGTGTGGGATGCGGGAACGCCTCAGGGTGTCTATCGAGGGCGCATCAATGGCAGTCGCGAGTGGACGGCGATCAACAATCCGACGTTGACAACGGGGCGGGTGCGTACGGCGTATACGTTTCCGAATGGAGCGAATGCCCGTCTGGAAATCGTGCGTGACAATGCTTTGTGGTTGCCGGCGAAACTGACGTTCTCGGTGTGGATTCGTGTCGTCTATAACGCGTGGACGGCCGGGCGGCAGTGGCTGACATTAATCGATGTCTCAGGAAATCAAATGCATCAGTTGCGGATTCCGATGCCAGGGGATCTGTTTGGCAATCCGCATTATTCGGTGCAGTATCGCTATCAGGATGGAGCCTCGGCTCGCGTTCTGAACTCTGCAGCGAATCTCGTCACGAGCGGGGTTTGGACTCACATTGTTGTGCAACATGATTTGACAGTCGGGACTTCGAATCTTGCGCGTCTGTGGGTCAATGGCGTTTCCTACGACAGCACATTGACTGGTCTGCAGCAGACGATGAGCTTATCGAACAATGTTGTCATCAACCGGGCCAACGATTCATCCCCGGTTCAGACCGAGGTTCAAGTGGAGCAGCTGATGCTGTTTCCCGGACAGATCCTTTCCAGCGAGGACGTTTTGCAGATTTATAACGGCGGGCAGGGTCGTGCGTTTGGTGTGCATCGTGTGATCCCCGTGGAATTTTCCAACAGCATGATCGGATAATGATGCCAACACGAAGTCAGTCTCATATTGTGATCTATCGAGCGTTCAATACGTTGACGGGAGCTTTGCAGGCGGGGGATGTCGCGAATCACTCTCTGCAGTGGAGTCGAGATGGTGCAGCGGCGAGCGCGATGACGAATGCTCCCGCCGCTCATGCGACGGCGGGGTTCTATCAGGTGGCGGTCTCGGCGAGCGAAGCTGATTGTGAGATCGGGACGCTGATTGGGATTTCCTCGACGTCGTCGGTGCTTCTGGAGAAGGTCAGTATTGCGTATGACCTTCCGGTGAGGCTGGCTGCGAGCCAGTCCCTTTATGCGCCGTCGAAGGCTGGTGATGCCATGTCGCTGACGATGTCGGCGTTGAACGCTGTGGGAGAGCAGTTGAGCGATACGTTGACGGAGCCGCTGTCACTTTCGATCGACGGGTTTACGGGGACAGCGCTGGCACAGTTGCGGGCATTGCCTGTTGTGACGCAGACGCCGATGGTGATGGAGGGGTTAATCACGCTGGTCCAGGGGGATGACTACTTCCATGCTGATGGAAGGTCGATCGTCTTGCTGGATACGACTGGACAGTGGCCGGAATTGAGTGGCGGGTCGGTGGAGCTTTTGATTCAGGGTGGCGACACATCGCTGGCGATCAGCGGAAGTGTCTTTGGTGAAGAGGCGCAGGCGGAGGTTCGATTTGAACTCGAGTCCGAAGAGACAGAGCAACTGGCGGGAGTGTTTGATTATCAGATCGTCGCGACGCTTGAGAGCGGACGGCGTGTGACGTTGCAGTTGGGGAAGTTGAAAGTGGTTTCACGAGTTCAGTAAGAGGCTGTCTTCTCATTCCATTGCTTCCTGTTGTAGAAGAAATTTTCACCGCAGAGGTCGCGGGGGGACGCAGAGGAAGAGAAAACGAACCACGGATGAACACGAAGAAACACGGATGAGAAAAGAGAATGGAACCGCAGAGGAACACAGGTAAACGCAGATGGGAGAGGAGCTGAACGCATCTCACCTCTCTTGTTTTTCATCTGTGACTGTCTGTGTTGATCCGTGGTTTATTTTTCCTGTCATGCTCTGAGGCTTTTGTGCTCTGTGGCAAACACTTTCTGTGAGTTCTTCTGATCAAGATGCGACATCGGGACGACTGATCTTATCGGCGGTCATCCTAATCATCGAGTTCGGTGGAGGGCGAGCTGGAACCGGTTTCGGCGAGCTTCTTCCAGAACTCTGCGACAGGAATCTGGTTGATGGTCTCTAACGTTTTGATCGACCGCAAAACAGCCTGGTCACGGTCTGCCTGAACATCCGCGTGAAGTTGTCTGAGTGGGAGTCCAATCAGCGGTGTAAAATCGCTGATGGGGCATCCGACACAATTCAGGCGGCGGAGAGTCTTCATTGTGCGCAGAGGGCTTAAGCTTGAAACTTTGGTCCCTGCAATCTTGAGTTGCGTCAGGCGTGCTTCGGAGAATCCTTCCAGTGTTTCCAGGGCGGTGAAGGACGCGTCCAGGAAATTGAGGTTCTTCAGGGGAATCGACGATAGGTCATGCAGGTGCGGATTGTTTCTACAGTGAAGCTCTTCGAGCGGAAGTGTTGAGAGTGGCGAAACGTCGGAGAGTGTCCCTGTTCCAGGAGCAGAACCGCGGCAACGGACGACTCGCAGATTATCGAGAACCTGAACCGGTCGAAGGTCGGAGATGGTATCTGCGTCGAGCGTGATTCGGATCACGCCATAAGGTTCGACCCAGCCACTGCCCTGAAGCCAGTCGAATTTCGGGTTGAGCAGGGCGAGTCTTTGAAGGACTTCGTTGAGCTGAAGTTGAGGCGGCTTTGAGAGGACCTTCTCTCGCCACGCATCATCGAGGATGTCGGACGAGAGAGTGGCTGGGGGGAGTTGGCTGGCTGGAGATGTCAATGAAGGGGCGGTTTGTTGCGGAGAGGCAGGATGGCCGTCACTGTGAAAGTCGGTGGCGGAATTGGAGTTCAGCAGGCTGATGGCGGCGATGGCGATGGCGGCCAGCAGCAGACTGGCAGACAGAACGGGTAAGCGAGTCTTTGGGGGAGCCAGCGAGGGGAACTCGACTGTCAGATCGCTTTGCCCGGTGACTGTGGGTGGTTCATTGGATGCGGTTGCCAGATTGGTGAGTTCGAACTGAATCATTCGCGCAGACGCGGGTCGCGCAGCAGGATCGACGATGACCATCTTCTCGATCAGAGTCGCGAGTTGAGTAGGCACGTCTGAGTTGAGGGTACGAATCGGCGGAGGCGTGAGATCCCAGCGAGCCCCGAGTCGCTTGAGTTCGGGATAGGGCAGCTGTCCGGTGCAGAGCTCGTAGAGGACGCAGCCGAGGGAGAAGATATCGGCGCGGGCATCGACGTCGGCGCCATGAATCTGTTCCGGGGCGACGTAAGCTGGTGTGCCGGCGCGCCTGATGCCTGAAAGCCCTGAGACTTGATGGGCGAGGCCGAAGTCGAGCAGCTTCACCTGGGGAATTGCGTCGTGGTTGGAGCGAGGCGATGCGGGTGGGCTGGTTTCGTCTTTGAGTTTTTCCAGCCAGATGTTCCCTGGTTTGATGTCGCGGTGCACGATGCCTGCGTCATGAACGACAGCCAGACCTGCGGCGATCTGCCGACCGACCTGGATGATCCACTCGACGGAAGGTCGCAAGGAGGTCATGTAATCGCGCAGCGTTTGGCCTTCGAGGAGTTCCATCGCAAAGTAGGGGGTTGCGATGACATCATCATGGGCAGGTTGTTCGCCGACGAAATAGACGGTTACGACATTCTCATGGCGGACAGCGGCCAGGGCGCGGGCTTCGTTCAGCAGTTGGGCGCGTGTTTCTGCATCGGCACCGGTTTTGATGACTTTGATGGCAACGAGTCGGTTGAGGACAGTATCTTCAGCGCGATAGACGACACCCATGCCGCCGGAGCCCAGAAACTCTTTCAGACGATAGGGGCCGAGTTGTTCTGGTAAGTCAAGGTGACTCCAGGTCTTGGTCACTGGCTTGCGGGAAGCCTGTTCGACGCGACAGACGCGCGCGAGGACATCTTCCAGGTCATGCTCGGAAACAGGCGGTGGGAGGTCTTCGCCGAGGAAGCAGGATGCGATTCCGGAATCAAGTCCGATCGATTCG
Organism: Lacunimicrobium album; assembly: GCF_052161635.1. Taxonomy (GTDB): domain Bacteria; phylum Planctomycetota; class Planctomycetia; order Planctomycetales; family Planctomycetaceae; genus SXPC01. The sequence goes on from NZ_CP197413.1 coordinate 4,132,724, forward strand.
GCCAGCGATGCGCATCTTGGGCAGACGGACAAGTGGTGTTCATGTCGCTGGACGTCCTGGGGAGCAAGGTGCCCGAGTAGCATGGCCCGAATCTCGGCTTTGGAATAGCACGAGTCCCGGATCGGTTCTTCAATCAGAGACAAGGTCAGCGAACTCCTCATTCAATCGCGCGATGATTTTTGCCTTCGCGGTGTAGACAGCCCACAGGTTGATGCCGAGAGTTTTCGCGACCGCAGAGGCCGGCTTGCCTTCGACCGCATGTTGCCAGAAGGCTTGCCAGACGTCGGGAGTGTAATCGGCTTTGATGACGGTCGCGATCTGGCTGATGAGATGGCGTCGGAATTCTTCTTCGGCGAAGGGCTCATCGTCTTTCCCTGCAAATCCATCACAGACTTCCGCAGGGACGAATTCCAGTTTTCTTTGCCGGGCGCGTGCGCGACATTTATTGCGGGTGATCGTCCAGAGCCAGCCGCGAAAACTTTTGGGGCCTTCGTGCTCGAAGGTCGGTAGTTTTTGAAGCAAGGTTACGAATATGTCCTGGACGATGTCCGCGGCGTCTTCGTGCTGGAAGCCCTGTCGTCTGACCCAGGAGTAAATTCCGATGGAGTAGAGACGGACAAATCGATCCCAGGCGTCAGATTCGTCGATCTGACACAGGCGATGAAGCAGCGTTAACGATGTCGTTTGCATGGTCTTGCAGAAAGCGGACAATCGCTGAGCGAACTTGTCATGGAACGATTGAATCAACCGTACACCTGACGCGGGTACGGCTTTCGAATACTGTCAGCCTCATTTGTGGATTGTCAGTGTATCCGGGTCGCTCCCGTGCACAATTCCATTTGCGGTGCTTAACAGATATTTCGCATCTGGGTTCGCCGATGAAATCGGTCATCAGGTCATCGCAAGCTGCCGAAGGAGCCGCGGCGGTATTCTGTCGGGCTGACGCCGACGGCTGTCTTGAAGAATCTGGAGAATGATTCCTGGCAGGTGAATCCTGCGTGAGTGGAGATTTCGATCATCGATAATTCTGTGTTGGTCAGAAGCTTTTTGATGCGACTGACTTTGGCGTCGCGGATCTCATGACCTGGGGATCGGTTGATGGCTTTCTTGAAACGCTGTTCGATGACACGTCGAGAGACGCCGACACGATCAGCGACGTCGGAGACCTGCAGCGGGCGGTGGCTGTTCTGATGGATCCAGGCGATTGCTTCGCGGACGAGCAGGTCGTCGGTGAAGTGAGTACTTGTCGAGAGACGCTCGATGACGCCGATGGGTTCGATCAGTGTCGGGCCATCGGGAGCAGGAAAGCCATCGATCATGCGATCGAGGATCTCCGCAGACATGCGACCGATCTTTTGAAACTGATGGTCGATACTGGAGATCGGGATCGGCGAGAGCATGGAGATCAAGGGATCGTGTTCGATCGCGAGGATCGCGATATCATGCGGGACATCGACATGAATGCTGGAGCAAATCAGAGTCAGCTCGTGACCGATGATGTCGGACCAGACGAGTAGGGCGATCGGTTTGGGGACGTCTTTGATCCATTCTTTGAGGCGCTGACGTTGAGCGCGGATGTGGGGGCTTCCATCGCTGGGGCCGTATTCAAAGGCGTGAATTGAGGAGATGTTCGATTCTCTGAGCGTCTGGGCATAAGCATCGACCGTGCGACGGGAATAGCCCAGAGATGGTGCACCACCGACGAAGCCGAAATGCTCGAAGCCTTTCTCAAGGAAGAAATTGGCCGCGAGTTGGCCGCAATGTTCTTCTCCTGAAATCACCTTGGGGGCGAAAGGCTGATGATCGGCCAGCCAGGAGATGTTGACGGCGGGAATCTTTCTGCGTTGAATCTCGGCGGACAGCTTCTCGGACGTCAGACGGCAGATCAGACCATGCCCGTTCCAGGTATCGGGGAGCGAGAACTCTTCGTAGAAGCCACGGGGCTCGACATAGAACTCCCACCCTCCCTGCTCGATGGCGTATTGACCAACGCCCAGCAGGATTTGGCGACTCCAGTCATTGGCCGTCTGCACGAGGACCGCGATCTGGCGTCGGTCGGGAAATCGGGTTGTGGAACGGGTAACGGTCATTTGTCCGCTTGATTCTCGATGGCGATACCGTCTTGGTAGAAGTCACGATCGGTTCAGTCTAGCGCTTCTCGATCCTGCACAACAGGATGATCTCCCCTGGCCTTGGCAGAAAATTCATAGTTGGATGGCATGATGGGTGGTGGATACAATCCTTTCGCTCGGCCCTGCTTACCTCTTCGCAAAGATCGTTTGTGACTCAACTGACTTCTGAAACCCGTGACGAACCGAGCGGGCGAGGTGATTACTGGAAGGTACTGTGGCTGGCGTGTGTCGGGGCATTTACTGCGTATTTCTGTATGTATGCGTTTCGCAAGCCCTTCACAGCGGCGCAGTTTGATGGGGTTCAGTGGTGTGGGCTGAGTGTTGACCTGAAATCTGCATTGTTGATTTCGCAGATGCTCGGTTATCTGTTTTCGAAGTTGATGGGCACCTACTTATGTGCCAGTATTCCCGAGAATCGACGTGCTGTGGTTCTGGTGGGACTGATCGCGGTGGCAGAGTGTGCGCTGCTGGTATTCGCGGTTGTGCCGGATGACTGGAAGGTCGTCGCGATCTTCGTCAACGGGCTGCCGCTGGGGATGGTCTGGGGCATCATCGTGCGTTATCTCGAAGGACGTCGTTGTAGTGAAGTGCTGCTGGCGGTGTTGTGTTGTTCGTATATTGTGTCGAGTGGAATCGTCAAAGATGTCGGTATCTGGTGGATGACTCAGGGGGCGATTTCGGAAAGCTGGATGCCGTTTGTCACCGGGTTGACGTTTTTGCCGTTCTTCCTGATCTCGATCTGGATGCTGTCCCGACTACCGCCGCCCAACGAGGAGGATCGACGACATCGGAGCGAGCGGACTTCGATGCCGCGAGCTGAGCAGCTGGCATTCTTGAAGCGATTCAGTGCCGGTTTATTGCCCGCTCTTATCTTCTATTTGCTTTTGACGGCGTTTCGAGACTATCGGGATCTGTTCGCGCCGGAGATTCTGGAAAGCTTCGGGTATGCTGACTCTCCGGGGCTGTTTACCCGGATCGAGCTGCCGGTCTCCCTGGTGACGACGGTTGCGCTGGCGAGTCTGATGCTGGTGCGGGACAACCGACGTGCGGTGCTGACTGTCTATTTCGCGATGTTTCTAGGGGCATGCGGAATCGGTCTTTCGACGCTGCTGCTTGCTTATGAGCTGATTGATGGCGTGACGTGGATGATCTTTGTCGGGCTGGGGCTTTACCTGGCGTATGTGGCGTTTAGCACGGTTTTGTTCGACCGATTTCTGGCGGCGACACGTTCGACGGGCACCTCGGTTTTCGCGATTTATTTTGCCGATACGCTGGGGTATGCAGTCAGCCTGGTGGTCCTGCTGTCGAAGGATCTGTTAGCGCCACAAGTCAGCCAGATGTCGTTTCTGGTTTCGTCGTCGGTCGTGGTTGCTGTTGTCGGGATGGGGAGCATTGCCTGCAGTTGGTGGTTAGTGCGCAAACAGTTTCAGGCGAATTCATAGGATCTTGATGAGATTTGAATCTCTATGTCGACGGCGTGACGGGATTATGAAGAACTGAAGAAGATGCCGGTGGAAACTGTCAAACACTTAGCGCAAACGTGCATGGCTTAGTCAGCTTTAAAACGTATCTTATTGCCATCCTGTCTTTGTCTCTCGGATATTTCCAGAGGAGCTTCTCATGTTGCGTCAGAAAACTGTCCTGCCGATTCAGCGTCGTGGTTTTACGTTGATTGAATTACTTGTTGTGATTGCGATTATCGCGGTTCTTGTTTCCATCCTGCTTCCTGCCGTCCAACAGGCGCGAGAAGCGGCTCGTCGTTCGACGTGTAAGAATAATTTGAAGCAGTTCGGGCTGGCGATGCATAACTATCATGATGTGTTCAGCCAGACTCCGGTGCACCAGAGTCGTGCGGCTCATGATTACGCTGGTGGCTATGGCAACGCTGGTAATCTCTCGTGGTACGTTGGCCTGCTGCCTTATGTCGAGCAGGCTGCGATCTATGACAGCATTCCCTTTGAAACAACCGGAACGGGCTATGCCTGGGATGGAATTGCCAACGGCACGTCTGCCCTCGGTCGAATGACCCGCGCGAATGTTCCACTGGTGACCTGCCCCAGCGAATCCGTTCGAAACACGCTGCTGCCGGGCGTCGTGAACTTCAGTTATGTTGCCAATGCAGGCCCGCCACGCCACCTGACGATTCCTGGCGTGGGAACGTCTGACAATTCTCGGGGGGTTATCTCTCATACTCGAATGACACCTGGTGGGCCTGGTACTGCCAACTGTCAGGGAAGCTGGCTGAATGGCTCGAACAATGCTCGCATCGGTTTTCGGGATATTACCGATGGGTTATCCAACACGATTGCTTTCAGCGAGTCGCTGGTTAACGACGGAACTGGTAACCATCAGGATCGTCGTCGAAACCTCTATTACACGAACGCTCAAAGAATTCAGCAAATCGGGACATCGATCGAAACAGTCGTCGCGGATGGTCTGTCGAATCCTGTCAACTGGTCTGACTGGAGCAAATACAAAGGACTGACCTGGGCTTACTCCGATTCGTGGGAGAAGCACCTTTTCAATCCTGTATTCCCTCCCAACTCGATCTCGATTCCTTCCTACAACACGGACTGGTTTCGTTGTAGTGAAGCCGATGGTGCGATCACTCCTTCCAGTGACCACAAAGGCGGAGTTCAGGTGACGATGGCTGATGGGTCAGTTCACTTCATTTCCAACTCGATCGACTTGCCGACATGGTGGCGACTCGGTTCACGCAATGATGGTCAAGTTGTTGGTCAGTTCTAATCTTTGTGAACGGTCGCGGTTAGCTGGTTTATCACTAGCCGCGACCTGTTTTTGACAGCCACTCTAAGAGCCATTCATTAAGAGACTAGAAATGATATTCGACAAGTTTTCCTTCTCTGGGCCGACCTGCTTTTTGCTTGCTGTCTATGCCGTCGCCAATCTGTGCGGGTGTGGTATGAGTGGCGATTCGTCAGAGATGCGCGTCAAGGATGCGGGCTACACGGTTGATATGCTGGCAGAGGAGACGATCCAGAGACTCAAAACGGCGGCATCGACCGGCGAAACGACCAAGGTTCGCCAGGCATCAGAAGATGCGTCCCGCGGAGCGGATCCCTCGACCGTCGCGGGAAGAAAAGATCCCAACGCCGTGAGTACCATTGTTGAGGACACGGTTGCCAAACTCGCTACTCTTCGCGCAGGTGAACCAGCCCCGAAAGAAGCCGGGACTGCACTTGAAATGAAAATCAAAGCGAGTTCCGATGTCAGTGATTCGATCAAAACTCGCTTCATGACGGAACTGCATTCGTCTGTGGAAACGACTTTCCAAGACAAATAGGCCATCGTCTTTTCACGCCTGTCAACTCGATGCTTGCGACAGACTTCTGACTGGAGAATTCATGACCATCTTTCGACGTTCGTTCCTGCAGTCGGTTCTTGGCGGTGGGGTTGCTCTCGGTTCGGCTGCTGCTCTTGCATCACAGGCGGAGAGTGCTGATGAGCCGTTCATCTTTGCGTTCCTGACGGATACGCACTTGCCGGAGGGCAAGCCCGATGTGGCGGCGCGGGTTGCTGAACTGATTGACCAGATTCAGGATCGTCCTCAGGCTCCTCAGCTGGTGGTCTTTGGCGGCGATAACGTCATGGCGATTGATGGTCGTCAGTCTGATGAGAAGGTCGAGCAGATGCTGGGGTTGTTTGAGAGTCAGGTGATGGACCGCCTGCGAGTTCCCAGCATGAGCTGCATCGGCAATCATGATATTCGCTGGAAGGATCGCGATGCTGACAAGCCGGACAGCTATGCGGAGAAACGTAAGGCGACCGAGACGTACAAGATGCCCAGTCGCTTTTACAGCGCTGATCATGGCGGGTGGACGTACATCATGCTCGATACCTATCACTTCAATGGTTGCGAGATCGATGAAGCCCAATGGGCCTGGCTGGCAGAAGAGTTGAGCAAGAGCGAGCAGCCGGTTTGCATCGTCACGCACGCTCCGCTTTTCTCAGCGACTCACTTCCTTGAGCCGAGTGTTGATACGGAAAAGGGTTACGCGATTCCGCCGGGCTGGTCACCTCGCGGGCTGAATCGGTTTCGAGAGCTGGTTCAAAAGCACCCACGCGTCAAGCTGTGTCTGAGCGGGCACATGCATACATGCGATCGAGTCGACATCGACAACGTCACGTACATCTGCGGCGGGGCGGTCAGTGGCAACTGGTGGCATGAGGAAGAGAAGTATCTTGGCTTTCCGCCGTGCTGGATCGAAGTCAAAACCTATCCGGACGGGCGATGGTCTTACGAGCGACAAGTCTGGACATGACGTCGAACGACCCGGTTGTTTGATACCTGCAGAGCGTGCCTCCGCCTGAAGTTTTTTGTTCTGGACCGTGTGAAATCACGGTACCAAAATCACCTCGTAAAAATCGTCGTCTCGTCAATGTGTTGACGCAGGAGCGCTTTCATGTCGAGTTATCATCGTCGCAGCTTTCTCAAGACGGGGCTTGGTTTTCTAGGCTTGTCTCTCCTCAATCCGCCCCGTTTTCTAAGTGCGGCAGCAGCGACGAACAACTCCTCTCGACATACGTTCGACCTGCTGCCACAGGCGGATGAAACGACCGGACTGCATCTGCTGCGATTGCCTGAAGGGTTTCGATATCGTTCGTTTGGATGGACGGGGGATCTGTTGTCCGATGGCTCGAAGACTCCTGACAAGCATGACGGGATGGCGATCCTCTTTGAAGACGAGCACAAGCTGGTCCTCTGTCGCAATCATGAACTGGATGGAAGCGGTCGCGCGATGGGAGAAGCCTCTCACTCGTTCGACCCGGATGCTCCTGCGGGTTGCATCAACCTGGTGATTGATCGTGATGCCCTGAGTGTGACGGAGTCGTTTGTCAGTCTTTCGGGAACTTCGCGTAATTGTGCCGGAGGACTGACGGGGTGGCAGACGTGGCTGTCGTGTGAGGAAGTGGTCGCGGATCCCGGGGATACGGTCGATGATTTTCGCTATGACTGCCAGCGGGAACATGGCTGGGTGTTCGAGGTGGGTCCCAAGGGGAATCCCTCGCCGACTCCGTTAACCGCCATGGGACGCTTCAGCCACGAAGCGATCGTGCTCGACCACCGAAGCGGACTCTTCTATCTAACGGAAGACCAGCCGACAGCGGGCTTCTACCGGTTCACGCCTCGCAAGCCCGGCGTGCTTTCTGAGGGTGGTCGACTTGAGATGTTGGCGATCGAAGGGGCGACGGACCTTCGCAAAGGATTGCCCGGAAGTGCAGTTGAGGGAGTGAAAGTGCATTGGGTCACGATCGAAGACCCGGAACGCGGCCATTCGCCTGGACGTCGGGATGGTCTGGGTGTCTTCGATCAAGGGACGCGTCAGGGGGCAGCCACGTTTGCACGACTCGAAGGTGCCTGTTTTTCAAATGGCAAGGTCTACTTCTGCGCGACCAGTGGCGGCCGGGCAGAATGCGGCCAGATCTGGGAATATGATCCCGTCAGCGAGCGACTTCGCATTGCTTACGAATCCCCGCATCCCGATGTTCTCGACTTCCCGGACAACGTGACTGTTTCGCCTCAGGGGTTCCTGCTGATTTGTGAGGACAGCGACCGCGGTGCGCAGAATTTGAACCTGCTTGATAAAGAGGGTCAGCTTCGCCTTTTCGCCCAGAACAACGTCGTTCTCCATGGCGAGAAGAATGGCTTCACGGGGGATTTCCGCACAGAAGAATGGGCGGGACCGACCTTCTCTGCGGACGGCCAAACGCTGTTTATCAATATCCAGACGCCAGGGATCACCTTTGCGATCCAGGGGCCGTGGGATCAGCTGACTTAGAAGCTGCTTGACAGTTTACTCAGAGGCATTGAACCCAGACGAGATTCACCACCAAGGCTCAAAGGACACAAAGACTCACGAAGGAATTTTAGGGTTTGAATGCCGGGCACTGAGATTGAAGAGCGGTGCGAGAGGCTTTGGCAGATTGATTGTCTTTGAGAATCACAAATCGAATTGCTGGTTCCTCTTTGTGAACCTTCGTGTCCTTTGAGCCTTTGTGGTGAATGATTCCCGCTCTTTGCATCGCCGGTCCGTTTACCAGCGCCAGCCGGCCCAGCGGTTGTAACCCCAGGGGCTGCCGTAGCGGTAGAAGCCGCCGTAGCCGTAGTAGCCATAGGGGTAACCGTAGTTGTAGCCCCATCCCCAGCCGGGGCTGCCTGCATTCCAGTTGCCGGGGCCATAACCGTAGGCAGCGTAATACGGACCCGAGAAGAGAGGTCCGCCGTTCCAGCCGTAGTTGGTGGTGTAGTTGCCGTAGTAAAGCGGAGGCTGAACGTAGCCTGAGCTCGCGGTGTAGGCGTAACCGTTGTTGCCGTGGTAGTTGTAGTAGGCCGGTGAGAAGGTGTAGTACGGGCGGTAATAGTTGATCGCGGGGTTGTAATAAGGATTGTTGTACGGCGAGTACCAGAGGTTGGAACTACGGTACCCGCTGTAATAAACGTTCGCGCCGTAGTAGGGAGCATACGTGCGTGAGAGGGCGTAATTGCGATACGTCAACGGTGCGTAGGACGAATACGTCCGATAGCGGAAGGGTGCGTTGTTGTAGTAATTGTAGTTGAAGCCACCGTAGGCAGGCCTGTATCCGGCGGCGTAACCGGAGTGGTAGCTGCTGCGGTAGATGGCTTGAGCGGAAGCCGTCTGACTGAGCATCGCGATGAGTAGAAAAGCCAGCAGGGGAAGAACGCGTTTCATGGCGTCACCGTCGTGATTCAGGAATTCAACAGAAGGAAGGTCTCATGTGGTACAAATTCACCATACGGCGGGCCACAGGGAAAAGCAAGGAGGTTTAGGGAGACCGGGGCGCGTTTGCGGGTTGTGCCGCACCGGGCAGGTTTTGGCCTTCATCGACACCATCACTGCCGGACAATCTGCTCAGCCCTTCTGCATCTCTTTCGTAAACGAATCCTTCAACGTCACGGTGCGGTTAAAGACCGGACTGACGGGGGTTGAGTCTTTGGTGTCGACGCAGAAATAGCCCAGGCGTTCGAACTGCACCGTCGTTCCTGGCTCGAGGGATTTGAGTGCAGGCTCTAAGCGGGCATCCGTCAGGGTGACCAGCGAGTTCGGGTTGAGGGATGCTTTGAAGTCCTGGCCTTCTTCGACGTCCATTGGATCCTCTTTGGTATACATTCGCTCGTAGAGTCGCACGGTGGCGGGGAACGACTCGGTCGCGCTGACCCAGTGCAGGGTTGCTTTGACTTTGCGACCATCGGGAGAATCGCCACCTTTGGTCAGCGGGTCGTAGGTGCAACGCAGTTCGGTGATGTTGCCGCTGGCGTCTTTAATGACTTCATTGCAGGTGATGTAATACGCCCAGCGCAGACGGACTTCCTTACCGGGGGACAGTCGGAAGAACTTCTTGGGTGGTTCTTCCATGAAGTCGTCCTGCTCGATGTAGAGCTCGCGGGTGAAGGGGACCTGTCTGGTCCCGGCCGATTCATCTTCCGGGTTGTTGATGGCTTCGAGTTGTTCGACCTGGCCTTCCGGATAGTTCGTAATGACGACCTTGATCGGCTTGAGGACAGCCATGTAACGCGAGGCCTGTTTGTTGAGGACATCGCGGACCGCGTTCTCCAGAACGACGAGATCCGTTGTCCCTTCGTACCGGGTGACTCCGACTTGCTTGCACAGGTTTCGCAGCGCCTCGGCTGGGTAACCACGACGACGTACTCCGGCGATCGTCGGCATGCGCGGGTCGTCCCAGCCATCGACGTATTTGCCTTCGACGAGTTCGAGCAGACGGCGTTTGCTCATCACCGTGTAGGTGAAATTCAGCTTGGCGAATTCGTACTGATGGGAGGGGAAGATGCCGAGTTGTTCGATGTACCAGTCATAGAGCGGGCGGTGCGTCTCGAACTCGAGGGTACAGATCGAATGCGTCACGTTCTCAATCGAATCCGACTGACCGTGAGCGAAGTCATACATGGCATACAGACACCACTTGTCACCCGTGCGATGGTGGTGAGCATGGAGGATGCGGTACATGATGGGATCGCGCAGGTTCATGTTGCGACTGGCCATATCGATTTTGGCCCGCAGGACATGCTCCCCTTCCTTGAACTCGCCGTTTTTCATGCGCATGAATAAGTCGAGGTTCTCTTCAACCGATCGATCGCGATACGGACTCTCCACGCCGGGAGCATTGATGTTGCCTCGGTTGGCGCGGATCTGCTCCAGTGTCTGGCTGTCGACATACGCTTTGCCATCTTTGATCAGCTTGACGGCCCAGTCGAACAGTTGCGCGAAGTAATCACTCGCATAATGCTCTTCAGCCCATTGGAAGCCGAGCCACTGGATGTCCTTCTTGATGTTGTCGACGTACTCCTGCGACTCCTTCGTCGGGTTCGTATCATCGAAGCGGAGGTTGCACTTCCCGTGGAACTCCTGCGCGATGCCGAAGTTCAGGCAGATCGATTTGACGTGCCCCAGGTGCAGATACCCGTTCGGCTCTGGCGGAAACCGCGTCTGCACCCGCCCCCCATGCTTCCCGGAGGCAATGTCAGCAGCCACGATCTCACGAATGAAGTCGGTGTGGGCGGATGGTGATACAGAGTTGTCGTCGGCCATTGATCGGTGAATTCTAACGGTTAATTTAGAAAGAAATGAAACAATCAGGTCGTTGGAGGATTTAGTTCATCCCAGATATTTTGAAGTTCAGCAACTGCATCAAAATCCTTCGGACGGCCTGCTGCTATTTTAAGCTTGATCAGCTTTTCGAGACTAATACATGGCGATGTTACACCATGGACGGTCATTGGCGACTGGAACTCATAGAGTTTCTCGTAATCGCCACCGCCAACAACTTCACCCAATAGGTCGATCGCGCCAAGATCAGTGATGAGAGTAAAATTCAATCCGAGTTGGAGAGTTGTCACATCAAATGGAAACGGGAGACCGGGTGGTGCATCTCGTAAATACGGATTCAGAGGCTTGAGCACGGAAACGATTCGTTCGAGATTCTCATGGCTACGACGGTACACAATATCCACATCCTTCGTGAATCGAGCAGAACCATGTGCCGTAGCTGCAACTCCTCCAATAAGAATGAATTCGACCTCGCCCTGAATAAGGGTACTTAGTAAAGCAGGGTAATCCGTCATTGGTTCTCGAATCGCTTTCGTATTCGCTCTTCTTTGGCTTTCTGTGCTGCTTCATAAAAGTCAGACATTGCCTGGAGATTCTGAAATCGCTGTTCCATCGTCGAGGCCAGGTTTGAGCGAACAAGAGTCATGTCAATTCCAGGTTTATAGGCGTCGATCCAAGGCAATATTGGAAATGGCCTGTCGGTCCTTTTTTGTTCGATCATGGAAAACCTCTCTTCGTTTCAGATCACACCCGGATTATAGCTTTCTTCGACTCAGTCGTGAAGATGAAGCCACCGATATCAGGCGCAACTCAACTATTCCGGCGTCTCCCGCCACTTCTCCTCGAAGTCCTCCAACATCTCAGCCTCGTCGACCTGTTCATCGTCGCACAGCGACTGGCGCATCTTTTGATACAGTTCCTGCAGACGGGCTTCGTCGCGTTCTGCCTGCTCTTGTTCAAGGCGTTTCAATGCGTCGAGCGGATCGTTGTTATCCATTGCCATTTCTCCGCAGGGTGCCATCAATCAAGCCAGTTTTCTTTGCGTTGCGTCACAGCGACTGTGCGTGAGACCATGATGGTCCGGGCGTGTGACGTTGTTGTGTCCGACAGGGAGATCGACGTTCATTGTGCGATCGCACGGCTGGCACAGCCGTGGCACACGGGGAATGATGTCGAGTCGTTGGTGAGAGGATGCAATGAGCGGAAGCGGCTCGGACGGAGCCTCGCCCTCCCGAAGACGGGTTTAGCCCTTTGCTTTTTCGACCGTCCGTTCCATGCGTCGTACGCAGCGTTCTTTGCCGAGCAGTTCCATGGCTTCGAACATCCCGACACCGGATGTCTTTCCGGTGACAGAAAGACGCAGGGCGTGAATGATCTGCCCGATCTGGAGGCCGCGTTGTTCGACGAACTGATGCACGACGCGGTCGAAGTCCGACGCGCCGGCGATGTCCGAATTCAAGATCACGCCGCTCAGGTCGAACAGCAGGTCCGCTGCTCCTTCTGCTTTCGTGATCCGTTTCTCGAAGCCCTTTTCATCCCAGGTCATCTCGTTATCAGCAACGAAGAACTCATCGAATCGCAGCACATCTGAGAAGACGGTCAGGCGGTCGCCGATGGCTTCGATGATCTTGGCGACTTCGAGTCGGGTGACGTCGTCGTAATCAGCTTTGATGTAGCCCGCTTTGACGAGAAACGGCAGGCAGCCATTGAGCTTGTCTTCCAGAGTCAGCTGACCCATCCAGTACGCTTCATAGCTGAGCAGTTTCTCGGGATCGAGTCCCGCAGCGGACTTGATGACGCGCTCCAGGCTGAACTCGCGGATCATATCTTCCAGCGAGAAGTATTCGGTCTTGTCATCAAACGACCAGCCAAGTCGCACCAGGGCATTGAGTACCCCGGCTGGCAGGAAACCGGCTTTCTCATAGAACTCCACCATGACTGGATCGAGCCCTGCCGATTGTTCCAGTCCCAGTTTCGGGAAGACATCCGAGCCGATGTTGAACAGCTTGGCAAACGCGGAATTCTTTTTGTACTGATCGAGTTTCCGTTTTGACAGTTTCTCTTTGCTGCCGGGAGCTGCGACGAATGGAATGTGCGCGAACTCCGGCATCTTGTAGCCGAGGGCTTCGTGCAGCATCGCCTGCAGAGGTGTATTCGAGAGGTGCTCCTCGGCGCGAACGACGTGCGTGATTTCCATCAAGCCATCGTCGACGACGGTTGCGAAGTTGTACAGAGGCATGCCCCCGGTGCGTACGATGACCGGGTCCGCCATCAGTCCGGCGTCGAATTTCACTTCGCCCCGGACGTGGTCGTTGATGACGACGGTGTGTTCACGCGGGATTGCGAAACGGACGACGTAGGGCGTCCCTGCATCGAGCTGCTTTTGAATGTCCGCATCGGATGCCTCCAGCCAGGTCCGCTCATTCAGAAAGACACGCTTCTCTTTCTCAGCGAGCGTGCGGCCTTCTGCGAACTTCTCTGGCGGGTCAAAATCGCGATAGGCCTTGCGGGTTTCGAGCAGGCGATGGAGTTCGCGATCGTAGAGGTCTTTGCGCTGTGACTGGAAGTACGGACCTTTGTCCCCCTTGACCCGTGTCATGTCGACGTGACCATTCTCATAAACGGGACCTTCATCCCATTCCAGATTCAGCCAGCGGAACGCTCGCAGAATCGGGCCGAGGGCTTCGTCGTTGTTTCGCTGTTGATCCGTATCGTCGATACGCAGGATGAATGTCCCGCCGTGGTGACGGGCGAACAGCCAGCAGAACAGGGCCGTCCGCATGCCTCCGATGTGCATGTAGCCAGTTGGCGAGGGAGCGAAACGCGTACGGACGTGCGAGGACATGAAACGTCAATCTCTTCAGAAATTCATCAGGAAAATTCGAACGAAAAGCATCCAGCCAGAACCGCGATAATAGACACATTCCCCACCCACAACAAGTTGATGCCTCACCCGGAACGTCTCGGATCAGAATCGAGATGGACGCCCGTCGTCAGCCACGTTATACCGAGATGCGATTCTCCCATTCGACGAACAATTGAAGAGTGCACCCATGGTCAAAATCGTCATTGCCGTCTGTACAACCATCGTTGTTTATGCCCTGATCGTGGCGCTGGCTGGTTTCTGGTATCTCTCCAGCGCACTGGAAGCTCCCGATTTCTATACACAGATTCTCGCGCAGGAGATCCCCGAGGATGTCCGCCAGCAGCAACTGGAGCAGTTGGAACAAAAAGCGATCAAGCTTCAGGAGGAGATCTCATTCGAACCAACTTCTTCCCCTCTTCCTGCGAGCGAACAATCCTTAGAGCCTGTTCCTGCTCTTGCGATTACTGACGACGTGACACCCGCTTCCAATCTGCAGCCATGGTCGATCGACCTGACTCAGGACGAAATCAACAGCTGGCTGATGGGACAACAGAGCTTCAAGTTGCCCGATGAGATCCAGGACCCGCGGGTCGTCATCGAAGAAGAGCAGGCCAAGATCGCGGCGAAAGTAAGTCGCTCGGGACTGACGGGTTATGTGGCTTTGGCTGTCGTTCCGCACTTTGAAAACAACGTGATCACACTCGATCTTCTCTCCTTGACGGCTGGCAACCTTGAACTCGGCGTGGCTGACATCGCCAAAGGCGTTTATGCCCAACTCCCCGCTGACACCCGCGCTGTCTGCGAGCTCGATACTTCAGGCCCGATCACACAACTCCGCATCCGTCTCCGCCCACAACCGACCGACAAACCTCAACTGACAGGTGTCCTGCTCAAGCCGGGGATTTTCACCCTGCAGGGGGTGCGGGCTTTGACGACGGCGACTCCGTAGAAGCTGCTTAAGAATTCATGCAGAGCAATCAAACCCGGAGGAGATTCACCACCAAGGCTCAAAGGACACAAAGACTCACGAAGGAATTCCAGCATTTGAATGCGCGGCAGCTTGATCAAAGATCAAGAAAAGCGTGAGGGGCTTTGGCCGGTCGATTTTCTTTGAAACTCTCCATTTGAATTCATGGTTCTTCTTTGTGAACCTTCGTGCCCTTTGAGACTTTGTGGTGAATGATTCCCTGCTGTTGATTTCTCAAGCAAGCTCTAAGCACGGACATGAAATCGGGGGGCTTGGTTGTTGAATGTTTTTGATGCTAAGCGGGCGGATTGATGGTCCGCACAGCGGACCCTACACCATGGCTTCCTGGCCTAGTAGATCGACTTTCCAGGTTTCGTCAGGTTCTTCTTCAAGTGTTCCTACGGCGGCGATTGCTCGTCGGATGATGAGGTCGCAGAGGTCTTCGTAGCTCATGCCGAGACGGGCGGCGGCTTTGGGAACCAGGGAGTGGTCGGTCATGCCGGGGGAGGTGTTGACTTCGAGGACCCAGGGCTCGTCCGCGTAATCAAGACGCAGATCGACGCGGGCCACGCCGCGAGTTCCCAAGGCACGGCAGGCGCGTTGGGCGGTCTCGTAAAGGTTGTACTGGACTGTCAGCGGGAGTTCGTGATCGAAGACGTAACGAGTCTGTTCGTCTTCGTACTTGGCTTCGAAGTCGAACCAGCCACGTTGCGATTTGACCTGGATCGCGGGCAGAGGACGAGAATCGATGAAGCCGACGGTCCATTCGCTCCCGAGGATCGCCCGTTCGATCAGAACGAGCTTGTCATAATTGAGGGCGGCTTCGATGGCAGGGATCAGCTGGGACATCTCGTCGACCCAGCGGACGCCGATGCTCGAGCCCTGCGCGTTGGGTTTGACGACGACCGGGAAGCCCATGCGTTCGACGACGGCATAGATTTCTTCAGGTCGATCAGCCAGCGAGAAGACGCAGTGATCGCCGTGGACTTTGCGACCAACAGCGAGGTACTCCGGCGTCGGGATCGAGTGAGAGCGAAAGACCTGCTTGGCGGCTCGTTTATCGAAAGCCAGTTGAGAGGCTTTCATTCCGCTGCCGGTATAAGGAATGCCAGCCTGGTCGAGGATTTCCTGAACCTGACCGTCTTCGCCGAAGGTGCCGTGGAGGGCATTGAAGACGACGTCCCAGCGTTTCCAGTTGAGAGCGGGGAGGTTGATATCCCGGGGGTCGATCGTTTCGACAGTGTGCCCGAATTTTAACAACGCAGAAGCAACGGCGTTGCCGCTTTTGAGAGAGATCTCTCGTTCGGCTGATGGCCCTCCCTGGAGCACGAGCACACGATATCGTTCCATTGTCTGTCCTCTTTTTTGATTTTCGTCACCCGACTCGAGGGGCGACTGTCATCGGGAGAAAACCCGCTGGGGACAGACGACGTTCGAGCTGGTATCAGTTCGATGCCTGGGCGAGCGGGTTGATACTTTCTCCGGTGATGGGATTAAGTCGCTGCAGGTTGGTGATTTTCCAGACATCGTCCATCTTGCTCCAGGTCAGAATCCAGCGTGTTGAGATGTGCTGGGCAAAGTCCATGGAGAGCTGGTTTCCACCAGGAGACAAGGCGACGGTTCCATTGGCCCGGAAGTGGGAGGTGGCTGACTTTCCACCGCCGGCCATTTTGACCTGAAGATCGGTGACGCCCAGATCGTCTTTGATATCAACGAGGTTCATCCCTTTGCGGATCATCTCGCGAATTTCAACTTCGTTGGGATTCACGTAATCGATTGTCTGTTCAATATTCCCCGACTTACAGGCGTCGGCCAGACCATAAACGGAGTTTTCGACCCGTTCTAAATCGGTCACGATCGCTCGTTCTATGAAAAAGATTGCCGCTCCCAGGACAACACACCCGATCGCGGCGTACGCGTACTTTTTGAGAGGTGTCTTCGAGAAAAGGGCGATGAAAAAGGCGGTGCCGACGAGGCATAAGAGGATCGGTTCCCAAGAGGATTCTGTCAGCCACATTGCTGCCCTGCGACTTTCCGTAGGGATACGACCGCGGTGGGAACGGGCCCGCAAGACGCATCGAGAACATTTTATACGTATTTCGAGCGTGGGTAAAGCGGAACTTTACCTTATTCCAGAAGCTGCCCACCGTTCCCGGCGTCAGCGATCCACATGTCCTGACAAATCTGAATACGCTGCCCTGCCTTCCCGGCTCGAATGAGAAATTTTGCCATCGGTACATTTTTACGGGATTTGTTTGAGAAGGGCCGATGTGACCTGACCTTAACGTGTGGCACACAGAGAGGGAGGGCGAACCTCCGTGTGAGCCGCAGCTATGCATCGCGAGACCTCAACTTTGCGCAAGACATGATGTCCTCGTCGTGTGCGCGGCTGGATTAGCTGTGGAAATAGACGCTCTTTGCGCGATCGCACGGCTGACACAGCCGTGGCACACAGGAAATCGGATGGAGCGCCATGCCGTCGAAGCGAAGATTTTCAAATCGCATGAAAAAGGCTGTAACACCGGAAGATGGACTCCGCTGTGACGAGTGTGGGAAGCCAAACGACTTCCTCAAACAAACGTCCCAACAATCTTCCAATTCTGGAGTCCGTCATGAAACGCTTCCTTCCGATCATTCCGACTGCTGCCTCGCTGCGGCTCATCGCAACTCATTCACTTGCCATCACGATCCTCCTGGGGATGACTGCCCTCGCGACGGCTGATGGACCCAGCAAGGGGGGTGGGATGAGTCGGTCGATGGGGCAGAAGATGTCTTCATCGTTCAAACAACCTTCTGGTGGATACGGGATGCCGTCATCCAAACCCAGCCCGACTGGCGGTTTCAAACCCAACAAACAAATCGGGGGAACAGGGCATCGTTTTCCCGGCAAGCCGATCATGAACACAACGGGTGGTGTGAAGCCGATTGGCTCTGGTCCGATCATCAAGCCAGTCACGGGAATTAATCCGAAGCCGGTCAAACCGGGACCGTTTCAACCGACCTTCCCGGTCAAACCACAACCCGGCAAACCGGTGAAACCGCCGATCAAGCCGTTTCCTCCGATTGTGGGAACTGGCGGTGGTGGTGTCGTCAAACCTCCCAAGTGGCCGACTGGTCCGATCGGGCCGATCGGGCCAGTCGTGGGTCCTGTTGGTCCGATCGGTCCCAAGCCTCCCCTTGGTCCGATTAAACCTCCAATTGGTCCAATCGGCCCCGTCAAGCCACCGCTTCCTTTCCCACCGAAGCCATTACCTCCAAAACCTGTTCCTCCGAAACCACCCCAAGGTGATCACGACCATGATCATCACCACCATCACCCACACTGGCCAAACTTCGGCTTCTGGCCCGTCCCACGCGGTCCGATCTACTGTCCGACGCCCGTTATCAACAACGCCTGTCCGATTGTGATTAGCAATCCCGGAGTCATCGTCGAAGCACCGGTTGTGCTGGATGTCGTTCCTCAGATCGAAAATGGGTCGGAATTCACGATGCTGGTCGAAGGGGATGCCCCACAGATTCGATTGGCTGTGCTGATGGTCAACAACACCCAGATGCTGCTGGAGATCACATCGACAGGCCAGGGGTATATCACCATGAAAATGCCACAACTGCTGCTGAGAAACACTCAGCCCGCATCGCTGGCCCTGATGGTGAATGAAACGACGCCGGTGGCTCAGGTCAACGTCGAGATCATTCAGGCGAAAGCCGTGTCGACGGTGAGTGTGGTTCGCTAAGATTGCAGTGATTCTCTTATGATTAAAATCTTGACGTGCCTTTCCCGACGCCGGGGATACATTGTGTGTCCTCGGTGTTTTTTTCGTTGAGAAAGCCGGTCTGGACTGTTTGCTTATCGATTTGAGTTGAAGGGGCGAAATGAGAATTCGTCGGACGGAGGTTGGTGACCTGGGCCGGGTGATGGAGATTTATGCGAAGGCACGGGAATTGATGGTGGCGAACGGGAATGCGACACAGTGGGTGGATGGGTATCCGTCACGCGAAGTGATTGATCGCGACATGGCGAAGGGGAATAGCTACGTCTGTCTGGACGAGGAACGGATCGTCGCGGTCTTTTATTTCGGAGTCGAAGTCGACCCGACGTATGCGGTGATTTATGAAGGGGCGTGGTTGAACGAGCAACCGTATGGGGTCGTGCATCGGCTGGCGGTTGATGCGACGAAGAAGGGGACGGCGACGTTCTGTATGGAATGGTGCTACGAACAGGCGGGAAACATTCGGGTCGATACCCATGAAGACAACAAGGCGATGCAGCGAGTGTTGGAGAAGTGCGGGTATGCTGTTTGTGGGAGAATTGTCGTCGCGAATGGGACGAGCCGGGTGGCGTATCAGAAGCAGAGAGCGGGAGATCTGTAAAAATGAAATCGCGATCCCACACTTGGACTTATCGGAAGACGATTGAACTCGTCACAACTCTGACGGTTCTGACGGTTCTTTTTGGTGGGTACCTCTTCGTTGACTATCAGGTCATTCGTCACCAAAGTCCGCCGTCGAAAGATTGTTCGCTCTTGGAATTGGAAGCCAAGATTGGATCGCCTGTGCATCTGGCGTTTGTTGGAGAAAGAGCGGAACGACGGCTTGTCTGGATGGGACGGTTGCCATCGTATGTTGTCCGTTCCGGGGCGCCGTGTTATGTCTTTGACATGACTGGCCACCTCGTGACCTGGTGCCCTGAAACGCAAGAGGGTTGGAGATACGACTATTTGGCTGCTGAAGCGAGTCGTACCGAATCGATCAGTATCAGCGAGGCAGAGGCGATGACGAAATGAGAGCAATTCTGATCATCGGAAGGGGAGAGGAGCAAATAGCGATTGTTTGTGTTTAAAGGATTGGCTTTGAAGCTTAGGTGGAAACAATGGTTCAGAAAGAGTTGAAGCTGCGTCCAGGTCGAGCATCGGGCCTGTTGTTCTGAATTCCCATAATTCCATAGGTCTGGCAGAGGATCTCACCCAGTCGGCCGGGGTGTCTCCTTCGGAATCTTTTGCGTTTCGATCAGCCCCTCTTTCGAGAAGAAGCTTAACAAGTTCTTCGGACCAAATTGCACGGTGGAGGGGAGTGATCTCGTAGGTGCCGCAGAAACAGGCTTCCGTTCTTGTGTTGACGTTAGCACCGGCATTGATCAGGAGCTTGGAAAGTTCGAGTTTTCTGGAATAGATCGCTTTGTAGAGAGCAGTTCCACCAAAGCCGTCGTCAGCATTGAGGTTGGCCTTGTGGTCAATGAGAAGTTGTGTGATATCGACCGCGTCTTTAGCGCGTTTCTGAAGAGCGTCAGCTGAGATTTTCATTTTCTCGCCGCGTGCCCAGATAAGGTCTTCCGGCGTTCTTCGGATTCTTCTAGGTGGAGGTGGGTATCTGTCTGAATTGGCGACGGCGAGAAGAGGTGTCCATTTTCCCGCGACAATAGGAGCGTAACCACAATCCCACCTATCCCCAAAAAGGCGATCGCAATCACCGCTGCCGAAGGTAGCGTTGACGTTCGCGCCATCTTTCAGCGCTGTCTTGACAGTTTCAATATCGACGTGATGGCAGGCAACAATGAGACGCTGATCGAGGGTCAGCCTTGCTATGGTGATTTGTAAGGCAATGATCAGCAAAATGACTGCCATTGAGCAAGCGATGATCAGTTTGGAAGTTGCCATGGCGATTATCGCGTAAAGCTTTACGCGTCATTCGAAGGGTGAGAGCATCGAGAGACGGACGTCGGTTCAGTTATAAAATAAAAGCAGTTGAGAAGCTTTATGTCCAGAAGGAAATGATATTTGAGCGGGGTAAAAGTCCGAGTTGCTTGCAAGGAATGACCTTGCGTCATTAAATCGCAGGGAGTGGGCTTTTTTTGAGAGCCTGATCGCGTCATGATGTCGATGGAATCTGCACACACTTTCTCGAAGGAGTTTTTACTATGCCTCCCACCAATTTTGACCCGATTGACCTGTCGACGTTTCTGATGATGATGTTTCCAGCCTGGCTGGTCGCGTCGGTGGCGCTGATCGCGTATTGCAAGGACAAGTTGACCTGGTCAACGGGGAACGGGAACAGCAAGTTCTAAGCCCGTTCATGACGCGAGCGATGCTTCTGTTCAACCAGAAGCATCGCTCGAAAAAGTCATGGAAGCAGCGACGGATAGAGATTACTTCGTCGGGTTGAGGAACTCGGCGAGGCGGGTCAGGCCGTGGTCGAGTTGTTCGATGGATGTCGCGAATGACATGCGGACGTAGCCAGGGGCTTCGAAGGCGTCGCCGGTGACGAGGGCGACGTGGGCGGTTTCCAGGAGCGAGGTGCAGAAGTCACTGGAGTTGTGGACGACTTTGCCGCCTTGCAGTGTCTTGCCGAAGTAGCTGGAGACATCGAAAAAGACGTAAAAGGCTCCGCCCGGTTCGACGAACGAGACGCCGGGGATTTTCTTGAAGCGGTCGAGGACGTAGGCGCGTCGTTTTTCGAACTCGACTCGCATGTCTTCGACGGTCTGCTGATTCTCGGTCAGAGCAGCGATCGAGGCGTATTGAGAGATACTGCAGGGGTTGGATGTTTCCTGGCTTTGCAGGTTGTCGATGGCTTTGTTGATTTCTGTCGGAGCAATCGACCAGCCAATCCGCCAGCCGGTCATCGCGTAGGCTTTGCTCATGCCCGAGATGATGATGGTGCGTTGTTTGACCGCTTCACTGAATGAAGCGACGGAGACGAACTTGCTGGGAGGATAGATCAGCTTTTCGTAGATTTCGTCGGAGAGAATCCAGATGTTCTTGGAGACCGCGATGTTGCAGAGCTTCTCGAGAAGCTCTGGCGGATAGACAACGCCGGTCGGGTTGCTAGGGCTGTTGAGCATGATCATGCGGGTGTAGGGGGTGATCGCTTTTTCCAGCTGCTCGGGTTGCAGGCAGAAGCCGGATTCGGGAGTCGTCTGGATGACTTTGGCGGTGGCACCGGTGAGCTCGACGAGGGCACGGTAGGAAACCCAGTACGGGGCAGGGATGATGACTTCATCGCCTGCCTGGCAGAGCGTCGTGATGACGTTGTGGAGGGCGTGTTTGGCACCGTTGGAGACGGTGATTTGAGCGGGGGTGAAGGCGAGGCTGTAATCGCGCTGATACGCCTGGCAGATGGCGGTCTTGAGTTCGGGGATACCGCCGGACTGGGTGTAGTGGGTCTTGCCGGACGACATCGCGGCGATGGCGGCTTTCTGGATGTGTTCCGGGGTGTTGAAGTCTGGCTCGCCGAGCGTGAAGTCGTAAACGTGGACGCCTTTGGCCTTGAGTTCTTTCGCTTTGGCAGCAGCGGCGATGGTGGCTGACGGGGCGAGCGTTTTGACATACGGCGAGAGGCGAACAGCAGTCATGGTGAAACTCGACAGTTAGAGGCAGAATCGCCGACGGCAGGATGTGGGCACGTTCGGCTGGGAAACGAAACCGACATCATATCGGAACCTGATGGATGCGATAAGTCAGCGGGGAGAAAATCCCGGGACATCGACACGCGGAACCGCGGGAGGTTCACCACGAAGGCTCGAAGGAAGCCAAGTTTCATAAAGGAGAGCCGAAAGCCGTCGAAAAGATTTTAAGTCCTCTTCATCAAAACTGGGCTACTTCCGGACAAGAATCGAAACTAATCACAATTGAACGCATTGATGGATTGACATGCGAGCGATGAGTGAGTCTGATGGGCGGAACGACTTTCATCAGCGGAGGATAACGAGACGATGCTGCGACGATCTGGTTTTGTGTTGATGCTGTTGGCGCTGGCGATGGTTTTGAACAGGGGCGTTCAGGCTGCGGAGACGCGCAATGTCTTGTTGATCTGCGTCGATGATCTCAAGCCATCGTTTGGGGCGTATGGAGACAAATGGGTCGTTTCGCCGAGCCTGGATCGACTGGCATCGATGGGGATGACGTTCGAGAAGGCGTATTGCAATCAGGCGGTCTGTGCGCCGTCGCGGAACCATCTGCTGGTTGGGCAGCGTTCGACGACGCTGGGGATTTATGACTTGGGAACCAACTTCCGTCGCTCCCTGCCCAGCGCCGTGACGTTGCCCCAGCATTTCAAGAATCATGGGTATCACGTCACCGGGGCGGGGAAGATCTTCCATATTGGTCACGGCAACGTCGGTGATGAGCGTAGCTGGAGCGAGCCGTTTCAGAAGGAATCGGTTGTCGAGTATCTGCTGCCGGAGAGTCGTCACGGGGCGGAGATGACCAAAGAGGAAGCTCTCTTCTCCAACAAACCAGCGAAAGGCCTCGCTCGCGGCGCTGCCTGGGAAATCGCGGAGGTGGCTGATGATCAATATGCTGATGGTCGGACGGCTCGCTATGGGGCGAAGCGTCTTGCGGACTATGCGAAGAGCGATAAGCCGTTTTTCCTGGCGCTGGGATTCGCGAAACCTCACCTGCCGTATTGTGCTCCGAAGACGTACTGGGATCTTTATGATCCGTCGAAGCTGCCGCTTGCGACCATGACGGCCTTTCCGGAAGGGGCTCCGCGGTACGCTGATAAGGGGTTGATCGAAATCGACCAGTACACGCCCGTGCCCAACAGGAAGCCGTTTACGGAAGAGTTGCAGCGCGAGCTGTTGCACGGCTACTACGCGTCTTTGAGCTACATGGATGCCCAGTTGGGGCTGGTGCTTGATGCATTGAAGGAAACCGGGCTGGATGAGAAGACGGTGGTTGTGCTGTGGGGCGATCATGGTTATCACCTCGGCGATCACGGGATGTGGACCAAGCATACGAACTATGAGCAGGCCAACCGGATTCCATTGCTCATTTCTGCTCCGGGCGTGGCCCAGCCGGGGACGCGATCGGCGTCGGTTGTCGAGACGGTCGACATCTATCCGACGCTGTGTGAGCTGGCGGGTCTGCCTGTTGATGAAAACCAGCCCCTTGAAGGGACGTCGCTGGTTCCGCTGCTGAAGGACCCGAAGCTGGATCTGGACGATTATGCTTATCATGCTTACCCACGCGGGGAACGGATGGGCCGGGCGATCCGGACGTCTCGTTATCGGATGGTGGAATGGAAGCCGATTGGGGGTTCGGAAGATCAGGCTGAGTTTGAGCTGTATGACTATCAGAACGATCCGGGTGAGGCGTTGAATCTGGCGTCGAAGCAGCCGGAGGTTTTGGAGAGTTTGAAGAAGATTCTGGGGAGGCAGCCGGAGGCGAAGCGGCCGGTGCGGTGAGCTGAATTTAAGAATGGCTTGTGGCTGACGCTGGGTTGGGAAATGTGAGCGAATGCAGGCCTTGAGCCCACC
Organism: Lacunimicrobium album; assembly: GCF_052161635.1. Lineage (GTDB taxonomy): Bacteria > Planctomycetota > Planctomycetia > Planctomycetales > Planctomycetaceae > SXPC01. The sequence continues at coordinate 4,156,548 of NZ_CP197413.1, forward strand.
CTCATCCGTCGTCGAAGCGACGCCACCTTCTCCCCTCAAGGGAGAAGGGACATCGGAATGGAGTGGTGGTTTGCCCTCGGAAGTTTGTAGAGTTTAAGGCGGGTTGTTGGCGCGATGCCCTCATCCGCCCGTTGGGCACCTTCTCCCGGGGGGAGAAGGGATAAAATGCGAGTGATCGCTGGGAAAACCTTGGCGATCCTGCTCTCAGGCTTTACACTATTGTTTCAACAAGGTTTGATTGTCGACGTCGCAGATAATGCTGTCCACATTGACTGATGCGCCCGACCTTGTCGTCCCCTCCTGTTTCTCCTCGAAGGAACGCTTCCCATGCGATTTGCTTCCATGAGCTGCGCTCTCGTCACCGTTGCGATGATGAGTTCGGCGCTGCTGGCTGCTGACAAAGCTTACTGGCCCACATTCCGCGGTGCTGATCGCACTGGTGTTAGTCAAGAAACCGGACTGCTCAAGTCGTGGCCCGAAGGTGGCCCGAAACTCCTGTGGAAAGCAGAAGGGGCTGGCAACGGTTATGCGGGAGTTGCGATTGCAGACGGCAAGATGTATACGATTGGCGATGGGCCATCGAACGCCAGCGATGGTGACGAATACCTGACGGCTTACAGCATCGAAGACGGCAAGCAACTCTGGTCGACCAAGCTGGGACCAGCCTGGACCAACGGTTCGCCCAGCTGGCAGGGCTCTCGCAGCACGCCAACCGTCGATGGCGAAATGGTCTACACACTGACCCCGCAGGGTGTTTTGTACTGTCACAACACCAAAGGCGAGAAGCAGTGGCTGAAAGATCTCGATCTCGAATACGGCGGGAAGAAAGCTGACCAGTGGGGATACAGCGAGTCGCCCACGATTGATGGCGATGTGCTGCTGATCACTCCCGGTGGTCCGGAAACGACCGTTGTCGCGTTGAACAAAATCTCCGGCGACAAGATCTGGACCAGCACCCGACCAGAAGATCGCGGAGCCGGGCACTCCTGTTTCGTCATCTCCAACGTCGGCGGACGCAAAGTCTATGTCCAGACGACTGGCAGCGGCACGATGGGTCTTGATCCCAAGACTGGCAAGATTCTCTGGACCTTCGATATCCCCAAAGTGACGGCTGTCATCCCGACGCCGATCGTCAAAGATGATCTGGTCTTTTACGTGGCTGGTTACGATTCCGGCGGAGCCTTGATGCGTCAGGTTCCGGATGGCGATGGCGTGAAGATCGAGAACATCTACCCGATCAACAGCGAACTCAAGAACAAGCACGGCGGTGTCGTTCTCATTGATGGGTATCTCTATGCTGACTCTGATGACAAAGGCCTGCCGTACTGTGCTGACTTCATGACTGGCGAACAGAAGTGGAAGTCACGAGCCTCCGGCAAGAACAACGCTGCGTTGTCGGCTGCTGATGGGCATCTGTACTTCCAGTTTGCTGACGGCACGATGGTGCTGGCGGAAGCCAATCCAGCCGAGTTCAAAGAAACTGGCAGCTTTAAGATTCCTGCCAAGTCGACTCGTCCCTACTGGGCCCACCCTGCGATTACCGGCGGGAAGATGTACCTGCGGGTTGATGATGAGATTTTCTGCTACGACATTAAGGAATAGTGTGAATGGTCCGGGTTGAGACAACCCGGACGACCCGAGATGTGAGAAAGCCTCCGATCAGTGATCGGGGGCTTTTTTCGTTCGTATCCCGGGAGGGCGAGGCTCAACCTGAGCCACTTACGCTCATTGCACACGCTCACCGACGAATCGATCTTCTTCCTGCGGGCTCGGCGAGGCCATCGTCGTTCAATGCACCGTTGGTGTTTCGCAAGGCAAAGTAGCGGCTCGGACGGAGCCTCGCCCTCCCTTTCAGCGGCCCGATTTTCTGAATGGTATGGGATCGATTCAAGTTTTGAGTGAATCCTGACGGGTGTGGCGTTCGATAACGATGGTATGGCTCGCATCAAGCTGAATGACCGTGATATCCGACCTCATTTGTGGGGGCTCGTTGCTCGTGAACGGGCAGCGGATGATCTGATGATGATCGAGGAGGTGCAGATTGAACGGGGCAGAACGCGGATCGATCTGCTGGCCGTCAACTCCGCGATTCATGGTTACGAGATCAAGAGTGATCGCGATACGCTGGTTCGACTGAAGCGACAGGTCCGCTCGTACAACCGGGTCACAAACACCATGACGCTGGTGGTTGGTGAACGATATGTCGAACCGGCGACTGACATCGTTCCGAAGTGGTGGGGGATCATCACGACTCATCCTGATGGTTCGCTGGTGAGGCTGGAGCGGGTTCGCGAGTGCAAGCCAAATCCCAGCTTGAAACTGGAGCGTCAGGTCATCTTTGCAACGGTCGATGACCTGAAACGATTTGCGTCGTCGCAGGGTGTCAAAGCCGCCTGGAAGATGACGCGTTATCGATTGATTGCAGAACTCCTCAAGCGGATCGAAGCGGGCGAGATGACAGCCGGGCTGATGGAAGGCTGCATTCGCGATAGCCTCCGTCAGCTGCCGACCAAGCGAGCGGAGTTTGCAGCGAAGGCGGCGTGATTGGTGGTGTCATTCGGGAGCATGCGGGCAGACGAGCAGTTCGTAATCGTGCATGACGTCGGGCCACTTGGGGACCGAGCCTTTGAGGGTGATTTTCCAGCGGATTTTATTGTGACTGGCCATGAAGGTGTGCATGGTGTTGTCCGGGATTTCGACCGGCACGCTCCCCTGCTCCATCGCTGTCGGCTCGAAGGAATCGAAAAGGATTTTCTCGAAGAAGATCTTCTTATCGGTGACGGTGTCCGTGCCGCGACGATATTGGGCTTCCTCTTCGCCGATGAGTTTGATGACCAGTTGCGACATGCTGGTTGGGGTGGAGGAAAACTTCCACGTCAGGTCAGAACTTGAACCGATCGGCAGGAGCGAGCGACTGATCGCGACCGTGGGCTTCGGGTTGAAGAGGGCGAGGAACTGGTAGAAGACCCAGCCGATGAGTCCCAGACCCACCAGAATAAACAGGCTCATGAAGGCTAAGCCGACGAATTGCGCTTTGTCGCGAAGCATGGAAAGGAAAATCAGCCAGGTGATGCCGTTCCAGAGAGCGGCGAAGAAAATCGCGCAGCCCAGGACCATGACGGGAGAGGTCATCGTCGGCAGTTCGCGTGGCTTTTCTGCAAGACCTGCATTGTAGTGCGGGAAGGGCTGGTTTTTGAGGATCATGTCGAGCGATGTCGCGACGACACTAGGCTGTGCGTCATCGCCGTAGGCGAGTTTGTCTTGAGAATTGATGGCGCCAGTTGAGCCGTAATACTGGTTACGCTTGGGACGCGATGGCATGAGCATGCCGATGATGCCACCTGCTCCCACGAGGACAAACAGCCCGGGAATTCCCACCATCAGGAACATCCAGCTCCACTTGCGTTCCAGTACTGCGTAGTCATGTTTTTGTGGATCGACAAAGCAGACCTGCTGACTTCCCAGGGGATAGCGGTCGACGACTGCCTCATACGGTCCCTTCCAGGAGCCGCTGCTGTCGGAGAAGCCGGTCTTATCGGAGTGATACTTCTGCCCCTGATATTCGTAGTCGTACTCGATTTCTGCCGCGTAGAGACGAGAGCCATCATCCATTCGATCGGTGATTTCGCTGCGTGTGATCGTACAGGGAACCTGGATGAAGTTCCCGGAACGGACATAGGGCATCACGAAGGAGTCCGCGATCAGATACATGAAGAACAAGCCGAAGAGCAGAAAGACGGCAAAGAAAGCCACCAGAGCCATCGTCCCGAAACAGCCTGATTTTGAGCTGACGGTCAGAGCTTCTTTTTTGTAATTCGAGCGTGCCATCATCGGTCTCCATCATGGGACGTGAGAGACAGTGTCCAGTTGTCCGGTAGGAGATTCTAAAGAAGTCTGCAGAGAGTTGGAAGGAGTTCCGGACGGGGCGTGGCGGGGAGCGTTCGATTGCGACGTTGTGGAAGGTGGTGGGGAGTTGGGCGAGAGCAATTGAGCGTGGGTGTGAAATCGGCCGGTTTACGGTCCGCACAGCGGACCCTACGGTTGGACTCTGAGTTGGTCGCCGATGCGGAGATTCTGGGCGTTGTAATCGAGATGGAGTTCGGCACGCATGCTGCCGATTCGGGTGAGCTTGATGTCGTGGTGATCGGGGAATGAGAGAGCCGAGGTCTGGCCGAGGTGGGAACAGCCGAGGTCGATGATGCCGACTTCAAGGCTGGGGCGTGAGACGACGGTCGCGATGACGATGCCTGGAGTAAATGTCGTTGTTGCATTCAGAGGTGGCGGAACGCTGGGGAGTTGTTGAAGAGCTTGCAGCGACTTGTCTTCACTCGCGGCCCAGTTGAGGGTGCGCTCCAGCAGGCGTTGGTCTCGCTGGAGAATGCGATCCTGCTCCAGGGACGAGACGATCTCAATCGTTGTGATGAACCCGCGCACGGAGATCGGCGCCCGATGTTGCGTGAAAAGCTGATGTGCTCCATGTGCCAGATCCGTGGCATCGTTTCCTGCGCGCATTCCGCCGAAGCTGTCCGGGGTGCTGACCTGGACCCAGGCGTGAATCGGGTGAGCAGGTTTCATCTGGGCAACAGCATCGATGAGCCATTCGGCGTGTCGATAGTGATCGATGGTGAGATTGAGCGGTTCACTGGCAAGAGCGTGAGACAGTTGCGGGTGGCGTGACCGCAGGTCGACAACGTCCGACCAAAGTGTTTCGTGAAAGGGATTTTGTGACTTGTCTGAGAGACTGAAGGTGATGAACCCGTGGGGGCTTTTCTCCGACTGCGGAGGGAGAGTTATCACGTCACCATCGACTCGACACGGTGTCGGATTCGATGTGAACCAGCGTGGACGGGCGGAGGGGAAGCGTTCGTGAGGCATCGGACGCGGGTTCCTCTACTCGTCGAAGGTCGATTTGCGACGCAGCGTATGGTGGTAGTTCTGAGCGAAGCGGTGGGCCTCATCTCGTACAGATTGCAATAATCGCAACCCGTACGAATGGCGTGAAAGGACGCGGGGATTGCTGTCGCCGGGCAGAAAGAGTTCTTCTTCACGCTTCGCCAGCGAGACGACGAACGGGGGCTCAATCTCCATCGCAGCGAATGCCGACATCACGGCACTGAGCTGACCTTTTCCGCCGTCGACCAGCAGAATGTCCGGGAACTCTGCACCTTCCTGTTTCAGGCGCCGGAAGTGTCGACTGACGACTTCTCGCATGGAGGCAAAGTCATCCACCCTTTCGACACTGCGAATCTTGAACCGCTTATACCCGTGCTTGAACGGCAGCCCGTCAATAAACTGCACCAGTGACGCGACCGTCTCATTTCCCTGCAGGTGAGCGATGTCGACGCCTTCGATCCGTCGGGGGATTTTCTCGAGGCCGAAAACTTTTTTGAGCCCGAGCATCCCTTTTTTCGGATCGATGTGAAAGACCTCCGGTTGGACGTTCTCTTTGAGATCGCCACGCAGATTGATGTTTTCGAGTGCACGGATCTGGTCACGCAGGCGGGCGGCTTTCTCGAAGAGCATCTCCTGCGACGCCGCCAGCATTTCGTTCTGCATTCCCTTGAGCAGACGGGCTTTCTTGCCATCGAGAAACATGATCAGCTTCTTGATGTCTTTGCGATACTCCTCTTTGGTGATCCGTAGATTGCAGGGGGCGGTACACTGGTGGATGCTGGCGAGCAGGCAGGGGCGATACCAGCGCCACTTCTTATCGTCTTCTTTGATATCGAGCGAACAGTTGCGAAAGCGAAAGATCCGCTGAAGCACAGAGATCGTTGCGCGGAGCTTCTTGGCACTTGTGAAAGGACCATACAGCTTGACGCCGCGAGTCCGAGGCTTGCGCGTAAACTCGACACGGGGGAACTGCTCCCCGACTGTGATCTGAAGGTAAGGAAAGGTCTTGTCGTCTTTGAGCTCAGAGTTGTACCGAGGCTGGATGTCTTTGACGAGCCTCGCTTCGAGGAGAAGGGCGTCGACTTCACTATCAGTCGGGATGTGATCGAGGTCTGCGATCTCGGGGACCAGGTCGGCTGTGCGTCGATCGATGAGAGCCTGTGTGGTGAAGTAGCTGGAAACGCGACTGCGCAGATTCACCGCCTTGCCGATATAAATGACGCGCCCGAGGCTGTCTTTCATCAGGTAGACACCTGGGGTGCGCGGCAGGGCGCGGACTTTGGCTTTGAGATCGCTGTCTTTCTCGTCGTCCGGCAAGCGGAGTTCCTTGATGGGCGTGAGGGGAGAATCGCAAACAGCTAATGGTAGGCAGTCAGGCGGCCGGGAGAAAGTGAACGGTGGCTGGAAAGCGTGCGACCTCACGCCGGATGGGTGAGCGCAGGCGTTGAATCGGCGTGGATGAATGGAGGGAATCGTGGTCTATTTTTGAGCGTATTTGACGATTTTGCGCAGGTAGTCGCCGTAGGTGCTTTTCATCGGGGCGGCGAGTTTGTCGAGGTGCTCCAATGTGATAAAGCCCATGTTGAAGGCGACTTCTTCGAGGCAGGCGATCTTGAGGGCCTGACGTTTTTCGATGACTTCGACGAACTGGCTGGCCTGGAGCATTGAGTCGGGAGTTCCGGTATCGAGCCAGGCGGAGCCTCGGCCGAAGTGTTGGACGTGGAGCTGGCCGCGTTCCATGTAGATGCGGTTGACGTCGGTGATTTCAATTTCGCCGCGTTTGGAAGGTTTGAGATTGGCAGCGATATCGACGACCTGATTATCGTAAAAGTAAAGTCCGGGGACGGCGAGGTTGGTCTTGGGTTGCGCGGGCTTTTCTTCGAGTGAGATCGCGCGACCATCGGCTGCGAGTTCGACGACGCCGTAGCGTTCCGGGTCATCAACGGGGTAAGCGAAGATCGTTGCGCCGTCGGTCCGCTGGCCGACTTTCTGCAGGACGGCTGTCAGACCCTGGGAGAAGAAAATGTTGTCGCCGAGGACGAGTGTTGTCGGAGAGGAGCCGACGAAGTCTTTGCCGACGATGAAGGCATCCGCGAGGCCGCGGGGTTTTTCCTGGATCGCATATTGAATGGAGAGGCCGAACTGGCTGCCGTCGCCGAGGAGTTTCTGGAAGCCGCCGATGTCATGCGGGGTCGAGATCAGCAGCATGTCCCGGATGCCGGCGAGCATCAGTGTCGAGATGGGGTAGTAGACGAGCGGCTTGTCGTAGATCGGCAGAAGCTGCTTACTGACGGCGATCGTGCTGGGATGGAGACGCGTTCCGGATCCGCCTGCGAGGATGATGCCTTTGCGATTGATCATGAGTTTAACCCTGGGGAGACTGGAACGCGGAAGTGGGCGGAGGACACACGGGAGAGTTTAGAGAGTGAAGGGAGAGTTGGGGAAGGCAACCACGGATGAACACGGAGAGACACGGATTTCGGAGGAGAAGAGTTGAACCGCAGATGGACACGGTTAATGAATGTTACGGGCGGTGGTGTACTCTCGGTTGTGGTGGCACTTGGGTGCACAGGGGACAGGGGGTTGACACCCCCCGCTCGCCTAAGAGTTGAGGGTGAGTTCGTTTAAGACGGCGGTGAGGTCGGTTTGCCAGTTGGGTGGGGGGATCTGGAAGTTGCCCTTGAGTTTCTCGCAGTTGAGGACCGACCAGAGGGGGCGACGGGCAGCGGTGGGGAAGTCTTTGGAGAGGATCGGGGTGACGGCGGTGGTCACCTTAGACTGGCGGAAGATTTCTTCCGCGAACTGGTTCCAGGTGGTTTGGGGGTGGCCGGAGTAATGGTAGATGCCCCAGAGAGGGGAATCGTCGGCGAGGTCTTTGGTTCTTTGGGCCAGCGTCAAGCAAGTCTCGGCGATGGAGGCGGCAGCGGTTGGGCCGCCGGTCTGGTCGCTGACGACGGTGATCGAGTCTTTGTCTTTGCCGACGCGGAGCATCGTCTTGACGAAGTTCTTGCCAGTGCTGCTGAAGACCCAGGAGGTTCGCAGGATCAGCGTCTTGCAGCCTGAGGAGAGGATGGCGTGTTCGCCTTCGAGTTTCGTTCTGCCGTAGACTGTCGCGGGTCCGGTGGGGTCGGTTTCGAGATACGGCTTGTCGTGCTGGCCCGGGAAGACGTAATCGGTTGAGAGATGAATGAGAGGGAAGTTGCGTTTTGCACAGGCTTGAGCAATGAGGCCGGGGGTGGTCGCGTTGAGTTGTCGGGCTGCTTCGACGTCGGACTCAGCCTGATCGACCGCCGTGTAGGCAGCGGCGTTGATGATGATCGTGTCGTGAGGGGCGTTCTCGATGATCGAGAGGATGGTCTTCGGGTGAGTGAAGTTGGCTTCCTGGCTGCTGAAGGCGCGGAGGCTGAGGGCATCGCGTGCGGCGAGGCGTTGGAGCTCGAAGGCGACCTGGCCATGTTTTCCGAAGACGATGAGCATGGGGAGAAGGTGAAGTAGGAGGAATGAAGAATTAGTCGGAAATGTTTGTTGGAGCGTTAGGCGTACTCTTAGTAGTAATTTCGTTTGTCAACACAAGGGACAGGGGGTTGACGCCCCCCGCTCGCCTAAGATTTTAGGCCGAGGCGTTGGTCGTGTTTGTGGCCGTGGGTGAGAATGTTTTGCCACCAGTCTTTATTGTTGAGGTACCATTGGACGGTTTGTTCCATGCCTTGTTCGATGGTCAGAGAGGGTTTCCAGCCGAGGGCGCGTTCGATCTTTGAGGCGTCGATGGCATAGCGGAGGTCGTGGCCGGGGCGGTCCTGGACGAAGGTGATCAGGCTATCGTGTGGCTGGCAGGTGGCTTCGGGGAGGAGGCGGTCCATGATGCCGCAGATCATGTGGACGAGTTCGATGTTCTGTTTTTCGTTGTGACCACCGATGTTGTAGGTTTCGCCGACCTGGCCGGCTTCGAGGATTCGCAGGAGAGCGCGGGCATGGTCATCGACGTAGAGCCAGTCGCGGACGTTTTCGCCTTTGCCATAGACGGGGAGAGGCTTGCCGTGGAGGGCGTTGAGGATGATGACGGGGATCAGCTTTTCGGGGAACTGGTACGGGCCGTAGTTATTCGAGCAGTTGCTGATGAGTGTTGGCAGACCGAAGGTGTGATGCCAGGCGCGGACGAGCATGTCGGACGAGGCTTTGCTCGCTGAATAGGGCGAGTTGGGAGCGTAGGGAGTGGTCTCGGTGAAGAAGCCATCGTGGCCGAGGGAGCCGAAGACTTCGTCGGTCGAGACGTGCAGGAAGCGGAAAGCCGATTGCTGCTCAGCTGGCAGATCTTTGAAGAGGGTACGAGCCGCCTGCAGGAGGGAGTAGGTCCCCATGATGTTGGTATCGAGGAAGGCTTTCGGGCCGTCGATCGAGCGATCGACGTGACTTTCGGCCGCGAGATGAATGACGGCGTCTGGCTGCTGAGCGAGGAAGATCTCACGCATCTTCGCCTCGTCGCAGATGTCTTCCTGGAAGAAGCGATAGCGAGCAGAGGACGAGACGCTGGCAAGGTTCTCGAGGTTGGCAGCGTAGGTCAGCTTGTCGATGTTGACGACATCGTGACGGGTTTCGTTGATGAGCAGTCGGATGACGGCTGAGCCGATGAATCCTGCGCCGCCGGTGACGATGATTTTCATGGTGTGGGCTTTGGGAGGGGGAGAACCACGGATGAACACGAAGAACACGGATGGAAGAGCGAATGCTTGTCGTTTTATAACAAATGGGAACCTGCTGTTGCCTATCGCCCACCCTCATCCGCCCTTCGGGCACCTTCTCCCCTCAAGGGAGAAGGGACAAGATTAGAACGGGGAGTCGAAGTCTTTGAAGGCTGGTAAGTCGGCGTCTTTGGGGGAGAGCATTGGTTGTGTGGTGATGGTCCAGTTGATGTTGAGGGTGGGGTCGTCGTAGCGGACGCCTCGCTCGGCGTTGCGGTCGTAATACTTGGAGACCTTGTAGACGACCTCGGTGTTTTCTTCGAGAGTGAGGAAGCCGTGGAGGAAGCCAACAGGGACGAAGATCTGGTTCCACTCTTTCTCACTGATGACGGCGCTGACCCATTGCCCGAATGTGGGTGAGTTGCGTCGGACATCGACGGCGACGTCGAGAATGCTACCTTTGACGACGCGGACGAGCTTGGCTTGTTCGAAGGGGGGAAGCTGGATGTGCAAGCCGCGGAGAGTGTGCTTTGCCTGCGACATCGAATGGTTGTCCTGGACGAATTCGACGTCAATGCCTTCGTTGAGCAGGGTCGATTTGCGAAAGGTTTCCGAGAAGAAGCCACGGTCGTCGCCGAAGCGTTTGGCGCTAATGACTTTGACGTCCGGGATTGCCAGTGATTGAACCAGAGACATGTTCGGGGCCTGCGAGGTCGACGGAGCGGTGAACGGAATTGTGAGTGAAGTCTGAAGGGTATCGGAAAGTGGGTGGGTGATCCAGTTGAGGGGAATGTTAAGAATCGATGTGGCGGGGAGGTCGGAGGTTTGTGATGCTTATTATTTCGGGCAGCGATATGCTGGGTGAGACCGAGAGAGTGGTGCGGGTGGCGTACTCATGGAGGTTATTTGGATTGAGAGCGCAAGGGACAGGGGGTTGACACCCCCCGCTCGCCTTTTTGATGGAAGAATTGTTTTTACTGTCCAAAGTTTAGTGAAAATGGACTGAGGTTCGGATGGATGACTCCTCGACGCCTTTGAATGATACGGAACTGTTTATCAGCCTGCTGTCGCGGTCGGAGCATGCGCTGGCGGTGTATGTTCTGGCGCTGGTGGGGCATCCTCAGGATGCGGACGACATTTTGCAGCAGGGAAAGCTCGTGATGTGGCGGAGTTTTACTTCGTTCCAGCGCGGGACAAATTTTCATGCCTGGGCGAGGAAGGTGCTGTTTCATCAGATTCTCACCTATCGAAAGCGGAAGAAGCGGGATCGCCTGGTTCTTTCGGACGAACTCCTGGCGATCGCCAATGAGGCAATCGAGCAGCATCCTTTCATTGAGTCTGCACCGACGTCGTTGCTGGCGGGCTGCCTGGAGCGACTGAGCCCGGAAAACAAGCAGATTCTCCAGAAGCGTTACTACGAAGAAATGACTGTGGAAGCGATTTCAGATCAGTCGGGGCGAACGATCGAAGCGGTTTATCGACTGCTGAGTCGTCTGCGAAGTCGGCTGGCGGAATGCCTTCAGCTCGCGATCAAGCGACAGGAACATCCCGAGGTGTCATTATGAGTCGATCGTCTGACAGTCAGGAGTCCGGGTTGAATTCACATGAGAACGAAGAGTTCTTTGCGCAAGTCGATCGACTGCTGGATGGCCCGGTGGATGAAGTGCTCGAAGCGGAGGTGATGGCTCAGGTTACGCAAGACGAAGCCAAAAAGAGGCTGTTTGCTGAGCGGTTGTACTTGAGCGGGATGATTGGTCATATGCTGCAGGGAGTGTCGCTGGCGGACGGCAGTGATCTGCAACAGGCGCTGGCGATGCCGGTGAGGAAGTCGGGGACTGCGAGCGGGGCGGTGCCGCCTTGGTTGTTTTCCGTGGTATCGCTGATTGCTATTTTAGCGATGTTTGCTGTGACGTATCAGACGAGTGCCCGCTGGATGAGAACTGCGGAGACCGTTGCCACTCAAGAGAAAAATAATGCGCTGTCAGCACCTGCGCCGGTCGTTGCGATACTGACACATGTCGGACGATGTCAGTGGGGCAGCAATGCACAGCCGACGTCTCTGGGAACGTCGCTTCATGCGGGGACCGTCGAGCTGGTTGCAGGAGTCGCGGAGTTGTCTTTCGTCAGCGGCGCAAAGATGAAACTGGAAGGCCCAGCGGTTCTTGAATTGGTGTCGCCATTGCGGTGTCGACTCGATTCGGGTGCGGTCACAATGTCCGTGCCCGCCTCGGCTCAGGGATTTACGATTGAGTCGCCGACGGGTGATGTCATTGATTATGGGACCGAGTTCGGAATGCGGGTCGAACAGGGGCGGGCTCATGTGCAGGTCTTCAAAGGGGAAGTTGAAGTGGCTTCAAAAAACCTGAAAGAATCCGAGCGATTGTTTCAGGGACATGCCGCGACGATGACCACAACGCGGATTGACGTCGAGAAGCAGTCGAACAAAGAGTATCCTTCTCTCGAAGAGATGCGAGCCGCGCAGATGGCGATGAAGTCTCGCCACCGGATTCCCAGTAGCGAGGGGAACGGAGCGGCGGAGTATGTGTATTCGCCGGGGAGCTACAACAACATGTCCGAGACGCTGCTGCTGGTGAAGCATCAGGCGGAACAGTCTTGGCGCCGGATTGCTTATCTGAGGTTTGATGTCTCGAAGCTGCCTGAGACACTGAAAGATTTCAACGCCGTGTCATTGACGTTGTCGTTTGTGCCATCCGGGATTGGGTATGCCTCGACGATGCCGGATTGTGATTTCACGGTGTATGGGCTGCTCAATGAAGATGCGGATAGCTGGTCGGCTTCGGGACTGACCTGGGAAAATGCACCGGGGATCAACGGCGAAGAAGATTTGAACAGAAGCTTGGTCGTCCCGCTCGCGCGATTCCGAATCGATCGCGATGAGACGACAGGAGTCCGTGTGTTAGCAACCCCGGAGCTGACGGAGTTTTTGAAGCAGGATACGAACGGGCTGGTGACGCTGGTGATTGCCCGGGACACCCTGGGTGTCGGGTCGTCGAGCCTGGTGCATGCGTTTGCAGGGAATCGCCACCCGACGGTCGCACCGCCATCGCTGGAGTTCCGGAAACGCGGGGAGTAGGAAGCGTGTGCTGCGGCTGTGTCAGCCGTGAGGTCGGTATTATGGAACGCATCTGTAAGACTAAGAGCGGAATGTTGTTTTTGTCGTACCCATAGTGGCGATGTAAATTGATAGCACAGGGGACAGGGGGTTGACACCCCCCGCTCGCCTTTTTGGGAACTAGCTGAGTCGCTTCAGCATCGTGATGCGGCCGGGTTCGACCCATTCGCTGACGATGATGTTGCCGTTGAGATCGAAGGTGGCGTCGTGTGGGTGGACGAACTTGCCGTCGAGCCACTGGCTGGGATCTCTGCGGATGGCCCGCTTGCCGTCAGCGTTGATGCGCTCGTGGTCGTCGCCCAGATAGGCGAGGACCTTATTGTCCTTATCGAGCAGAGTAACCCGGCCTTGTAGCTCAGGGACGAGCATCGTGTCTTTGTAGAAATCGATGTGGCAGGGTTGCTCGAAGCCTTCCAGACGCGACAGGTATTCCCCCTCGGCGGTCAGGCATTGGATCGAGTTGCGGCTGCGGTCGGTGATGTAAAGAATCGTGTCTTTGCCATCGCGTCGTTCTTGCGCGAGACCGTGACAGGTCGCGAACTTGCCAGGACCTTGTCCGGCGCCGCCGAAGCTGAGCTTCCACTCGCCATCTTTGGTATAGCGATGGACGGCGTTCGAGCCATACCCATCAGCAACGAGGAAGTCGCCATCATTGAGGAAAGCGATGTTGGTAGGCTTAAAGCGGTTCGGGCCGCCGACACCCTGCATAGGAATTTCACCCGAGCGAATGCGTTGAGGAAGCGTGTCTTCCCCTTCCGGATAAATCCCGGCCTTCATCGGAGCAAACTGTTCCCAGATCATCTCCCCTTTGAGGTTCGTTTTGACGATCGATTGAACGGGGTTCGGGTTCGAGAAGTACAGGAACTCTTCGCCGTTTTCTTCGCGGAGTTCCATGCCGTGGGCACCGCCCTGGAAGTACTGGCCGAAGGAGCGGATGTACTTGCCGTTTTCGTCGAAGACGAAGACGTTCGGGTGTGTCTTCTTGTTGTAGTCGCCGGTGTGGTTGAGGTAGACGTGTCCATTTTTATCTACAACGACCGCCTGCGTTGTCTGCCAGGTGAACTCGCTGGGGAGCTGAGCCCAGCCATGGATGACTTCGTACTGATAGTCTCCTTGACCAGTGATCAGGGCCTTTGATTCCGACTTGTCGGCGGCTTTGACAAAGGGAGCGCCAGCGATGAGGCCAGCGGTGGCGGCACAGGTCGTTTTCAATACGTCACGTCGAGAGAGAGGGAGAGTCATGAAGTCCTCATCGGGCTTGATGCTGTTGACAGGCTCGGGTAAGGGTAGGATACCGGATTGAGGGGGGCAATGACAGGGAAGAGTTTGAAGGGGCGAGAAGTTATGCGTGTGTCGTACTCTGAGTGGCGATTTGGATTGTGAGCACAGGGGACAGGGGGTTTACACCCCCCGCTCGCCTTGGAGGAGGGGCATAAGTTGGGGGAGGAAGTTGGCGAAGGCTCGGGCGCGGTGGGAGAGGTGTTGTTTGACGATGGCGGGGAGTTCGCCGAAGGTCTGGTGGTACTCGGGGATCAGGAAATACGGATCGTAGCCGAAGCCGCCGGTGCCGTGGGGTTCGGTTGTGATGATGCCTTTGCAGGTGCGTTCGGAGGTGAGGCGGATATTGCCCTGGGGGTCGGACAGGGCGATGTGGCACAGGTAGGCAGCGGTCCGTTTGTGACGCGGGACGTCTTGCAGGGATTCGATGAGCTTGGCGTTGTTGGACTCGTCGGTCGCGTTGTCTCCACTGAAGCGGGCCGAATAAATGCCCGGGGCACCGTTGAGGGCGTCGACGATAAGTCCGCTGTCTTCGCCGATGGTCCACAAGCCGAGTTGCTTGGCGGTTTGAGAAGCTTTCTTGGCGGCGTTCTCGCCGAAGGTGGCGCCGTCCTCGATAACTTCCGGGACGCCGTCGAACTCAGCGACATTCTTGACAAGGACGTCTTGAGAGGAGATGCCGAAGGCGTCGAGGAGGGCCTGGACTTCCTTGCTTTTCTTGGCATTGCGGGACGCGATCACGAGGGTGGTTTGTGTCATGAGAGTGTCGGTGCTTCCTGAATGCGGGTGCGGGCTCAGCGAGCGGAGCCAGGCGTGCGTGTGAAAATTACAACGGCCAGGATCGCGGTTGATCGCTGGAATGTCGGGGTTTATGTCGAATCGTCGTGTGCATGGGCTGCGGAGGCTGTCGGCAGTTGGAGGGCGGGTCTTGACAGAAAAACGTGATTCTGGAGTAATACGCGCCCGCTGGCAAGCGCCCGACCCGGCCTGCCTGTCAGCGATCACCTCCTCTCTCACTTCAAGACTCCCGCCTGTTCGACTCACTCCTTTCTCTCCTTCACCCACCTCTACGATCTTCGACATTGATCACAGCCGTGCACCGCCCGGTTGAGGTTCGATGCTGGACCCTGGTGATCCACCAGGGACGGTTCCGTTATGGCCAAATCACCCCCCAAAGACGATGCACAGAAGAAGCCAGCCGGCGCTGCCAAAGCGCTCTGGTCGAAGCTGCTCATCCTTGGCGTGTTGCTGATGCTGTCGGTGGTGGGGATTCCGTGGGTCGTGGTGACGTCGTTTCAGGAACCGCCGCCGACTCAGGAAGAGCTGTTCGACCAGTCGATGGAAGCTCTCGAGCAGAACAACCACGCTGAGGCCCTCAAGCTTGTCAGGCCGCTGCAAAAACTGAATTACCTCGATACTGACTTCTCAGGGGGCGTTGATTACATCGTCGGAATGATCGCATTTCACGATGCCCTGCTGATGGAAGGTGCCAGTCAGCAGAAGATGTATCAGATGACGGTCAACTATCTGCAAGAATCGGAGCGGAAGGGGATCATCAAGAAATATTACCCGCAGCTGGCTTATGCGCTCGGGAAGAGTCTTTATCAGCTGAACAAGACTATCAAAGCCTTCGAAGTGCTCTCGGAAGCCTACGAGATCAATGAGGAAACACGCCCTTCCATTGCGGTCATGCTCGGCATGCTGCATTTGAATCCCAATACGCGGCCACAAAGCAAGCTGTCCTTTGAAGAGCGGACTGCGTGGAAGCTCAAGCGAGCCGGTGAATACGCCGAGGAAGCACTCGCAAGTGGTCACTTAACCACGGCGGAGCGTGTCGAGGCTTATGAGATCAAGGCGCTGGTCGCGATTCAGAATCGTGATCTGGTCGCTGCTGATGAGGCGCTCAAGGATTATGGCGAGATTCTCGAACAACTGGAACACTCGGATGATCATGAGCACGTTGACCTGCGACTGAAGAAAGAAATCGAACGCGTTCTCAGGGGTCGACGCCTGCTTGCTGGCGGGGATCCGACGGCCGCTGCACTGAAATTCGAAGAGGTCATGTCCGACTATCCTGGTCTGGAGAACTCGTTCACGCGACAAGCCTGTTTACTTGCAGGTCGCTGCTATCAGCAGTTGAAAGATGATGACTCGGCGATCAAATACTACGAGCACCTGCTGTCGCATATCGAAAGTGACGAGGCTCTGGTCGCCACTTTGGAACTCGCGGATATTCTGCGTGTGGTCAAGCTGCAGCATGAGAAAGCACTTGATCTGTATCGTCAGATGCTCAAGAGGATTACTGACCCTGATACGTTCAATAACCAGTGGATTGCGATCGAAGAGCTTCAGCAGAGAATTCGCTCTGTCTGGGATCAATGGTCCATCTCAGGCGAAGAAGAGTCGGATGGATTTCGATGGGCGATCATTCTGTCGGAATCGATGACCCCTTTATTCAAGACCTCCTACTCTTACGAACTGACAGCGATGGCAAACGTCCGCTGGGCCGATCAACTGGAGACTCAGTATGCCAAAAGCCCGATCTCGCATCGAGTTTATCTGACACCCAAGATTCGCGAACGCTATCTGGCGGCCGGGATCGCTTTCTCAAAGCTGGCCCAGACACGCAAGTCAGAGCCTGATTACCCCAATGCCGTCTGGCAGGCTTCTCAGGCATTCCTGAAGGGCAATGATTTCCGTAGCGGGCTGGTGATGATTGACGAGTTTATCAACTCGCGTCCTGATCAATTGCTCGCGACCGCGCTTGTCAGGAAGGCGGAGATGATGATCAACCTTGATCCTTATCTGGAAGAATCTCAGCTGACCGCTGCCGAGGACATCCTCGAGAACGTCGTCACCCAGCACAAGCAGGATCCGATCAACTTTCGGGCTCAATTCCTGCTCGGGCAGGTGGCGCTGGAACAAAACCGAATCGACGATGCGATCGCTGCGTGGCGGAAGCTGCTGCAGTCGTCCAACCTGACGCCTGCTGCCCAGGAATGGGAGATGGCGCTGCTCAGCCTGGGGCGGACGCAGTATCATACCGCGGAATCCATGCTCGTCTCGGAACGAATGACGTCGTCGAAGAAGAGCAAAGTCAAGCAGCCACAGCAGGAAATTCCGAGTGGTTATGTGAAGCTGAAAGAATCGATCACGCGTCTGGACGAATTCCTGATGCGCTATCCCGATCACGAGCCCGCCAATGAGGTTCGCTGGATGCTCGCCAAAGGGCTGACGCGTTACACCGACTTCACACGCTGGCAGCTCGAAAACGCCGAGACCGTCAACGCCAAAGCCGAGCTGATTCGTGAACTGCGAGCCATGCTCGAAGACAGCATCACCCAATACAACTCACTGAAACTGACACTGACGCCCATGCGGACGATGGATCTGCTGGATGCCAGCCTGATGAAGATCCTGCGTGATTCCTACTTCGAGCCGGGCCATGCCGAATTCGTCCTCGGCGAGTTCGATGAATCGGGAGTGACCTACCGCAAAGCGATCGCGACCTACGGCCAGGCGATCAACCAGTTCCCCTCTGATCCGCAAGTCGTCCTGGCCTATTACCAGATTGCTCACTGTTATGACCGACTTGGTCGCCCGGATGAATCGGTTCGTCAGCTGCAGAGAGCGAAGGTGATTTTACAGACGTTTTCCGAGACTCAGTTCACGAAGGATTCCACCAATTACACGCTGGCAGAATGGCTGGCGATTCTGGATCAGGCGATTGAAGTTCATCGACTGACTCAGAATGTCGCTGGAGGAAACAACGTGAACTGATGGCCTGTGACTCATAGGACTAAAGTCGTCATTGAAACTTCGCAGACGTCCCTCATCCGACCTCGAAGACTCGGCCACCTTCTCCCCGAGGGAGAAGGATCAAAGGCAGGTCCCCGAGGGAGAAGAGACAGACAGATCGAACCACTTCCCTACTTCACTTCATTTTTCACCCCGGGCGATTTCGTCCGTAGCCTGTCTTCGCCGCGTTTGTGGCAGATCCTACCCCACCCCCCATGTTAACCGTCACTAACCAACCGGGAGACGATGGTCCGTCGATCCTCGTTCCCTACAAAAGAAATTTCAAAAATGGTTCAACTGGATTATGAAGCATTGTTTCAGCAGCGTCGCGCGTATCTGCAGTCACTGGCGAGTCTTGCCTGTGATCAGCAGGATGCCCTCGAAGCCGAGGACTACACTCAGCTGCTGGAACTGCTCACCTATAAGCAAACAATCCTGGGGCGTTTTGAGGAGTTTTCTCAAGAGCACCCCGAACTGGTCTCTCGTTGGCATGATGATCGGAACCGCCTGAAACGCGATGTCCGTGAACGCTGCGAGGTTCTTCTGGAAGACATGGAACTGGCGCTGCGTGAATTGATCGAGTCGGAAGAATCGACGTCGCATCAGCTCAACAACCGCAAGTTCGGACTTCAGAATCAAATGGAACAAATCACGGTGGGCTCACGGGCTCACTCCGCCTATCACGATGAACCAGTTTCGCGTTCGCGACTGGATCTGAATCGATAAGGAAGCAATCGCGATGATCAACGATCTGTTGTCGACATCCACTAGTCCGCTGCTCGAAAAAGCCGCGATCTTCGCCGAACGACGCCAGGAGGTGCTCGCCGGCAATATCGCCAATATCGACACGCCGGATTATCTGATGCGGGATCTTCCTGTGTCGGATTTCAAAGCCGCGATGTCCTCAGCCATCGAACGTCTCACGCGTGGTTCTGTCAGCGGGCCGACAGCAACCAGTTCCTATGCCAACGATCCTTCGCCGAATGCCTCGATCCCGGGCTATCCCAATGCCCATTATTACGCGAACTCTTCGGATCCGCTGGGACTTCTGTCTCCATCGACTCCAGGTTCGCCGACACATCCATCGATTCCCGAAGCAGGTGTCGACCTGGCGAGCTACTTCCCCAAGGAGTTGTTCGAAGCCGACATTGCCAAGTCCGAAGACGTCCTGTTTAAGGATGGCAATAATCGCAGTATTGAGCATCAGATGATGGAAATGGGCAAGAACTCAACTGTTCAGCGATTTGCTGTCGAGTTGCTCAATGCTCAGTTTCGCAGTCTCGATGCCGTGATCAGTGAGCGTGCGTAAGCGTGATTTGAACTGAAACTTTAGAGGGTCATCAAACGTTCCCTCATCCGACCTCGAAGACTCGGCCACCTTCTCCCCGAGGGAGAAGGAACATTCAAGAGAGAAGACCATGTTGAAATCGATTGATATCTCGACGAGCGGGTTGATTGCTCAGCGTCAGCGGATGAATTCGATCGCTGAAAATCTCGCGAACATGAATACCACGCGTGATGCAGAGGGAAAACTCTCGCCGTTTCAACGTCGACTGGTCACCTTTCAGCAACAGCAAACAAACGCCGACCAGGACGGACGAGGTGTCGGCGTCAAGGTACAAGTCGACATCGACCAGACGACGCCAGCTCGCAAGGTGTTCCAACCCGGCCACCCCGATGCAGATAAAAGTGGGTACGTCTCCATGCCCAACATCAACATGGTGACCGAGATGGTCAATGCCCTGGAAGCCAGCCGGGCCTATGAAGCCAACATCGCCGCGATCAATACCTCCAAGCAGATGGGCGAAACGACACTTGAGATTCTGAGATAAAACCGGGCCTTGTCCCGCCGTTCGATGACAAACACCCAACGACATTCACAACAGAGAGAATAGACCATGAACCCGATCCAGCCGATCAAGATTGGCAGTTTGCCGCAGGCCATGCCTGGCATCAGCAGCCCCATGACCGCCACTAGTCCTGTCTCATTTCAAGACATGCTGACGGGCGCTATTACCGAAGCCAACTCCGGCCAGCAGGCCGCCCAACTGGCGATCCAGGATGGACTCGCCGGCAACGACATCACCAATGCCGAGGTCTTCACCGCAGTGAAGAAAGCAGACATGTCCTTGAGGACGATGGTACAAATTCGCAACAAACTGGTCGATGCGTTCAACGAGGTTCAGAATTTGAGAATGTAAGCCCGTAGGGTCCGCTGTGCGGACCGTAAATTCGCGATATCGTTCGATAATTCGATCATCCAACTTCCGTACGACTGCCTGAGTGCCAAGTCGATGAACGGCCTCACAGCGGACCCTACACAACTTCGTGCACCTCAAAAGTGAAGCAGCATTATACTAAGCCGCGTTCAGGCTTTGAGCGTAGGTACGTTCGAGCTCTGCGTGAATCAGGCAGCCCCTGCAGATCGTGAATGGCGTATGCTTCACGACACGAGCACTCGAGAGGACGACCGGGCCAAAGGATTCCCGGAAGCGTTTCATCAGCATGGGTGCAGCACCATCGAGCATCGTCAGGCCGCCACCAATAATGAGAGGCAGCGGATGCCCGATGCTGAAGAGGGATTCACTCTGATGGCCGAGTTGGGTGCCCATCTCGTCTTCGACCTGAGTGAGAAGGTGATTGAAGGCTTCGGCGAGTTGCTTGTCTTCGTCAGACTTGGGGCGATGCAGGTTGGGTTGTTCGGAACTCATCCAGTTGCGGACCGACAGGACATCCAGAAATCGCTCGCCGGTCGGCGTGAAGGTAAAGCGTGACTGCTTCTGGGCGAGTTGTTCTTCGATCCACAGTCCGCCCATCGGCAGGTAAGCATAGGCGAGTTCGACGCCGTAACGGATGACACTGAGTTCGCAGCAGCTGGCTCCAAGCGTTAAGGCCACACCCGTAAAAGAAGAATCGCCGAGCTCAGCCAGGCCAAGAGCCAACGAGGCATGCAGCGGCATGATCGTATAATTCTTCAGCCCGATGGCACGTGAGAGGTAATCCATTTCAGGATTGCTCGCGAGGTCAAGGTGACCGCCAGGGAGCGCGAGAACACAGAGTCCTGCATCCCCTGTGATCGTCGGCAGCAACGCATCAAGAGCATTGCCGATGAGCTGACGGGCGATCGGGTCGTTGGCAGGAATCTTGCCAGCATCGAGAAACGGAGTCAGCGGAGCCTGGACGAACTGCGACATCTCGATGGCATCATCGCCGACAATCAGTTCAAAGCCTTCTGCAGAATTCGTCGACACGCCGGTCTTCCGGGCGAGCTTCGCTGCAGGAGAATGCGAAGGCACGGAGATGTATTGAGACGTGAGACGTCGAGCGGTCAGCTGGGCGCCAGTGCGACGCAGCGTGCGAAACGACATGCTCCCTAGGTCGAGTGCAATGTTCATTGTTGTTTCTCCCGCTGGATGTAGGCTCGGGTACGTTCAAGAAGTTCCTGGGCCGAGACTTCGAAGTGATGAGACTTCTCTTTGGCTTTATCAGCCATCGGCGACTCAGGGCCATCGACACGGAACATCAGGGGCTCCGATGAGGCATCTGAAGATGCGATTGGCTCAGCCAAATGTTCCTGAGGAACGATCGGGATCTGGGCTTCTTCGCTGATCGTCACCTTGTCAGCAGGCGTTTTAGGACGCTGCTTGAAGTGAGGTGCAGACATCGAAGATTGATTGAATCCGGCCTGAGCCTGAGTCGTACTCGGTTTGATTTTGAAGTGCGGGCCAGACAGCTTCACATCGCCGGTTTGCGGATCGACATGAGAGTCGTCATAGCGGAACAGCTTGCTGACGTTCGGCTCGCCGTAGAGAGTCTGCCCCATGGTGAGAGCGGCCGATTCTTCAACAATCGGCAGCTGGTTCTCGATGAGAGCCTGAAGCTGATCGTACGTCGTCAAAGCCATCTTCTGGATGGGTTGATAAGAGCTCGTCACGATGTTCGTGGCAGGTGCAGACTGGAGCTGCAGCGATGGCTTGGTCGCAGCTTTGGCTTCAACGAGCCTTCTCAACGAGAACCGGCTTCCAAACTTCATCCACAAAAAAGCCATCGCGACACAGATGACCGCAAGCCCAACAATGCCCATCGCTGTCCACCGGTACTGCTGGGCGGCATAAGCTTCTTTGTGCATATCGAAAGGATCGTCCGTCGGGAGCGGAACAAGCTGCGTGACGGTCGCATCGGCACTATCAAGACGATCCTGGACGACTGGCGGCTTGACCGCTGCAGCAGCCGATTCGTTCTCGGGAAGATTCTGAAGAAACTGACGTCTCGGGAAATCAGAACGGACGTCGTCATAAGGATCAAACTGCGCGATGCGGTTGTCGGCCGAAGCGGTCTGCACGGGCAACTGGCCAGTCATCTCCATGGACGAAACAGGATCAGGCACCGGCAGGTTCCAACTCGATGGATCTGCAGAACGCTCTTGTTGTTCGATCTGTGCCGTCAGGTCAATCGGGGTATTAGCGGGCAGCTGAGCAGACCGCATGGGCACAGCATTCATTTGTCCGGCATTGATGTGCCCGCTATTCATTTCCGCAGAGGCCGTTTGCATCGATGCCATCTGCATCGCCTGCATCTGCTCAGGGGACAATTGCTGACCGTGATGAGACGCCAGCTGAGCCATGATCGCCTGCATCTGAGGCGTCATTTGTCCTGGCTGCTGAATGTTCTCACTGCGATCACGGACGTATGCCTGAGGGCCTTTTGGCTTCGAGGCGATGGCAGGTGTCATCGTCATGCCCGAGTAGGGCTGCTGCATCTGCGGAGTGGCTTGCGAAGGCGTCAGCGGAGGAATGTTCATCTCGAGCAGGTCGCCCTGGCGGACATAAGGCTGCGGGCCTGATGCCATCGGCGGGGCGAGCATGGCTAATGGATCGGGAAGAGCCGAATCTGTAGACTCAGCTGCGTGGGCAACTTGTCGATTCGCTTCCGGTGCAGCAGGTGTGATCTCGGGAAGCGCGGGCGGGATGAAGGCTTCGCCCGCGGGTTGCGTATGCGAGGCGAGCTTGACTTCGAACGGCTGCGGAAACTCCGGAAGAGCATCCCGATTGACCGAGCGTGCATCGAACACGAGGACAGCACCATCCGTCAGACGGTATTCCGGAGTGATCGGCTCGTTGCGAGGACGTGCGACAGCTTCGATCAACTGAGTCGATTTGACGATATCGGGCGACTGTTTGAGCAGGTCAAGAAAGACAGTCTTCAAACTCGCATCACCCGGCTTGAGGGTGACGAGCATCGGGTAATCGAGCAGGTTGACCAGACCGATCTGGACGTTGTTCGAAGCAGGAGCCTCGTGAGAAGCCTGTCGGAGTTTCGACAAGTCAATGATCTTCTGTGTCGTGGGCGATTTCGATTCGACAATGAGCAGGTCAGATGGCTTGAGAACGAAGTTTTCCTGCGACGGAAGGAACAGCTTCATGTTGACATAGCTGCCACGGACGATGCGGATGGAACCAGTGGCTGACTCGGTTGTCTGGCCTGCCTGTTCGAGCAGCTGTTTGATAGTCACCTGATCGCCGGGGAAGTGATAAACGCCCGGAGTTTTGACCGCTCCCATGACGCCGAGGATCATCTTCGGGTTGGACAGATTCGACATATCGATGGTGGAACTGCGCTGATTCGGGCGAGGAGCCAGCGTCGACTGAGCCGTTACGGTGAACCCGCAGACGAGGTGCCACGACAGGAGCAGTGACAATGCTCCCATCAGACACGTCAGGAGTGTCAGTCGGGTCTTCATGGGATCGACTTCCTTTTCATTCCAACGTCTGCCGGAGCGATTCGAGATCCATCTCAAATCGTAAGATCATCCCGGCAGGGATGTTGTGACGAAGCCGATCGCAGGAATCCCTGCAAAAAACGAGCATTGCGGAAAGTCTGTAACGGTCCCGCGATACGCATCTGGCCACGCACAAACGGTATAATCGGCAAATCCCGACCCGCGCTATGAGCAAAATCAAACAGCGCATCAAAAAAACCGATGAACACCGTTCATCGGTTTTGAATTGATGTCGTTTCGCGATCAAGCTTTATGGCAAACGTAATAATTATTCATGATATCGTGCTCCAACCGATATATCTCGATTTTGGCAAACCCGGCCGCCTTGAGCATTGTCTGCGCAAGTTCCTCCCCCCAGCAGGCACCGAGCCCGACACCCCCTTGTGCAAGTGACACGGACATACAGTGCGTACACGAGATCGTGTAAAGGAATGTCCCCAGGGGATGATCCATGTTTTTTTCGAGATATGACGAGGTATAAATATCCTGCATAAGGAAACATCCACCGTCTTTCAGTGCTCGATGAAGATTTGCCAGAACGATGTCAGGGTACGCCTGATCGTGGATGGCGTCGAAGGCGAAGATCAGATCGAATCGCTGGATGTCATCGATATTCGTTGCATCTTTGATGATGAACTGAACGTTCTTCAGACCCTGACGCTGAGCGTTGGAATTGCCCATGCCGACTGCTTCCTCGGAGAGGTCGTATCCCGTGAAGCGACTCTCAGGAAACAGCCTGGCGAGCTTCGTGATGGAACGACCTGCTCCGCAACCAATATCGAGAACTTCGATGCCGGATTTCAGACGGTTGATCAGACCTGGTTCGAGAGGAAGAATGGCGCTCTCCAGCATTGCTCCGACGGTCTGATCACTTTCCTCTGCCATGACGTCGTGAAAGCGGTGATAAGCGCAATAGGGCACGCCTTTGCCAGTTTTGAAGGCTTCGAGGACCTGTCCTTCAACTGCCCCCAGGACAGACACCCATTGACCCATTGAAGCGAAATTCTGCGGCACAGCCGCACGGGTCAAACACGCGGCTGCTGACAAGGGCAGGTGGTAAGTCTGCTGGTCAGGGTCGTAGGAAACGAACCGCGATGTCACCATCGCGCCGAGCCATTCGCGGACATAACGCTCATGAAGACCTGCACTCGACGCGATTTGCGCTGCGCTTGCTGGCCCCATCGTGGACATCACATCGAACAGTCCCGTGCGGTGACCCAGCGAGACCATGATGAGTCGCGCGGAGGCGTTCATGTCCCCGACGAAGCGCTCCATCAATTCTTCGGTGGTGAGCGTTGCTGTGATGGCGGACTGGCTGTGTGTTGAAACTGTCGTCATTGCTGTCATTACTCCTGTGTCGAGGGAATATCAAACCCGCAAGGGACTAGAGCGACTGATCAGCGGTTATGTTACAGGGAATTTTCTTAAATTCGTCAGCGAATTGAAAACTCCTGCCATCTTCATGATTCATCGTGTGAAGCACGATTCGTCTTCGGAATCACGACGAAAAGGGGCAAATAGCGAAAGCAGAAATCTCATGTCTACTGAGGCTCTT
Source organism: Lacunimicrobium album (assembly GCF_052161635.1). Lineage (GTDB taxonomy): Bacteria > Planctomycetota > Planctomycetia > Planctomycetales > Planctomycetaceae > SXPC01. Next base: position 4,181,663 of record NZ_CP197413.1, read on the forward strand.
CCGCCTGCTTCCGGAGTTCCGCACGTCGATCCAGATAGCTCTGCAGCATCAACAGCGCGGCCAGCTTATCGAGTTTGCCTTTGTGCTTGTGAGGCTTGAAACCCGCTTCCACCAGGGCATCAGCCGCCAGCGATGACGTATAGCGTTCGTCGTGGAGAGCCACCGGCAGCCCGGTGAACTGATTCAGCCAGCGGGCGAACGTCTCTGCTTCTGCCGACTTCTGGCTTTCGCTTCCATTCACGTGAATCGGCGAGCCGACGACGATCCCCTTAATGCGGAATTCCTCAATGACCTTGCGAAACCGCTTTTCATCCTGGACAAGGTTTTGTCGCTGGTAAGTTTCCAGAGCAGACGCGATCGATTGAGAAGGCGTCGAGATGGCAAGGCCTATGCGCACCGTCCCATAGTCGACTCCAAGCAGAGAGCCTTCAATCGGAAGCGGAACATTAATCTGGCCGGGTGGAGACATACGGTCATATTACCAAAGAGAACACTACGTTTCACAGAGGTTCACGGAGAAGAGAACTGATCTCGTGAAAAAAGACGTCGCGCATTGTCTCACAACGATTGCATATCTTGTATTTCCCTGTGTGCCTCTGTGTGACTCCGTGACCTCTGTGGTGAAAAAACTCTTAAAGATACTCCGTCAGCCCGCGCTCTTTAAGCGTCTCAACCAACTGCTTGACCGCCTGATCATCCGAAGCGTCAGCGACGAGTGTCGCATCAGGAGTATGGACGATGATCAGGCCTTCGACGCCATAGGTCGAAATCAGGTGGTCACCGGAGCTGCGGATGATGCAGCCTTTGGTCTTAAGCCCCAGGTGTTTGCCGAGGATCGTATTCTCGTCAGCGTCCTGGGGATTAAGTCGAGTCAGAGACTGCCACGAGCCCGCGTCATCCCATTCAAACGGTGCTTTGATCATCACACAGTTGTCAGCTCGCTCAAGAACAGCATAGTCGATCGAGATCGACTTGAGTGTCGGGAAGACTTCCGCAAGGGCAGCATCATAGGTCGGCTTACCAATGTGCTCCTTCAGTTTGAGCAGACCCTCCGTAATCGTCGGCTCATGCTGGGCGAGCGTGTCCCACAGAGTCTGGGCTTTCCACATGAAGATCCCCGAGTTCCAGAAATAACGCCCCGACGCGAGATAGGCCTTAGCCGTTTCGAGGTCGGGCTTCTCCTTGAATGACTCGACGGCATGCACACCTTCTGCAACCGCCTCCTTAGCCGCTTCGATATAACCAAAGCCCGTCGCAGGGTATTGAGGCGGGATGCCAAACAGAACGAAACGCGAGGAATCTTCCTTGATCAGAGACAGCCCTGTTTGAACGGCTGACTGAAACTCGCTGATTGGGCTGATCACCTGATCGGCTGGCGTCACCAGCATCACGGCTTCAGGATCTTTGACCAGCAGATGAAGCACAGCCAGACCCACACAGGGAGCGGTATTACGCGCACACGGTTCAACGAGAATGTGGTCAGCAGGAAGACTCGGAATCTGACGCGCGATTTCTTCGCTTTGCAGCTTGTTGGTCACGACCCACATCCGGGATGCAGAGACCAGTCCATCGCAACGAGCCTGAGTCTGCTGAATCATGGTGCCATCACCCGCCAGCTGAAGAAGTTGCTTGGGCATCTTGGTGCGGCTGGCAGGCCAGAAGCGGGTGCCGGAACCGCCGGCCATAATCATAACGTGAAGCATGAAATTCTCACTCCGGAGGTTGAACGAAGGTGTCGTCTTGGGACCTGTGCTTATGACTTGTGATAGTAAAAGCGGAAAGCAGTTCATATGATGCGCTTCAGGACAGACGCAAGTCACTCATGAAATTTTCGAAATGGAGATCAAGGGGTCTTGATCTTTCGATTGACATGTTGAGTTGCCTGCCGTGATATTCCTCATCTTTTATTCACACTTCTGCACCTGCTTTCAAGCCGACTCACGATGACCAACACCCCGAAAGTCAGCGTGTGCATGATCACTTATCAGCACGAGCGGTTCATCGAACAGGCCGTCGAGAGTGTGCTGAGCCAGAAAACCACTTTTGACTTCGAACTGGTCGTCGGAGAAGACTGCTCGCCCGATGCAACTCGCGAAAAATTGATCGCGATTCAGAAGCGTTTTCCGAACAAGATTCGTCTACTGTTGCGAGAACGCAACATCGGCATGCTGCCCAATTTCATCGACACATATCACAGCTGCCGCGGCGAATATACGGCACTGCTCGAAGGCGATGATTACTGGACGTCCAATGACAAACTGGCCCGCCAGGTCGCTTATCTCGATCAGCATCCGGAATCGTCGCTCTGCATCCACGTGACCGACTATGTCGACGAGCAAGGCAAGCCAACAGGCGTCACGAATCCCCCCGAGAACTGGCGGGACTTCACGCTCTCGGCTTTGATCCGACAGAACTTCATGCAGACCTGTTCGGTGATGCTCAGAAGACGTTGTCTCCAGACACTGCCAGAATGGATGTCGACCATCGGCCTGCCGGACTGGCCGACCTACATTCTGCTGGCAAGTCGTGGCGAGATTGGCTTCCTGCCAGAGCACATGGCAGCCTATCGTGTTCATCAGAGTGCAGCATGGTCAGGGACGAAGGCCAGTCATCACGTCGCAGTCATGCGTCACTACCTGCCGATGCTCGAGCAAGAAGTCGGGCCAGGCCATGAGACCGACTTTAATGCGTTTCGTCGCTGGCTGGCCAACTACGAGATCTCGTCCATCCTGGAAAGTGGAGACCTCGAAAAAGGCAAGGAACTCTTCATCGGCGAGATCCTCGATCAGTATGATCGCTCGAAGATTGAAGATCCAAGACAGCGACTGAATGCCATTCTCAAAACCGTCGTCGAAGACTCAGCCGTGTTTGATAAAGTCCGGGAATATCAGCACCAGCTGAAGAGGATCCAGAACTCCATGATCGGCAGAACGGGATTGGCCGTCTACCGGAAGTTAAAGCGTCTCGGACTCTGGAAGAAGCGATAGAAAATCCTTAGATGCCCAGTCGTGATCAAGAATCTGATGACTTTCACGCGGCTGTCATAAGCGCCCCTTACTTCGCGGAGTTAAACAATCCCACGCCTCCCGCGAAGACCTACCCGATCAAGACAGCACTCAAAAGCATCATTCAAAAGGTCGCACCCGGGCTGTTGAAGAAAAAGGAAACCCGATACGACCGGGACGACGCACCAGCCTATGAGGGGGCGAAGATTGTCGAAGGAAACTGCCGCGATCAATCGTCTTCGTTCTACGCGGTTTACTCAACCTGGGATCCGCAATCGATCGTCGATGAGACGGTGTTCCGGGTTCTGAACGAGTTGAAAGTCGCCGGATTTCGCACCGTTCTCGTCAGTACGTCCGAATCCATGTCCCAGACCGACGTTGAAAGACTCCAACCGATCTGCGAAGCAGTCATCTCACGAGAAAATGTCGGACACGACTTTTACTCATACAAAGCCGGTATCGAGTACCTGAATTCTCTGGGACACCTCGATCAGGCCGCAGGTCTGTTAATCATGAATGACAGCCTGACAGGTCCGCTGGCGTCGTTCTCGACATCGCTGGCCCGTCTAAAAACTGCATCGAATGGGTTATGGGGACTCAATGACAGCCACCAGAAGGGACACCACCTGCAGTCGTGCTTCGTGTACTTCCCATCGGAATTAATCGCCAGTGAGGCATTCCGCGAATTCTGGAGCCAGGTCGAATCGACGCTACCCAAGCAGGAGGTGATCAACCGTTATGAAGTCGGCCTCTCGCAGCGATTCCTTGACGCAGGAATCGAATTGAAACCTCTCTTCAAGACCGATCAACTGATCGAAGCTGCACAAAAGATCTTATCCCAAAGGCATTCTCCAGAGATCGTCGTAGCGATCCTGAACCGTGACGCGGTCAACCCAACGCTACTTTTCTGGTCGATCCTCGTGGAGAAGTTTGATTTTCCGTTTGTGAAACGCGCGGTACTCCTCGATCCAACATCAAATCCACAGCCAGAGAGATCAGCGTTCGACTTTCTGGACGGTCTAGATCGAGAGAGACGAAATCTGGACAGCCGGGATGAGGTCGTGACGGTTATGAAAGCCTATATTGAACGGGTCAAGCCAATTTTCGCCAACACAACAACGACAAACGCCACACAAAGCGTAGACTTTCATCATGAGCGACGTCGTCATCCGGGTTGAAGAACTCGGCAAGAAATTCAAACTCGGCAGCCACATGCCCTATCATCGTCTTTCCGAGACGCTGCAGAACTGGGCATACGGGGCGTTACGTGCCCCCGCGTCCTGGCTGTTGGGGAATAAATCAAACGAGTCGAAAGAGAATGCCGCTGCTCCCTCCGAATTCTGGGCTCTCAAAGACATCAACTTCGAAGTCAAACAAGGCGAAGTCTTCGCGCTCATCGGCCGCAACGGTGCCGGCAAATCAACGCTCCTGAAAATCCTCTCCCGCATCACCGAACCGACAACCGGCCGCTTCGGCATCAAAGGCAAAGTCGCCTCTCTCCTGGAAGTCGGCACCGGCTTTCACTCGGAACTGACTGGACGCGAGAACGTCTTCCTTTCTGGTTCCCTCCTCGGCATGCAGCGAGCACAGATTCGCAAACGCTTCGATGAAATCGTCGACTTCGCCGGCGTCTCACAATTCATCGACCTCCCGGTCAAACGCTATTCCTCCGGCATGCAGGTCCGCCTCGGTTTCGCGCTCGCCGCCAACCTCGAAGCCGACGTCCTGATCGTCGATGAAATCCTTGCCGTCGGCGATGCCGACTTCCAGACCAAGTCCGTCCAGAAAATGTCCGAGATGGGACAAAACGGCCGAACCGTCCTCTTCGTCAGTCACAACATGAGCGCCGTACAACGCCTCTGCCACAGCGGGATTCTTCTCGAACAGGGAAAGATCATTCAAACCGGCAAGGTCGAAGATCTCCTCTATCAATACCTCTCCAAAGGCGGACGCCTCGTCGCTGAGAAAACCTGGGACCCGCCCATCGGCAACGACGTCGCAAAACTGTCCCGCGCTCGCATCCTGAATGCCAACGACCAGCTGGAGCCGTCCGTCAATATCGCACAACCCTTCAAGATCGAGATCGATTACGACACCCTCTCACCAGATCTCAGAACGACGGCCGTCTTTCACATCACCAATGAGCAGGGGCTTCTCGTCTTCTCCTCACACGACTTCAACAACCAGCAATGGTGGTCGACACCTCGCAAACGTGGCCACATCACCAGTACCTGCACCATCCCCGGGCACTTCATGAACGAGGGGTTCTACAATGTGCTCATCGCCGTGACGACGTACAATCCCGATACAGTGCACGCCATCGACCTCAATGCCTTAACCTTCGAGATCGTCGATCAGTCACGAGGACAAGGGGTCCGAGGCCCCTACGAAGGACCCTGGCCCGGAGTCATCAGGCCCATGTTCGACTGGTCCATCCAGCAGCATTGAACTCCCCGACCCCACTCACTCAACTTCTCAACACCTTGATAAATCACTCCCATGCCCTCACCTTTACTAAGAACTCGATATTGGCTGGGAAACCTGCGTGACAATACGCTGGCTCGCTTAGGTCGCCTATACGCCCTCACGGTCGCCAAAGCCGCTCCCGAAGGATCTCTGGTGCACCTCGCCCGCTATTACCAGACCGATAAACAAGACAAACACTTTTACGCCGAGCATTACCAGCATCACTTCCAAAAATTTCGCGAGAGGAAATTCAACCTCTTAGAAATCGGCGTCGGCGGCCACGAAAAGCCAAACGTCGGAGGCCACTCCCTGAGAATGTGGAAAGCCTTCTTCCCCCACGCCCAGATCTACGGCCTCGACATCTTCGATAAATCCGCTCTCGACGAACCGCGCATCAAAACACTCAAAGGCAGTCAGGCCGACGAGCCGTTCCTGAAATCGATCGTCGAACAATACGGCCCCTTCGACATCATCATCGACGACGGCAGCCACTACTGCCAACACGTTCTCGAATCATTCCGCGTCCTCTTCCCTCTCCTCAGCGACGGCGGGATCTATGCCATCGAAGATCTCCAGACCTCCTATTGGGAAAACCTGACCGGCGAAAACTGGGGTGGCTCACACGACCTCAACTCCCCCTTCACCAGCATGAATTTCCTCAAGTCCCTCGTCGACGGCCTGAACTTCGAAGAATACGTCGACGACCATTACCAGCCGACCTATTACGACCGAAACATCGTTTCCATCCACTTCTATCACAACCTCGCCTTTCTCTATAAAGGCAAGAACAACGAAGGCAGCAATTTCCTGGGGAATCGCTTCTGGAAGGACGAACGACCCGATCCAAGGTCAAAATAATTCCGACATCAACACTGAGTCTTCATCATTCATTAAAATTTACTTTGCACAATGACACGTCGGTTCCGGGTCGTCGTTGACCCGAATCGTTTCGACACAAAGGAATACAAGTGAGCTCGAACACAGCCGAAGACGGCTTCCGCTATTACGGCCCACGCCCCAACTGGCAGTGGGTCGATGTCGCGGAGCTATGGCGTTTTCGTGAACTCATCTGGACCTTCGCCCAACGCGATCTCAAGATCCGCTACCGACAAACCGCCGTCGGAGCCGCCTGGGCCATCCTTCAGCCCCTCCTCACCATGGCGATCTTCGCCATGCTCTTCGGACTGCTGAACGCCAAAGCCACCTCCAGCAACGTCCCCTATGCCATCACCTGCCTGTGCGGTCTGGTCCCCTGGATGCTGTTCGCGGGCACGATCACTGCTTCGACGACTTCCCTGGTTCAGAACCAGAACATCCTGCAAAAAGTTTACTTCCCCAAGATGATCCTGCCACTGGCATCACTCATCCCGCCTCTGGTCGACTTCGCCATCGCCTTTGGCCTGCTCCTGGTTTTGATGCCATTCTTCAGCGTCCCCTACAGCATCAACATGCTCGCGCTCCCGCTGGTCATCATCGGACTTCTCGCAGTCTCACTCGCTGTTTCGCTCTGGCTCTCCGCCCTAAACGCCATCTACCGCGACGTCCAGTTCATCGTCCCCTTCATGCTGCAAATTGGCATGTTCATCAGCCCCGTCGTCTACGAAATGAACGCCACCATCCCCGAAAAATGGCGCTGGCTCTATTCTCTCAACCCCATGGCTGGCATCCTCGAACTCTTCCGCTGGTCCATCCTCGGCTTACCCGCCCCGTCATTCAGCTCCCTCGCGATCTCCCTGTCCGGAACACTCCTCGTCCTCCTCGGCGGCATGTTCTACTTCCGACGCATGGAACGCTTCTTCTCCGACCGCATTTGACCTGAAGGTGACATGAGCGATGTCGTCATCCGGGTCGAAGGACTCGGCAAGAAATTCAAACTCGGCACCAGTGAGCCGTATTACCGACTATCCGAAGCGATCGTCGGCATGGCTCGACACGCCGCAGCCTTTCCGAAACGACTTTTCTCAAGTAAGACATCCTCAGACGCATCTGACAACAAACCTGCCCACGCCCCCAACGAATTCTGGGCCCTCAAAGACATCAACTTTGAAGTCAAACGAGGCGACGTCGTCGGCATCATCGGCCGCAACGGCGCCGGCAAATCCACCCTCCTGAAAATCCTCTCCCAGATCACCGAACCGACCGAAGGCCGCTTCGGCATCAAAGGCCGAGTCGCTTCCCTCCTCGAAGTCGGCACCGGCTTCCACCCCGAACTGACCGGCCGAGAAAACATCTACCTCTCCGGCTCGATCCTCGGCATGTCCAAAACCGAGATCAAACGCAAGTTCGACGAAATCACCAACTTCGCCGGCACCGACAAATTCCTCGACACCCCCGTCAAACGCTACTCCTCCGGCATGCAGGTCCGCTTAGGCTTCGCCATCGCCGCCCACCTGGAACCCGAAATCCTCATCGTCGACGAAGTCCTCGCCGTCGGCGACGCCGAGTTCCAGAAAAAATGCTTAGGCAAAATGGGAGAAGTCTCAAAAACCGGCCGCACAATTCTGTTCGTCAGTCACAATCAGTCTGCAATGGCATCACTGTGCACAAAAGGGATTCTGTTGCAAAATGGCGAAGTTCTTCAGCAGGGAACGATTGCCGAAACTCTATCTACTTATCAATGTCACGGTCCCAATGAGACCACGACTTGGGAAGGTCCAAGCGGTGACAGCCATCTTCAGTTGGTCAGGGCCTGGGTAACCACACAAGGAGCCGGGAACGATTGGGACACCGCAGAAGCGGTGGAAATCGGTGCGGTCTTGGATGTACTTCAACCCGTGGAGGGGCTCATCTGGGGGTTCCGACTCCTCTCCAGTTACGGTGATGAATTGGCCCTGACACTTTTTGACGATCATCTCAGCGACGTGGCGCCCACGGTGTACCCTCAAAGGATGGAACATCGATGGCGAATTCCCCCCAACACCCTCGCAAGTGGGCGATATGAGATCGCATTCCTGGTCGGACTGGCCTACCGCCAGGTGAGCCATCAACTTCCGCAGGGCGAATTAAGCTTTGAAATGCAAAACCTCACAGGACTGGGTCGCCGCTATCCGCTCAGCAAGATGCGCGGAAATGACAGCCTGCTTCGTCCTCACTGGATTCCCATATGCGACCATGACATTGAATCGGAGCGTCAGAGAAGATGACTCAGCGCCGTTCCTTTCCTGTCTGTGGCGACATCCGTTTCACAAACGATAAGCACTTCTTGCCTGACCTCATTCAGAAATCGGACCGTGTAGCTCAGTAAGTCGTTTACATAACTCCAAGCTGAAAGTATGAAAAGCTAGATTTAAACTGGTAACAGATTAGAACTCAACTTGCACCTTAAACACTATTAATGTGTTTGGAAAAATCCACGAGTATCAAACAGCGTCAATTTTTTTCAATGAGAAGCGTTTGACACTATTCCTATCTCCGCGCACGTCTTGAATATCTGACATCCAATGAATCCTTTAAACTTCCTGAGCAGCTCTTTTCATGCCATACGAACTTATGGGATACGTGCGTCGAAACCAGTAAGCGATTATGATCAGGACGGCCTGAAAACAATCCACAATCACGATTTCATGCAGGATCCCTCGTTTTGTCAGGCTTACGCGAGAGGCTGCCAGGCGGACTCGGACTACAAGTGGCACTGGCGGGTCCATATTGGCCTCTGGGCTGCGGTCACCGCTAGTAAGATTGATGGAGATTTTGTCGAATGCGGAGTCAATCGTGGGTTCCTTAGTTCTGCAATTATGAAACGCTTAAATTGGGACGAACTGAATCGCACGTTTTATCTTTTAGACACATTTTCAGGAATTGATCCGCGTTACGTCTCAGAAGAAGATCGGGCCGCAGGCGCATTAGAGAAAAATAAATTCCATTTAGAACAGGGATTCTACACTCAAGGCGTCGAGTCTGTACGAGTCAACTTCTCAGAGTGGAAGAACGTAAAAATCATCCAGGGAAGTATTCCAGATACGCTAAGCCTTGTCGATACGCAGAAAGTGGCGTATTTGCACCTGGATATGAACTGCTCTCCTCCCGAAATCAGTTCCATCCGATATTTTTGGAATCGACTCCTTCCAGGCGCCGTCGTCCTCCTCGATGATTATGCATATTACGGTTTTGAATCACAAAAGCATGCCATGGACATCTTTGCCCAAGAAAAGAACGTGATGATTGCTTCACTCCCTACTGGACAAGGTTTGCTTCTGAAGCCACCTGATACCTAGCCAGTCGGTGGGCGAGTACTGATTTCACTCCGTTTGCATACTGCCGCAGCGAATTATTATTGTTATATAGCATTGTGAACATCAATATTTTACTCGCTGCAATCAATCTGAATACATTAGCCGCGTGTACTATATTATTCTTCACAAACAAAGCTGACACGGCAGGGTCTTTGGCACCCCTACCACAAGGCTTATGGGAACGATAGTTTTATTTCGTCCTCTATAGGTTTCAAATTGTGAATCAGGCTATTGATTCAGGATGTAGGTGAATATGACTCAACAGCGATCCTGCCCAATCTGTGGTGGCAGTCACTTCACAAATCAAGAAGTCCTCTGGCAGGAACTCATTCAGAAATGGGAACTGGCACCCCACGAAGTCGATTACATCAATCGCCAACAAGGTCGTACATGCGACAGCTGTGGCGTGAATTGGCGGAGCCTGGCGCTCGCATCGGCCATCATGGCCGAGTTCGGCTTTGAGGGACTGTTCCATGATTTCGTGACGAGTCCAGCCATCCGCAATGTCAAAACCTTGGAAATCAATGGCGCGGGAATGTTGTCCCCATGGCTGGCTGCGTTTCCGCTCCATACCAGGGTGGATTACCCGTCCGTCGACATGCAGAAGATGCCCTTTGCAGACGGCAGCTTCGACCTGGTCATTCATTCCGATACGCTGGAGCACGTCCCCGATCCTCTCGCCGGTCTAAGCGAATGCCGTCGTATTCTCTCAAAGCACGGCCGCTGTATTTTTACGATTCCTATTATCGTCGGTCGTTTGACCCGAGCGTCCAATACCGAGCATCCATCCTTTCACGGAAACCCGTCAAATCCTCCTGACTATCAGGTCCGTACCGAGTTTGGCGCAGACGCCTGGTGCTCGCCTGTCAGAGCTGGATTCGAAGCCTGCAAAATGCACGCCTGGGAATTCCCCTCGGCTGTAACAATCGTGGCACACTCGAGCAATGCCTCTGACTCACGCTCGAACACAGGATCGGACCAAATTGCCCCGCAAGCTCTCGACCTGGAACGAGGCTCGCCCAAGACTCCCAGCCCGTCGCCCTTCAACTCTCCATCCATTGAAACAGTCAAAAATTCTCCTTCGCCGAAATTCACCGGCGAGCGACTGCTACCATCACTCGACGGAGCGATTGTTGAAGAGCATCTTCATCGGTATGCAACTGCTGTCGCGTGGTCACAGCACAAAGATATTCTTGATTTAGCCTGCGGCGATGGTTACGGAGCCAATCTTCTGGCTGCAAACGCAAGATCTGTGATCGGCATCGATATTGATCCAGAGACGATCCACCATGCCCAAAAACGTTATCAACATCCCAATCTGCGTTTTCTCACGGCAGACTGTCGCGAACTTCCTCTGGATGATGCCTCGTTCGATCTGATCGTCAGCTTTGAAACCATCGAACACATTCATGATCAAGAGAAATTTATCAGGGAAATGCGTCGTGTTCTGAGACCCGACGGCGTGCTTCTCATATCAACGCCAGATCCGGCAGTCTATCGCGTTGGACAACCACCAAATCCATTCCACGTGAAGGAGCTGTCTCGCCAGGACTTCCTCCAATTACTGCGTACCTCGTTTCAAACCGTCTCGTTGGCCGACCAGCGTATTTGGAATGGATCGTTGATCGTTCCAGAAAGCTCCCACGATCGTTCTGGAAATTTCCAAAGTATGACGGGAGACTTTCATCAGATCCAATTCACTCCAGGGCTGATTCGCCCCATGTATGTGATTGCCGCCGCCACAAATCGCTCAACGCTTCCAGAATGGGTGTGGGGAGCATTTACCACCCAGGAGAAGAACGCCTCAACGCTTCTCGATGAAGTACAGCGTCGAAAGGTGGAGTTGGAGGCAATACGACAATCCTTGAGTTGGCGCCTGACAGCACCTCTCCGCTGGCTCGGCGAAAAGCTCGGGGCACACCCATCGCAGGGATGATCAGATTCATGGATTGATCGTAAACCGGAAGATCGATTCACGTCCGGCATGGCTGTTCTCAGGCAGTCATGCCACCCACACTCTTTCCGATACCCGACTGCCAATGATCGATAGTAAATCGCCTCACCTGATCAGCACATCCTGCAGAAATGCTTTCCAACCCTGAGAATATCGTTGATAACGTCCACGCCATAGCTCTGCGACGCTTCTTAAGATTCTCGATCCACGAGTCCTCATATCAATACGGCATTGCAAATGCTCGATCTTTTCATCCAACTCCTTGAGGAACAATGGATCTGGAGCATATTGTGGCCGCTCATCAAGCCGACGACGAAGCTGAGAGAACATCTCATGTAATCGCACAAATGTTTCGACCGACATCCGACTCGCCACTCTGTACTCATCCAGCCAGTTCCTGCGCCGCTCGCCAATCTGCTGACTGGCGTGTTGACGATACTTGATCAACGGCTCGTCAATCGCGCAACAAGACGACACCGACCGAATCAGTAAAGCAATCCAGGCATCATGGACCCATGTCTGAGGAATCGGCAGGATCAAATCCCTGTACTTCGCCCGAAATGCCATCGTCGCCCCCGTAACCACCCAACTCTTAAGGAGAACTTTCCACCCCTCCTCCGTGCTCAGCATCTTCCGGCGTCGACGATCGAACTTCACTGCCTCCCACAAGAAACTACCAGACGGGCGCAACTGATCATCAACAATCTCTGCATCCGAGAAAACGAACCCGACCTCGGGTCGAGTCTCGAAGACTCGACAAATCGTCTCGACTTTATCTACTCGCCAGACATCGTCTTGATCACTTAGAAAAATGATCTCCCCATGACAACGGGAAATCGCCTCCGAAAAGTTCTTCGTCGAGCCCAGACGCTCGGCGTTGTAAGTCACACGAACCTTGTCTGAGTTCGATCGAATCAACTCCTCAAGAATTTCTCGTGTCTGATCACTCGACTGATCATCACCAACGACGATCTCCTCGACCGGACGAGTCTGGCCGATAATCGACCCCAACTGCTCCGGCAGATACTTCGATCCGTTCCAGGTACATAATGCCAGCGAATTCATATGCGATGATCTCAGCCCGAAACCTGAAGCCAAATGCTTCCACCACCCTTAGAGAGAAACTCTTTCTGATCCGGAAAATGATCCAATAGATGTAGATGAATGAAATCACTCCAGAATCTGATCTGGAATCTCTCGTTATACATCAGAAAAGATCTTAAAAGATATGCTTCATTCCAGGCACGTTTCTCATTAAGCACCCACGATTGAGGATACTCAAACGGAAAAAATATATCGTGAAAATGAACCCAGACACCCGGCTTGAGTCTCGGAAGAACATCAAATACTAACACATTAACGTCACTATGAATCTTTGACACGTGAGAGCCATCAATGAACAAGATGTCGTTACTCTCAAGCGAATCAAATAGCTTTAGATCCACTGTCTGCACAGGAGACTGGATGCCATCATAGTTCAGATGTTCCTGGCCTTGCACAAGGCTGTTAAGACGAGACGGATCCGGTTCGATGAAAATCAGGCGGCAATCATCCATTTCAAAAGTTCTGCAAGCATCCAATGCCAACGCCGATGAGAACCCGCAGCCAACTTCAATGATCTTCTTCGGCTTTAACAGACCAATCAGATTCTGGTAAGCGAAAGCATCCAAACCCTCAAAAAATCCGTTGCTGCTGCGAAAATGTCGAGGAACGAATGGCTTTCTCTTGGCCAGATCGATCAACTCCGCAATTAACTGCTTTTGAGCGTCTATTCGTAGATCAATTCCCGAAATCTGTCGAAACGATCGATCAAAGATCTGACTTTGATCCTTGGCGATCTCCTGAAAATCGGGAACAGGGGAGTAATAGTGTCCCGGCGGGAATCCCTCAAACCGGTTCATCACCTTAGCAAATAGTGAAAACATACTCTCGCAACTTTCTAACGCCAAAAATGGAATTATTTTAAAGTAGGTGCCTTACCCAGTAATGGATCAAATAGTCCTCTATACAAGCCTTTCATGTGAAGTATCACTTCACGATTCCATTGAAGTGTCATCAGACGGTAGGCAACTCCTAGCAATTGTCTGACTATTGTGCGAAGCAAATACTTTTTACGAACGCGTGCCATTATCAGGCTGTTTCTTGTCATATAATAATCGCGATTATTCCGTGGCTCCTGCATTGATCGCGTTTTAATCATCACATCAGACAGTATTCCCACCTTCCAATTCGCGTCCTTTGCCCTTAGACAAAATTCGGTTTCTTCAAAGTAAAGAAAAAAGTCTAAGCGAAATAAACCCACCTGCTTGAGAGTCTCCGTCCTCATCAAAATGCAACAGCCATCCACGTAGTCACACTCCAGCAGGCAAGACTCTTGCTTCCCAGGACGCACGTCGTCAATCATTTCAAACTCATGAACGGGTCGCTGACCTTGATGCTCTTTGACAAGACATCTGGTAATCAAGTGATTCCCCGCGAGAATCCTGGGACCGCAGATACCCAACTGGGAGTCTTGTTCCATCGAACGCACCAGACTCGTCAGTGTCGGTTCAGACAGTCTAATATCTGGAGTCAAAAGCCAGACATACTTTGCTCCCTGACTGACCGCATACTCAATCCCCTGATTGGCACCACCACCATACCCGGCGTTTTCCTGACTCAGTATCAGGTGAAACTCTTCGCCACTCGATTCGAGTACGCTCACAGAATCATCTGGCGAAAAGTTATCGACGACGATCATTGGCAGCCCATACCCTTCGTGACGCCTGACAGACCGGATACAGCCAATCGTCTCATCCGCGCTGCGATAGTTGACTATCAGACAGAATACCTGATTGTTGGTGTTCATTAGGAGTGGCTTCTCGATTTTGATCGCTGGATGACTTCATTAATGATTTCTGTCCGTCGCTCAGCCACAGAATGCGGACTGAAACTGGCAGCGATCCTCGCCTGGGCTGCTCGAATAATCTGAGCAGCATTCACCTCTCCCGACTTCAGTCGTGATACCTGTCGACAGAACTCCTCCGGCGAATTCGCAATCAGAACCTCCTGGTCACCGACCAAACCAAGCCCGCGAGCACCCAGAGTTGTCGAAATCACGATCGCACCACTTTGTATCGCATCGATGATCTTGATCCTCATTCCACTTCCAATACGAAGCGGGCATAAAAAGATCGTACCTCGAAGATGAACACTGAAATCATCCACAAAGCCCAGAAACTCGAAGCTCTCTTTCTGATGCTTCTCAATGAAATCCTGCGGAAACCTCCCGATAACTTTGAGATCCGAATAAGGGAACGTTTTCTTCAACTCTGGCCAGATGTCATCCGAAAGCCACTCAACAGCATCTGCATTCGGGTGATGAACATACCCGCCTAGAAAGGTGAATGTCATATTCTCCAACGACAGTTCCGGCAAACTTTCGGCCGGAACTCGACTGGACGCAAGGGGAGAAACATAAACTGTTTCGATCTGATACTGCTGACGTAATATCTCAGCATCTTCCTGACACAGTGCAATAACCGCTTCATACTTCTTTAAAGCATGACTCTCAGCAACGATCACTTCTTTATACAAACTTGTCTCACTGGGCCGGAGATACCTGACAATCTCCCCCTGAATTTCATGGACGACAAATAACCGAGGAATACTCGCATCAAGTCCTTCATGAAATCTGACCATCCAGGGATAATCGACCTGGATGACATCAAAACGCTCCACCTTCAATAAATCATTGACAGGACGAACCAGATTCCGAGGCATGGACTGTCGTGTGCAGATCAGCCGATTGATGACAGCGTTCTTGTTTCGGAACTCCATGAGCAACCGAAATGGAACACGTGTTAAAAGGACAAGACCCAGCCAGAGATAATAAAACATCCGGACGAAGACATCGTGCGAACGATGGCGTTTCTGAATAGGAAAAACTGTGAGACGACCACAGCACCGCTCTTTTAAACCCTCGATAAATTCATTATCCCAAACTTCTTGACCACTAGCTGGATAAACATAGGTAACATAGTGCCCTTGACGACAAATCGCGACAAGTGTTGCAAACGTCGCTGAACTGCCATCGCCAGTATCACTCGGCAATGCTCCAGATAACTGTAGAATTCTTCGAGACGCGTCCATTAAAACGACTTTGAACTAGATTCACCTAAAGGCTTGATAGCATGAAATACAAGCCCATTCGATCCCAGAATGCCAACACTCGGATCGTGAACGCGATAAATGCAGTACTCATATCCTATCTCAGAAAGCCGTGTCAGCATCTGCGCTCCAAAGATTCTGAATACCAGAATCCCTTCAGGACGAAGACCATCACCGTGATATTCGGGTGGCAGATGATGAGTCACGGTCCCATCTTGTCCCATCGTGGCTCTGATCTCATCAAACTCTTCGCTCTCCAGATAGGGGACAGTGAAAAAGTGAGATCCGCCAGGCTTGAGTCGGTCAAAAATCTGCTGATGCGCGACGTAAGGCTCGGGAATATGTTCGAAGACGTCACTCGATATAACAACATCCAGTGAATTGACCTCGAAAGAGGGATTCATGGCATCCTCATGCCTGCACTTATTGACGATCTGGCCACTTTCAAAGTGGCTGCCAAAGTACTCACTCGCAACACCATTTTTTCCAATCGCCGACGTTGCAAACTGCGAAACTTCCATCGCCCAGACAAACTTATCGCCCACACTGTTGAAGTGTGATAGATCCGAATCAGCATCAGATCGCTCGCTCTGTAGAATCGCTGCGGCTATCTGTCTTTTTCGGTTCGATGAGGAACACGACAGGCAGATCAAATCTTCCCGCAGATTACTGGAATACAATCGAAAGCCACGTCGGCTACCGCAAATATTACACCGACCAAGATACAAAAGCGGCCGAAGGTGATTAACCTGCTCTTCAATCACATACGCATTCCGACGGATCGGAAGTGCCAAACATTCCACCGAGCAAACATGACTTACGACACTAAGAAAATCACCTTTTCTAGAGTACCTGCGCAATAAAATATGCTCAACTTTATCTCGTATACCTCTCAAAATATACGAAACTGGCGGTGATCGTAGAACGCGCCGTAGAATCATGAAATAAATGCTACTAGTAAACGTAATTTGAAGACATTCAGGAATTCGCCTCATTGTCAGCGTTGAAATGTGCTCAATATTAAGAAAACGTGAAAAAACAGCGATTTAAACATCCAGCTCCTTCACCTCCAACGCATGCTTCTCAATAAACTCTCTCCGCGGCTCGACGTGGTCTCCCATCAGCACGCGGAAGATTTCTTCCGCAGCCGAGGCGTCATCCATCGTGACCTGCAGCAGTGTCCGGGTTGCAGGGTCCATGGTCGTTGCCCATAGTTCGTCGTGGTCCATTTCACCCAGTCCTTTGAAGCGGGTGATCGACATCCCCTTCTCGCCCAGGCGTCGCATCGTCGGCAGCAGTTCGCGAATACTCTCCAGGCGGTTCTCGCCATCAGAGTTTCGAACGACAAACGGCGTCAGACGCTCGCCATCTTTCATCCCCAGCGTCACGAAGTCGCTGGCCTTGAAGCCGAAGTCTTTGAGTTGCTTGAGAGATTCATTGATCGTGCGAATCTCATGCAAGTCCACGACCTGGAGCAGATGCCCTGAAGTCGCCTCGGCTTCGACAGGAGCACCCGTCTTCGGGTCAGTCTTGGCCACTGACTTATCAGCAACATTCTCCTTGGCGACGGCGAGTTCCGCACCACGCTTAGTTTCTTCTTCCTTGAGGAAGTTATCCAGCGCTTCGCGGTCAAACAGCCAATGCTCTTCCCGTCCGATGAAGACGCGGAAACGTGGCAGCAGACCATCCGGCATGACGTGTTCTCGCGTCAAACGCTTGAGGTCAACACCGCGGCGCTCCAGCAATTCAAACGGCTCATCCAGCTTCTTAATGATCTCGACGACCCGTTTCAGATTCTCAGCTTCGAACACCGCGCCATCTGCCTTGCAGTACAACGAAGCACCGTGCATCCCGAGCTCGACGAGTTCGGTCATCATCTGATCGTGCGTCTGCACGTAGCGGACCTTGCTCTTCTGCGTCACGCGGTACAACGGCGGCTGAGCGATGTAAATGCAGCCCCCCTTCACGAGCGGTCGCATGTGACGGAAAATGAACGTCAGCAGCAGCGTCCGAATGTGACTACCATCGACGTCGGCATCGGTCATCAGAATCATTTTGCCATAGCGTCGCTTGCTCACATCTTCCATCTCCGCACCGGGCGTCAAGCCGACTGCTTTGAAGATGTTGACGATTTCCGCGTTGTCCAGAACCTTCACCAGCTGAGCTTTTTCGACGTTCAGAATCTTACCGCGTAACGGCAAGATCGCCTGGGTATTCGAATCACGCCCGGAGTCAGCAGACCCACCAGCCGAGTCCCCTTCCACCAGGTAAAGCTCAGTGATATCGAGTTCACGCGAGCGGCAGTCCCGCAGTTTTTCCGGCAGACCGCCCGTCGTCAGTGCACCCTTACGACGCACCATTTCCCGTTGCTTACGAGCCGCTTCTCGAGCTTCCGCAGCGAGCGCACCTTTAGCACAGATCTTCTTGGCGACCTGAGGATTCTCTTCAAAGTACTTGGAGAGATTCTCATTGAACAAAGACCCAACCGCCCCATCAACTTCCGTATTCACCAGTTTGATCTTCGTCTGAGATTCGAACTGTGGATTCGGAATGCGAACCGTAATGATCGCCGCCAGACCTTCGCGGAAGTCTTCCCCGGTCGGCGCGACATCCTTAAACAGATTCTCTTTCTTGGCGTACGCATTGATGGCGCGAGTCAAGCCCGAGCGGAAGCCCGACATGTGCGTTCCGCCTTCCGGGTTGTAAATCCCGTTGGCATAGCAGCGTGTGTTTTCGTTGTAACCATCGTTGTATTGCAAAGCGATATCGACGCCGACGTTCTCGATCTCTCCGGTGATCCGGATGACTTCGCCGTGTAGCGCATTTTCTGTCCGGTTGAGGTGACGCACGAATTCACGCAGCCCATCCTCGTAGTAGAACTCAGCCGACTGACCGCTGCGTTCATCGGAGAGTCGAATGCGAATCCCCGCGTTCAAAAACGCCACATCCTGAAGTCGTTTGGCAATCGAGTCGTAAACAAACTCGGTGACCGGGAAGATCGTAGGATCCGGCTTGAACGTGATCTTCGTTCCCGTCTGATCCGTCGTCCCGAGTTTCTTCAGATCGCTGGTCACAAGCCCTTTGCCGAACTCCATCGTCCAGACATGCCCATCGCGACGGATCTCTGCTTCGACCCATTCCGAACAAGCATTCACAGCCGTAATCCCGACCCCGTGGAGACCGCCGGTTCCGGTCGCATAGCCCGACTCGCGGTCGAACTTGCCGCCTGCGTGAATCTTCGTGAAGACGATCTCGAGAGCCGACTTGCCCCCCATCTCCTGCTTGATCCCGACTGGAATTCCCCGGCCGTCATCAATCACCGTAATCGAGCCATCCGTGTTGATGATCACATTCATCGTCGATGCATGCCCGTTGACAAATTCATCGACGACGTTGTCCGTTACTTCATAGACCAGGTGGTGCAGACCCACCAGATCAGTCCCCCCGATGTACATCGCAGGACGGTGTCGAATCCCCTCAATACCCTCCAGGTACTTGATATTGGATTCGTCATACGTTTTCTTAGGAACTTCGTCAGACATGCGTCACTTTCCAAACTATTTTTTGCCACAGATCACAGAGGAGAAGTGAACCACGGATGAACACAGATAGACACAGATGGGAAAGTCAAAAGCCAGAGTCATCAGGAGCTTTTATTCAAAGCGATTCCTCGTGACGCATGCCTTTTGACCTCGTTTTATCCGTGTCGATCTGTGTTCATCCGTGGTTTTCTCGTTCTTCCCGGTAATCCATCGCTAATCTCTCTTCTGTATCGAACTGTCCAGGCGAAACCTCAACTCCTTGAGTCTCGTCTGAGGCAGTTTTTGTTTCATGGTCAGTAACAGGCTGACCTTGTGAAACGAGACCAATTCACTCAGTAAAGGTGAATTGGAAACATGAATCGTCAGCACCCCGTTTCGCAGAGCGCCAATTTTCGTCTGGGAAAAGATTCGTTCTTCCGTGCTGCCCTTCCAGGCATCAATCAGAACCCGGTCCCCCTGCTGTTGATTCCACCCCCGCCTCTGCACAAGCTCAGACATGACTCGCGCGAGCGGTATCGGACCTCGTGAGTTCGTCGCATCATTGTCCGGCGGCTTCTTCAAGGATGACTCCTTCCATCAGAGCCGCAAGTTTCTTGTAGGGTGCTGGTGAGTCTTCGAACCGCACCAATTGTGGATTCAATCAACAAAAAGTCCGAACCAGTAATCGCAGGATTAACATGACGCTGAAGTATTCAACCCACTCGCGAAACACAGAAATTCGCCAAAAAAAGTGTGTCATCTTCTCTGTGCCCTTCGTGGTTCAAAACTCTTAGTCTCTCGCCAGCGGCATGACGACGTACGAATAATCATCCCCCGCCTGGAACATGGCGGGCTCGTTCGAACTGATCAGTTTGAGTTGGATTGCGGTTTCTGGTTCAAGGACTTTCAGGAAGTCAGCCACATAGCGTGGATCGAACATGATCGCGACTTCTTCGCCTGTGTAACTGACGGGCAGTTCAATCGTCGATTCACCGACTTCTGCCGCCTTACTCTTGAGAGTCGCAGTCCCTTCGCTGAACTGGAAGTCGACGCCACGGCTTTCATCGTTGGTCACAATCTGCGACTGACGCACCGAGGCATAGAACGGGGCAGCGACCATTTCAATGATCTTATCCGACCCCTTCGGCAGCACGTCGCGAAAGTTCGGGAAACGGCCTTCGACCAGTCGCGAGTAGATCGTTGAGTTATTGCTCTTCACGAGGATGTCGTTGCCGTGGATGGCGATTTTGACTTCCTGATCGTCGTCACTCACGCTGCGTTCAATCAGGTTCATTGCCTTACGAGGCACGACAGGATTCAACTTCGCCGGGACGTCCCCATGCACGCCGCAGGTCGTTTCGATCACGGCCAGGCGTCGTGAGTCGGTCGCTGCGAAAGTGACTTTCTCCCTCTGGAATTCTACCAGCACACCACCCAGGGCATAACGCGTACTCTCATCGTCGGCTGCGAAGATCGATCGCTTAATCATCTTCTTGAGCGTGTGACCGCTCATGGTGAAATAATCTTCGCCATGAAACTCAGGCACGTCCGGATACTCCGACGGATCTTCCAGGGACAGCTTGAAGCGGCTGCCTCCCGATTTGAGTTGCACGATCGAGTCAGCCACATCGAACTCGACGGTATCACCCGAGAGTTCACGCAGAATCGAAATCACGCGAGACGTTGGCAGCAGGATTTCGCCAGCGGAGTCGGTATCGACATCGCTCAGCTGGTAGCGAATCCCGATCTCGGTATCGGTCCCCATCAGGGTTGCAACGCCCTGCTCCACCTGCAGTTTGACGTTCTTGAGAATGTCACGCGTCGTCCGTGTTGGAACCACACCACTGACGACCTGAAACGCCGAAATCAAAGACCCACGCTGACACGTTAATTTCATACTCCCAACCCATCCCTCAAAGATCCACTCATTCTGCAGAAAACCCCGCAGAACAAACTACTTACGTTGAGTTGAAAGTCTACCAAAATTCGCTTCGGCTCGCGACGACCAACCTGCCTTTTCTACCCAGATTTCAAGTCTATTAAATGCCAGTTTTTCCCTCCCGTAGGGTCCGCTGTGCGGACCGTCAAACCGCGGGATTTTCAATAAAGCACCCCAAGTCAACTTTCGGCGATTTCCCCGCTATTTACGTCGATTTTGGTCCGCGCAGCGGACCCTACGGCACGATTTCCACATGAATTTCATTTCGTCGCAGGAATGGAATCGCGAATGGGGGATCGTATTGAGCAGGAATTGGCTCCGACACCGGCTTTCGCCCCTGTTTTTCGATCCAGGTCAGCAGTTGCTTCGACTTCTCCGCGACGGCTTTGTCCGTCATCAAGCCTGAAAACCGAATCGTTGCCAGCGTGCGGGCTGGGAGGGTCCCCAGTTCAATCTCGGGCGTTTCCGGCTGCGGGAGTGTCGTGCGGTCGTAACGCGATGGCATGATGAAAATCATCTCGAACTTTCCATCGACTTCCTTTTGCAGCACCGGGGCGGTCATCCCGATTTCCTCCCCCTTTTTCCCGGCTTGGTCGGGCATCAGGACGGGGGCCGTCATTCCGATCTTTTCACCCTGGCGATTTTTGCCGAAGATGTACCCCGCCAGCGTCCGGAAGTTGCGATTACTCGCTTCGCGTTCCGTCCCTCCACTGGAGGTTTTCGCGATCAGGAGTTCCGGATACGCGCGGATCTCAAATGGGTCTTCTTTGACGACAGACTGGTACTTGGGTTCTTCGGAGGTTCGAATTCCCAACGTCCCCTCGATCAATGCCACGATTCCCATCACTGCCCCCATGAATGCGTTCATCAACAGTTCTCCTCGGGTCTGGTCTGCCTTCTCTCCTAATTTTTATTTAAGATATTAGCAGTATTTATGCAGCGGCCCGTCGTGGTGATTTTAGTAGATCATTATACGTAAATTATTTTCTCATAGTGCTTTATGGCGACAAAAATTCAAAAATAGATGTGGAAGTTTCGTTGACATCCCGTCGCGCTGGCGCCTGTCTGGCGCCGGGGGAATCGCGCTTCTGGTTGCGGGCGTGACTTTCGAAGTTGCTGGCGCGAATCTACCGACAGACCATCAACGTTCATTCACAATTTTTCCACATTCCCCTCGGTTTTCGAGTGCCCGGCATAAATTTTCTAGCTCCCGGGACTGCTGTAACCGTCAGGGTTTCACTCATTCCTGCAGATTACCCCGGATCGTCAGATCGCAGGCATTGTAGGTGACTTCCGGCCAACCCTGACGACCCTCGGCTTCGTCATCACCCCATCTACTTTGAGTGGTCGATAAGAGAGAAGAAGGTTGGAACGCAGAGCACGCTGAGGAGAGCAGAGTTCGCAGAGCAAATCCAGACTCAACGCAAAGTCGCGATGACGCAAAGTCAAGAAATTGAAGTGTTTCTAAGACATCGTTTTGAATTCTAGAAATCAAAAACTCTTCTCTGTGACCTCTGCCCTCCTCTGTTCCCTCTGCGTTCCAACCCTGTCTTCTTTTCTTGAGTTTTTACGGTGAGTCAGCCATGTCCGATCCAGCAGCACGTATTGCAGAACTTGAAAAGCAAGTGGCGGACCTGTCGTCGCAGTTGATGCAGGCTCAGAAGCTGGCGTCTGTCGGTACGCTCGCGACGGCGATCACTCACGAATTCAACAACATCCTGACGACGACGATCAACTACGCCAAAATGGGTGTCCGTCACCAGGATGCCCCGACGCGCGACAAAGCGTTCGAAAAAATCCTCGCCGCCAGCCAGCGAGCCGCCAAGATCACTACCAGCCTGCTCTCGTATGCCCGACACAAGCCGAACCGGGTCGATGTCGTCAACCTGTCGGTCATTGTCGGCGATCTGCTCGTCCTCGTCGAGAAAGATCTGATGCGATACCGAGTCCAGCTGGAAACGCATCTGGCCGACAATATCTTCGCGGAGATCAATGCCTCTCAGATCCAGCAGGTCCTGATGAACCTGGTGATCAACGCCCGCCAGGCGATCAAAGAACGTGGCCAGGTCACCGTCACCGTTTCCAAATCGTCCGACAACAAATGGGCCGAGATCGCTGTCAAAGACACAGGCTGCGGCATCCCCAAAGACGTCATCCCCAAGATCTTCCAGAACTTCTACACGACAAAAACCGCCGACGAACAAGGCCAAGGCGGCACCGGCATCGGCCTTGCACTGTGTAAAGACATCATCGAGACTCACAAAGGCCGAATCCGCGTCGAGTCGACGCCGAATGTCGGAACGACGTTCACGCTGAAGCTGCCGCTGGTGAAACAGGCGGGGCTGGTGAAGAGTAAAGAGCCACAACTGGTAGGTACTTGATCACAACGCGAGGGAGCCACTGTCCCGCGCTGCATCCGATCGGCGACAACTCATGATCACTTGTCACCAGTCTCTTCTGAGGCCTGAAGGGCCGTTATCTACCAGCCCAGGGTGAAACCCTGGGTATGTGATGTGTAGATAGATATTTCCGTGCTGAAGGGACGGCTCAGGTTTACTCTACGTTGACCCACCCCTTCAGGGTGGTGACGTTTGATTGCCCTCTCACCCAGGGTTTCACCCAGGGCTGACAGAATTCGTCCCTTCAGGACGGGAACCCAATCGTCGAATCTAACGAAGTCTTGTTTCGGTTTTGCTGGAAAACGAGCGAGAAAAACAAGCATTGATTTTGACTCGTTTGATTCGCCATAATTCAATGAATCAGGAATTCGAATCATGGCAGTCACACAAGAACAACTTGACAAGTTCCATCAGTTCGCCAGCGACTATCTGCGCTCGGCAGATGAGACATTGACGATGGACGATTTGCTGGTCGAATGGGAGTCTCTTGCTCACCGATCCGAGATCAATGCTGCGATTCAGGAAGGTTTGGACGACATCAACGCTGGTCGTACCCGGCCTGCTCGCGAAGTGACGCAGGAAATTCGACGAAGTCTGGGCATTTGATGAATGAGATACGTCGTTGAGTTATCTGATCGGGCTGATCGCGATCTTCGAACGATCATTCTATGGATTTCGAAACATTCCTTATCGGGTGCGAAAACATGGATGGATCGATGGGATGAATTGCTGACTCAACTGGAAGAGTCTGCGGACCATTGCCCTCTTGCTCCTGAGAACGATGATCATCAGGAGACGATTCGACATCAGATTTTTAAGACGCGTCGAGGTAAAAATTATCGCGTCATTTTTGTGATCAGAAGTGAGCGAGTCTTCATTACGAATGTCCGAGGTCCAGGTCAGGACATTCTCAAAGCGGATGAAATTGGTTGGATCTGATAAGTTGACTTCTTATCAACGGATGGGCCTCCAACGCGAAGTCGTCCGTGTTTCTTGCGGCTGCGCCGTCGGGGTTGTCCCAACCCCGACTACTCGTTAACGCGGGATAACGGCCAGACAGAAAATGCACAGCAGCATCACGACGACGGCGATGACAATCGGTTTGTAGTAGAGGTACGACGCGAACGAGCGTGGGGCGGCGTAGTACCAGGGTTGGTGGTCGATGTAATAGTAGCCACAGCGGGGGCAGTTGCTGGCGTCGCCGTAGACGAGATTGCCGCATTCGGGGCAGGGGTAGGCATCGTCCTCGTCGTCATCATCATCGAGGTCGATGTCGTCTTCGTAGTCCTCGTCGAGATCGTCGTCGTCATGGCTGTTCATGAAGACGATTTTAGAAAGATCATCGGGAACTCGCATAGCTGAATTTTTGAGGATAAAGCTTGATCTCTGCTTTCACAGACGAGTAGTTTACATGCATGAACATCAACCATGAGATCCAGGCATCAATCGATTTGATAAAAACTCAATTGGCCGAAGAGCCGCTTCTTTCGCATCTCGAGATTGACGAAATTGCGCGTCCTTCGATTCGATTTGAAATGGAAAAGGCCGAACAGGATTCCATTGCTCTGGGGGCCTCAAGATTCGGCGGCAACCCTGATGTACCTGAGGGATTTGAATGGCCGAGCTGGGTTGTTCCTCCACTTGATCCGAGAAAGAAATCACCGCCGAAAGTTGTTTCACTCTCGTTTCTGGCACAGATAGATTTGGCATCTCTGCAATTCATCGATCCTGCCCTGCCTCGAAGTGGATGGTTGTATTTCTTTTACGATGTCGTTGAGCAACCATGGGGTTTTGATTTGAAGGAGAAAGGGTCATCGCGAGTGATTTATTGTGATGTTGATCGGGGATCGTTGAAGCGGATGCAGAGTCCGGTCGTTGATACTGGGGTTACTAAGATCAACTCATATAGGTTGAAACCGACTCTGGAACTCTCTTTGCGGGACACACTTGCTCAATTTGAATATTGCACTCCCGAATACGATGCTTACCTGAAATTATTAGAGAAGACAAAAAAGAATTCGCAATTGTCTGCGAATCGATTACTCGGCTTTCCCACCGTGATACAGAATCCTATGGAAGTGGAATGCCAACTTGTCACAAACGGAATCTATACGGACTACTTTAGCAGCGAGCGAGACGAACGACGTGAATCGCTGGTCAAAACAGCTCATGAATGGCGTCTTCTTTTACAAATTGACTCCGACGAAGACATGAATGGATGGATGTGGGGTGATTGTGGAATGATCTATTTCTGGATTCGACAGCAAGATCTAGAGTCGCGAAATTTTGATCAGACCTGGTTGATTCTGCAATGTTGTTAGACTTGAAACATCATGAACGACAACCAGCCGCTTTCCGAACTTCTACGTGATCACGTCGAACATCTTGCAACAACGATTGGTCCGAGGTCGTTTCGTGTCCCTGGATCGATTGAGAGGACGATTGAGTACATCGAAGGGGCTTGGAAGTCGCTCGGCTATGAAGTGCAGCGAGAGGTTTACGATGCTCTCGGCGATCAGGCGACGAATCTGATTGTCGAGTGGCCGGGAACCTCGAAGTCAGACGAAATCATCCTGTTGGGAGCTCATTACGATACGGTGACGACAACGCCAGGAGCGGATGACAACGGGTCAGCGGTTGCGGTGTTGCTGGAAGTGAGTCGGCTGCTGAAAGGGATTCAGCCTTCGAGGACGATTCGTTTTGTTGCGTTTGCGTGCGAGGAGCCGCCCTACTTCAACATGAGGGCGATGGGCAGCGAGTACCACGCGCGGCAGTGCAAAGCGCGTGGCGATGACATCAAGGCGATGCTGTGCCTGGAGATGGTGGTTTTTTTCAGTGATGAGGAGTATTCCCAGGGTCTGCCAGAGGGATTACCGGAAGCTTTCTATCAGATGATTCCCGATCGCGGGAATTTTCTAGCCGCCGTGGGGAACATGGCGTCTGAGTCGCTGGTCACGTCATTTGAGATCGCTTTTCGTGATGCGACGTCGTTGCCATTGCTGCCGGTCGCGTTGCCCGAGTCAATCCTTGAGATTCAGTTGAGCGACAACAGGTCATTCTGGAACGAGGGTTATCCAGCCTTGATGCTGACGGACACGAGTTTTCTGAGGAATCCACATTATCATCGTGCGACCGACCTGCCGGAAACTCTGGATTATGATCGCATGGGTCAGGTGGCGCTGGGGGTGGAGGCATCAATGCGGTTTCTGGCGGGGTGAGATTGTCGCTGGTCGAAACAAAGCTGGAGTCTGGCAACGCAAAGTAGCGGCTCGGACGGAGCCTCGCCCTCCCGTTGGAACTACTGCTCAATGAGTTCCCAGAACCGCGTCGTCTCTTTGCGGTTGAGGATGGCAGTCGGGATGTCGTTGTGGCCGAAGCCTGGGATTTCTTCGAAGGCTTTGTTTTCGCCGGAGTAGTGTTGGTAGAGCTTCTGGGCGTGGGAAACGGGGATGACTTCGTCGGCGGTGCCGTGGACGATGCGGAGGGGGATCGTCAGGTTTTGCAGGTGATGGGAGGAGTCGAAGCGATCGCTCATCAGGAAGTGGACGGGGATGAACCAGTAGATGCTGCTGGCGAGGTCGACGGCGGAGGTGAAAGGGGCGATCAGTTCCAGCCCGACGGCGGGGCGTTTGGAGGCGACATAGCTGGCAACGCCGGTGCCTAAGCTTTCGCCGATGACGAGGATCGGGACGTGATAGCGGGACTGGGCTTCGTCGAACGTTTCGAGGGCGCGGCCAAAGATGGCCTCTTCCGTCGGCTTGCCGGGGCTGCCGCCATAGCCGGGGTATTCGGCGAGGATGATGTTGATGTCGTCGTGGCGGTCAAGAAGCCTGACCCAGTCGCGATGGATGGCTTCGCCGCCGTTGCCGTGGAAAAAGAGAATCGTTTGGCGCGGAGTCGGGACTTCTTTGACGTAGCCGAGGAAGACGCCGGCGTTCGTTTTCAATGGATGAAACGTCTCTGTTCCCACGAGGGCCATGTCTACATGCGACGGGAAGTACTGCAGATATCGCTGGTTGGAATAGACGGCAATGACGAGCACGCCGTAGAGAGTGATCAGCAGGAGGAAGAACATGCGGTGTCGCTTCAAGCGGGTGACGATATTTAGAATCATACTGTCAAAAGTCAGTTGAAATTTGTGTACAGACGGATATTTTCGGTCTATCAACTCTGTACGAAGGACGGGAAATTGATCAAGCGGCTTATCCAGATTCTTAGTGATGAAGACTATCTTGATCTCGCGTCGCTGTATCTTTCATTGATTTCACTACTTGCTTCCTTGAGGGTGGCATATGGTCTTTGGGTTGATTCTACAAAAGATTTAGCAACACGTGCGAACTGGGCTTTGGCGGACCTTGTCCTTATTTCCATTGGTTCATTCGTCTCATTGTTATTAGCTTTTGCAGCGTACTTTGCAGCGAAACGGCGAAGCGCAGAACGTCAGAGAACCCAGAAACTACTTCAAGATCAGTTACTGTCAGGTAAAGAGGAACGTCTCAAACAGCTCAAGCAGTTTTTGAGGTGTTTTCTCGGAACAATTCAGGCGTCGCGGAACAAGAACAGAAATTGGAAATGTGTATTACGTGCTTGTGTTCATGTACGTTTTTCGCACTCTGAATACTCTCAACTCACTGATTACGAAGGAGGGTCAGGAGGACCAGTTGGCAGACGCTTTCCGATCAATGAAGGAATCGTGGGCGATGCGTTTACCTACGAATTTAGGGAAACATTCATTAGCAAATACGACTACAAAGTTGATGGATCGCGAGAATACTGGCTTCAGGATGTAATGCACTTCAGCAAATCTCGTCTCAATAGAGTTAATCCACACACAAAATCGTTTCTGGCAATGCCAATTGTTGTAAAACTTGCAAAGTCAGGTGAGGAAACGGTTTTTGGTGCAATTTTCGCTGATTCGACATGTCTTGCAACATTTGGCGATGCTTTTGGAGCGGTTGATGCTAGAGAAAATAGTCAACAAACGCACCCACTTGCTGCCACTTTGCTCTGTTTTCAGAACGAATTTCAGATATTATTTCAGAAAATGCTCGATAGCGGCGATTTCAATTTTACAGAAATCTTGACCGAGATCGGAGGGTAAAACTTATGAACCGACAACATCGAAAACGAAGAAGCACAATAGTCTACCGACCTTTGACATTCTGCGTTGGAGCAGACGGCAAACCTCGTTATGTAACTAACCAACAACGTGCTCAATTCGAGCAAAGAGTCAAAGATCAGATCTCTAAGAAGAAGCTGGAAGTAATTCCCACAGACTCTGGTCAATAGCTTTTTCATTTTATGTAAATGCGAAAAAGCCTGAAGGACGGTTCCTTCAGGCTTTTGTTTTTTACGGCAGTTCCGTGCTGCCCATCAGATACCGGTCGCATTCTCTCGCGGCTTCGCGGCCTTCGTTGATGGCCCAGACGACCAGGGACTGGCCGCGTCGGCAGTCGCCGCAGGCGAAGACTTTGTCTTTGTTGGTGCGGTACTTGTTGTAATCGGCTTTGTAGTTGCCGCGGGCGTCTTTTTCGACGCCGAGTTGTTCGGCGACAGTTGGCTCGGGGTGTTTGAAGCCCAGGGCCAGGAAGACGAGGTCGGCTGGCCAGATCTCTTCGCTGTCGGGGACGATGGAGAAGGGCTTGCCGTCGAGAGGGTTGTTCCAGTCAAGGCGGACTGTTTTGACGGCTTTGAGGACGCCGTCTTCGCCGAGGAATTCCATCGTCTGGATGGAGTACTCGCGCGGGTCGGTGACCAGACGCTTGCCTTTCATCTCGGTGTAATCGAAACGCACGGCGGCTTCCTGGTGGCCGTAGTCTTGTTTGAAGACGCGGGGGTATTGCGGCCAGGGGTTGTTGGACGCACGCTTCTCAGGAGGCTGAGGCACGACTTCGAAGTTGACCAGCGACTTGCAGCCGTGACGCAGCGAGGTGCCGCAGCAGTCGGTTCCTGTATCACCCCCGCCGATGACGACGACGTGCTTGTCTTTGGCGGTGATGTAATTGCCGTCGGCGTGTTTGCTGTCGAGCAGGCTCTTGGTGTTCTGGTGCAGGAACTCCATGGCGAAATGGATGCCCTTGAGTTCGCGACCAGGAGTCTTGAGGAAGAAGTCGTTGGGCGAGGTCGAGCCGGTCGCGAGAACGACGGCGTCGAATTCGCGTTCCAGCTGATCAGCCGGGATGTCCTTGCCGATGGCGGTGCTGGTGACGAACTTGACTCCTTCTGCTGCGAGGAGGTCGACTCGCCGTTGAACGATCTGCTTTTCGAGCTTCATGTTCGGAATGCCGTACATGAGGAGGCCGCCGATGCGGTCGGCGCGTTCGTAGACAGTCACGTCGTGGCCGACGGAGTTCAGCTGAGCAGCGGCAGCGAGTCCTGCAGGACCCGAGCCGACGACAGCGACCTTCTTCCCCGTGCGGTTTTTTGGCGGGCTCGGTTTGACCCAGTTTTCTTCGAAGCCACGATCAATGATCGCGCGTTCGATGTTCTTGATGGTGACGGGAGGTTCATGGATGCCGAGGACGCAGGAGCCTTCGCAGGGAGCAGGGCAGACCCGGCCGGTGAACTCGGGGAAGTTGTTCGTCTTGTGGAGACGCTCGAGAGCTTCGTGCCACAAGTTATTGTAGACGAGGTCGTTCCACTCGGGGATGAGGTTGTGGACCGGGCAGCCAGCGGCCATGTTGGCCATCATGCCTGCGGTGTGGCAGAACGGAACGCCGCAGTCCATACAGCGTCCACCCTGGTTGCGCAGTTCGATCACTGGCAGCTGTGGTGCGAACTCGTTCCAGCCCGACAGACGCTCTTTCGGCGAGGCCTCTTTCGGAGTGATGCGTTTGAATTCTTTGAAACCTGTTGGCTTACCCATGGATGTGAAACCCGTAATTAGTCTATGTGAGATTCGCAGCATGTGTGCTGCGGGGTAATTGGTAATTAGCCGGAAAGGAGCACGCCGAGGTGACGCCTCTCGTTCCTTCCTAGCGCCTAGTGCCTAACGCCCAGCGCCTTTCAGGCCAGCATCTGGGCGGTGGCTTCGACTTCGGCTTCGGACTTCTTCAAGGCCTCGGCGATTTCTTTCATCGCGCGCTTGTAGTCGACGGGCATGACCTTGACGAACTTCAGGACGTTGTCGTCCCAGTTCGAAAGGATCTCAGCCGCGACAGTGGAGCCAGTGTAAGCCTGGTGATTGGCGATCAGCAGACGCAGCTCCTCGGCTTCTTCTGGGGTTTCGACCGTTTCGAGTTCGACCGTCTCCATGTTGACGTTCGGCTCGAAGACGTCTTTGGGCTGATAAACATACGCCACGCCGCCCGACATCCCGGCTGCAAAGTTGCGACCGGTCTTGCCGAGGATGACGGCTTTCCCGCCGGTCATGTACTCGCAGCCGTGATCGCCGACGCTTTCGACGACTGCGGTTGCCCCCGAGTTACGAACGCAGAAGCGTTCCGACGCCATGCCTCGCAGATAGAGTTCGCCGCTGGTTGCTCCATAGAGGCAGACGTTGCCGGCGATCATGTTGTCTTCGGCTTTGAAGGTCGACTTCTCGGGTGGAGAGACGATGATCTTCCCGCCGCAGAGGCCTTTGCCGACGTAATCGTTGGCGTCGCCGACGAGGTCGATGGTGATGCCGCTGGTCATCCAGGCACCCAGTGACTGCCCTGCTGAGCCGGTGCATTTGAGGGTGATGGTGTCTTCTGGCAGGCCTTTGGCGCCCCATTTCTTCGAGACTTCGTGACTGAGAGTCGTCCCGAAGGCACGGTCGGTGTTCTTCAGACCGACATTGAGCTTGACCGGTTTGCCTTCGTTGATCGCCTTCTTGCATTGTGGCAGAAGGAGGATCTGATCGAGGACATTTTCCAGGCCGTGCTTCTGGCTGATCTGATGGTGAGTGCCGACGTTTGCATGAGGCTTCTTGGCCAGACGCAGGATCGGAGACATGTCGAGGTGCTTGGCCTTCCAGTGTCCGATGGCAGCATCGTACTCGAGCATGTCGCTGCGGCCGACCATCTCGTTGATCGTGCGGAAGCCGAGTTCCGCCATGATCTCGCGAGCATGCTCAGCAACCATGAACAGGTAATTGACGACGTGCTCAGGCTGGCCGCTGAACTTCGCACGAAGTTCAGGATCCTGAGTCGCGATACCGACCGGGCAGGTGTTGAGGTGACACTTCCGCATCATGATGCAGCCGAGGACGATCAGAGGAGCGGTCGCGAAACCAAACTCTTCTGCCCCCAGCAGGCAGGCGATGACGACGTCTTTGCCGGTCTTGAGGTGACCATCGGTCTGAAGACGAACGCGGCTGCGCAGGTCGTTCATGACGAGGGTCTGGTGTGTCTCGGAGATCCCGAGTTCCCACGGCAGACCTGCGTGCTTGACCGAAGTCAGAGGAGAGGCACCCGTTCCGCCGTTGTCGCCGGAGATGAGGATGTTGTCCGCATGTCCTTTCGCGACACCGGCTGCGATCGTACCCACGCCGACTTCCGAGACCAGCTTCACGCTGATTCGAGCCGTCGGGTTTGCGTTCTTCAGGTCGAAGATCAGCTGAGCCAGGTCTTCGATCGAGTAAATATCGTGGTGAGGCGGAGGACTGATCAGACCGACGCCCGGCGTGGAGTGACGCGTCGCGGCGATGATCTTGTCGACCTTATGACCGGGGAGCTCTCCCCCTTCGCCAGGTTTTGCACCTTGCGAGATCTTGATCTGAAGCTCATCAGCGTTGGTGAGATACCAGCTGGTGACGCCGAAGCGGCCCGAGGCGATCTGCTTGATGGCGGATCGTCGAGAATCGCCGTTGGAATCGGGTGTGAAGCGTTTGTAATCTTCGCCCCCTTCGCCGGTGTTGCTCTTACCGCCGAGGCGGTTCATGGCGATCGCGAGCGTTTCGTGGGTCTCAGCGGAGATCGAGCCGTAGCTCATCGCGCCCGAGCAGAAACGCTTGACGATGCTCGTGACTGGCTCGACTTCTTCGATCGGAATCGGGGTACCTGGCTTGAACTTGAGAAGTCCGCGCAGAGTCCCTTTCTTGCTCGCTTCGTCGTCGGACATCTTGGCGAACTGGTAGTAAGCCGACTTGTCGTTCGTCTTGGCAGCGATCTGGATGCCAGAGATCGTGTACGGATTCCAGAGGTGTCGCTCGCCGGTCTTGCGCCAGTGGTACAAGCCAGGGTTATCGAGGAGGGCCGTCTGGAGATCGTCACGTTCCGGGAAGGCGTCGAAGTGTCGGGCCAGAGTTTCTTCGGCGAGGACGTCGAGCGTCACGCCTTTGATCCGGCTGGCCGTTCCGACAAACGAGGTCTCGATGACGTCTTCGTTGAGGCCGAGGGCTTCGAAGATCTGGGCGCCTTTATAACTGGCGAGGGTGGAGATCCCCATTTTGCCCATGACCTTGAGCATCCCGTTCTTGACGGCTTTCCGATATGCATCGACAACGGAGTCTTCGCACCAGTCGCCTTCGAGGTCGCCATCGCGGTAGGCTTTCTGGATAGCTGCAAACGCCATGTAAGGGTTGATCGCATCAGCCCCGTAGCCAGTCAGCAGGCAGAAGTGGTGAACTTCGCGTGCTTCGCCCGATTCGAGAACCAGACCGATGCGGGTCCGCAGTTCGTTCTTGACGAGGTGATGGTGAACGGCACCGCAGGCCAAAAGCGAACTGATCGCGACGCGGTTGAAGTCCATCGCGCGGTCGGAGAGGACGACGATGCTGTGACCATCAGCGATCGCCTGCTCGGCTTCTGCACAGATGCGCTTGAGGGCTTCTCGCATGCCGGCGGGACCGTCTTTGCGGTCGAAGGTGATATCGATGACCTTCGTTGTCCACTTGCGGTGGTTGAGGTCCTTAATGGCTGCGACTTCGCTGTTGCGCAGGATCGGGTGAGGAATGATAAGACGGTGACACTGCTCAGGAGTCGTATCGAGCAGATTCCCTTCAGGCCCGATAAAGCAACGCAGGCTCATGATGACGTTCTCGCGGATCGAGTCGATCGCGGGGTTGGTCACCTGGGCGAAGAGCTGCTTGAAGTAATCGTACAGCATGCGTGGCTGGTCGCTGAGACAGGCGAGGGCGGCGTCGTCACCCATGCTGCCGATCGGGTCTTTCTTGGCGTACAGCATCGGGTTGAGCATGAAGTGCATTGTCTCGACGGTGTAGCCGAGGGCCTTCATCTTGTGGAGAAGTTCGGTATCGTCTTTGGCGTCTTCTACGAGCTTGCCAGTGGGCAGTTCTTTGACGTGAATCGTCTGCTCATCGAGCCATTGACGATAAGGACGCTTCTGGGCAATTGATTCTTTGAGCTCTTCGTCATCAATGATGCGACCTTCGAGGAAGTCGACGAGGAACATCTTGCCAGGCTGCAGTCGGCCTTTGGCTTTGATGTTCTCGGGCGGAATTTCCAGCACACCGACTTCGCTGGCCATCACGACTTTGTCATCGTGGGTCAGGTAATAGCGGGAGGGTCGCAAGCCGTTGCGGTCGAGAACTGCTCCGATGACGGTTCCATCGGTGAACGAGATCGAGGCAGGTCCATCCCATGGCTCTTGCAGGGCGGAGTGGTATTCGTAGAACGCCTTCTTCGTATCAGACATGAAGTCATGGTTTTCCCAGGCTTCCGGGATACACATCATGACGACTTCCGGCAACGAACGGCCGGAGTGCAGCAGCATTTCGATCGCGTTGTCGAAGTTCCCCGAGTCAGAGCAGAATGGCTCAGCGATGGGGCACATCTCATCGATATCGCTGCCGTAGAGATCGGAGTTCATCGGTCCCTGGCGAGCGAACAGCCAGTTGCGGTTCCCACGCAGCGTGTTGATTTCGCCGTTGTGGGCGATGTAACGACAAGGCTGAGCACGGTCCCAGCTGGGGAAGGTGTTCGTCGAGAAGCGGGAGTGAATCATCGCCAGATGCGATTTGTAATCGGGATCTTGCAGGTCCAGATAAAGTGGCATGACCTGGTTGGTTCGCAGCATCCCTTTGTAAACGATGATGCCCGAGGAAAGCGAGCAGACGTAATACATCTGCGCTTCAGGGTGGTCCATGGTCCGCAGCTTGAGGGCAGACTTCTTACGAACGACGAACAGCTTGCGGTTG
Source organism: Lacunimicrobium album (assembly GCF_052161635.1). Lineage (GTDB taxonomy): Bacteria > Planctomycetota > Planctomycetia > Planctomycetales > Planctomycetaceae > SXPC01. The sequence continues at coordinate 4,216,408 of NZ_CP197413.1, forward strand.
AACGTCTTGCTGTCCATGCTTTCCGGAGCGGCGATGAAGATCTGCTCGATGACCGGCATGCAGTCGCGAGCCGAGGGACCGACGTCAGCGGCGTCGCAATCGGTCGGAACCGGGCGCCAGCCGAGCAGGCTCAGGCCTTGTTCGGTGATATAGCCTTCGAGGGTCTGCTTACAGAAGGCCTGGTGAGCAGGATCACGTGGCAGGAAGACGTTTCCGGCGCCGTAGCGACCCATCTCGGGCAGCTTGATGCCCTGGGAGGCGACGACCTTCTCGAAGAACTCGTGAGGAATCGCCGTCAGGATTCCTGCCCCGTCGCCGGTATTTTCTTCGCAGCCACAAGCGCCGCGGTGCTCCATGTGGACGAGCATGCGGTTGGCGTCATCAATGATATCGCGCGACCGTACGCCCTTGATGTGCGCGACGAAACCGACACCGCAGTTCTCGTGCTCGTAATCAGGATCATACAGGCCTTGCTTTTCGGGATATCCTACGAGCTTGCCCAGGAGCTGGTCATCGTGATCGTTCATCGTCATTCCCCAACAAAAAATCTTAAGGCGAGCGGGGGGTGTAAACCCCCTGTCTTTTCAAACCTGACTCAACAGTCTGAATACTGCTGGCAGGTGGAACAGCCAGGAAATCTCAGAAGGTATTCACCACCGAGGCACGGAGGTCACGGAGTTTTCAGACCCGAGAATTCCTCTCCTCTGTGGCCTCCGTGTCTCTGTGGTCAACCTTCTTCTAATCTTCCTGTCTGTTCGAAATCGTGGTTGTTTCGTTTCAACTGAGGTTCGAGAACCTCGACTTGGAACCGAATCACAGACATGTCACGCACGGTTTGCGTTCGCGGCAGGGTTTGTTTTCGCGAGCGGGAGCCCTCTGGCTTCGCCTCGTTTGACAACCCTGTTCCGCTCGTCCGGGACTGGTCAGGTTGTTGTCAAAGAGGCCACAGAGACTGTTTTCTCCGTGTCCTCCTCGAGGCTACGCGCGGCCGCTTTCGCGACGGCAGGTTTCAAAGAGGCATTCTGATCCATCATCGCCTGAGCCTGAGTGCCCGCCTGGATCGTTCCGTGAGTCGCGAACGAAGGCGAGTGACCACTGGCTAAGGTCTGAGCAGATTTGGAAGCTTGCAGCATTTCGACGAAACGCGTGGTGGCTGAGTTCAGGGTTCGTCCTTTGCGATGCAGAATCGCAATGGGGCGGAACCAGCGGGCGTCTTCAAGTTGAAGCGCGTGCAGCGTGCCCGTCTGAACTTCGCGTTTGAGCGTCGGAGCTGGCAGGAGAGAAATCCCCGAGCCGATTTCGACATCACGCTTCACGTTCTCGACATTGTCGAACTCGTGAACCATGGAAATCGAGACATTATGTTGACGCAGCCAGCGGTCGATCTCACGACGAATGCGAAGCGCCGTCGAGAAACCAATGAATCGCTGACCATCTAGATCCTTCACCTGAAGACTCGTTCGATCGCAGAACGGATGCCCCATCGGCACCGCAACCACGATTGGTTCCTGATCCAACGGAATTACCTGGAAATCGCTGGCTCGCTCAGGAAACGAAACCAGACCCAGTTCACATTCATCTTCATCCAGACGCTCATACACGACGCTGGGATGGAGATATTCAATGTTCAAATGGACGTCGGGATAAGCCTGACGGTAAGCCCGAGCCACCTGCTCGAGATCCGACAGCACGACGGAATAAATCGCAGCAATCCGAATGCGGCCCGTGACCTTGTTGCCGACCTGCTGGACACGGTCTTCGATTTCGCGGAACTGGCTGATGAGGTCTCGACAGCCTTGGTAATAGATCTCGCCGGCCTGAGTCAGTTCGAAAGGGCGCTTAGAGCGATCGAGCAGCGTGGTATTGAGCCGTTTTTCCAGCTGCATCACTGCCTGGCTGGCTGCGGACTGGGAAACGCCGAACACCTCGGCGGCTTTGGAGAAGCTCCGCCGAGTCACGACTTCACAGAAGATTTCAACGTTCCGTAGATGCATTCGCTGTGGATGTAGTTTGCTACTTCTCAATCGGGGAGAAGGTGGCTGTCAGGCCGGGTGGATGAGGGACGCTCCTTGCGGTCGTTTTCGTTGAGGATCATCTCAACGCCTATGGATATAAGCATTTCTTATGGAAAGTCGCAGGCCTATTAAAGTCCTGAAAGACCAAAAAAGCAAGCCTCACATGTTGATCTCAATAAAAAATTCCTCTTTTGAGACGAATCTCTATAAGCAGGGCTTATGGGCCAGTGTGTGAAGACAGTCCTTTGCCAACGGCTTATGGGCGGGAGACTTCGGAAAACCATCGTTTCCGATCTGAACCCGAGATCGTGAAATTGACCTATCTTCCATCGCATCCATTGGATATGACAATTACTCGCGTTTCTTATTCGCCAGTTGACACTCAGGAGCAGCCATGCCAACTCGTCCATCGCTTTCTCTAATCCTGACCGCGACGATTCTTGCAGGCTGCGGAACGTCAACACCCCCCCAGGAGCCAAGTACTGAGACAACCAAGGCTTCCGCACCCGCCTCTGAAGATCGCTCTGCGCCGGCTGTATCAGCTTCCCCAGCCGTGGAACCGATCACGACTCGAACGCCGGAAGAGGTTTCGCGGTTAGCGGTGCAGTCGCTGATCGATGCCCAGCCGGAGAAGTTCTGGGGATTGCTGCCGCCGAGTTATCAGGGGCTGATTAATAAGGTGGTGCAGAAGGGGGCGCATCGGTTTGCGGATCAGGAACTGCTCAATGCTTATCAGGGTGTGCTTCGTGAAGTTGTGGAGTTGATGAAGGAAAAGCAGGAGTTCTTCATCGCGACGCCTGTCTTGCCATTTCATGCGGACCCGGAGAAGGCGAAAGCAAAGTGGGGCGATCTGGTCGCACGCATGAATCGGGTGGCGGACTCGGAGTTATTCGATGCCCTGCCGTTGAAGAAGTTCGATGGCCAGCGATTTGCGGCAGGGCCTGCAGCCGATCTGATGGCGATCTACAACGAGATCATGAGTCTGTCACCTGAGAATCCGGTCGCGGCGCTGCAGGAGAAGTTGAATCACGCGAAGTTTGAAGTCGTCACCGCCAGTGAGACAGAAACAACGCTTTCAATGTCAACGGGGGAAGCCGAGCCGCAGAAGTATCAGTTTCAGAAGGTCGAAGGCTATTGGTTGCCAGAGCCGTTCATCACCTCGTTTGCAGGGATGATCGGGTCTGCGGAGTCGACGATCGAGAACTATTCGATCGAGGATTTTGAAAAGCAGAAAGCCGTTTTGATTGGACAAGCTGCAGGCGTGCAGGAGTACCTGAAGGGGCTTCGCGCGATTGAATCGCAGGAGGCGTTTAACGGGGAACTCAACGGGTTGGTGATGAAGCTGTTGCCGATGATGTTTGGCGGGGATACGGATGAGAGCGGGATTCCGGAGAGGAAGTAATTGGCAATCAATAGGCCAGTTGGATTTGCTTCCTGCTACCTGCATTGCAGTGTTTTTTGGATCCAGGCGAGTGAATGTCGTCTAAATAATTCCAAAACAAGTCTTTATGGATTAAGACGAGATAGCGATAGAATGGATCTTCGAGAATCGGAGCGAAGTCGCAAATTGTATATGCAGTTTGGCTAAGTCTGACAGTTGAATTCTTCGAAATGACTTTGTCCATTCCGATGCAAATTGCCGGATATGCAAGCAGAAAAAGTACTGGCGAGAACAGCAAGAAACCCAGAACAAACGACAGCAGTGTCGCTTTATACTGACTCATGACTACGTGCCTTTGTGGTGAATCTCTGCGACCGATGGCCTGTTGCTGGCTACGTCAATGGGGGCGAATGAGTGCCTATGCCCCACCCTCATCCGTCAGCGAAGCGCTGCCACCTTCTCCCCTCAAGGGAGAAGGATTTAACACAGCTCCCCTCAAGGGAGAAGGGACTGAAAACCGCTCCCCTCAAGGGAGAAGGACCAAGGCGGCTATCGGATCACGCTCAGCACTTCGCTTTTGGCGACTTCGCTGCTGCGGTGGATGAGGAGGAGGAGGTCGTGCTGGCGGAGGAAGCGGGGGCGTCGGTCGGCGATGATGATGTCGGGCGGGAGGTCGTTTTTGTAGAGTTCGTATTTGTCGGAGCGGGTCAGGACCATGCCGCCTGGATTCTCAGACAGGAAGCGGGTCAGGTGGTCGACGTCTTTGATGCGGGCGACTTGTTTTTCGCCGTAGAAGACGAGGTTGGGGGAGAAGAATTCGAACGTGCCGAGTTCGCGTGATTCGCCGGCGAGTTGCTGGCTGAGTTCGCCGTAGTGCGGGCCGTCCTGCTGCTGGCTGATCGGGTCAGCAGCGAGATTGATAGCGGCCAGGACGAAGAGTCCTGCCGTCGCGATGACGGCGGGGAGTCGGCCGAGTTTCAGATCGCTCAAATACGCCGGCTGGCGTTCCTGCCAGAGTAGAATCAACCCACCGGCGAGCGGAACGAGTCCGAGGAGTCCGAGCCAGTAAGTCCCTTGAAGAATGACCCCTCCAGCGACCGTCAAGCCGACCATGAGGCCGATGCCCGCAGCGATCCACGTGTAGGCGCCCCAGCTGATGTACTTCGCCGAGAGAACCATCTCGCCACGCGTCCAACGAACGAGCAAGGCTGATGTCAACACTGCCAGCGCCGGATAACAAGGCAGCACATAATTCGGCAACTTCGTTTGCGCGACCGAGAAGAAGCAGATGTAGACGAGCACCCAGGAGAGTAAGAAAACATAACCAACTAAATTCTTTGATCGGCCAATTTCCAATTTCCAATTTCTAATTTCCATCGCCCCCTCCACCATCGCCAGCGGGAGAAACGCTGACCAGGGGAAAAAGCCCATCAGCACGACGGGGATGTAGTAGAAGAACGGGCCGCTGTGTTGTTCCATCGGCTTGAGGAAACGTCCGACGTTGTGCCCGCCGAGGAATCCTTCCAGCCAGGCCCCGTCAGTCGCGATGCCGACAGCGACGTACCAGGGCAACGCAACAACGGCGAGACTCAAGACCAGCCACCAGACTCGCATTGAGAGGACCGCTTTGCCGAAGGCGATCGGTGAGAAGACGCTGAGGAGGGCGATCAGGTAGTTTTGTGTCGACTTGAGCAGGCTGGTTTTTACAGTGGAAGGCGATGTCTGGGTTCGTTCGAGGTAGCCGAGCCAGAGCAGCGTTAAACCGATGATGGTGCAGGGGAGGAGGAAGCCGACGGGGCCTTTGGAGAGGACGGCACAGCCCATGACGGCGTACATGGCGAGGTATTGCCAGTTTTGGCGTGGCAGGTACTTGGCTGGCCACTGCAGGGGCGAATGAGGGTTGGATGTGGAGTTGATCGCGGATGGTGACGCGTCTTGTTGCTGCGCAACCCAGCCGTGAACGGCTGGGCCACCCTCGGATTCGGATAGTCCGTTCAGTGATTTGGGGAGACTCCAGACGACGTACATGGCGAGGGAGAGGACGATGAAGAAGATCAGCGTCGAGTCGGGGGTGGAGGCTCGCGCGATCGTGACGTACATCAGACAGCTGCCGAGGGCGCAGGCGGCGACGAGGCCGGTGGTGCGGTCGAAGAGGTGTCGGGCGATGACGTAGATGCTGCACATCGTGCCGAGGGCCATGAGGGCGCTGGGGAGTCGGGCGGCGAATTCGCTGACGCCGAAAACGTTGAACGAGCAGAGCATCAGCCAGTAGATCATGATTGGCTTGTCGGTGCGGAGTTCGTAGTTGAACGTCGGGACGATCCAGTCGCCACGTTCGAACATCTCGCGCCCGCATTCAGCGTTTTTGGGCTCGTCTTCATCAAACAGCTTCGCGGTTCCGAGGTTGAAAAAGATCAGCAGACCTGCGAACAGGCCGATCCAAAGGTAGTCGAACCGCGATGACGAGAATTTTGAAAACATTGGTCCATCCATGAACGATTGGGCCCGCGTTCCGCGCGAGCTTCCGCCGGTTCCGCGACCCGACCGGGGCGGCTTTGGCAGACGAATAAGCCGCGATAGTCTAGGGAAAAGGGGATTTCTTTAGAAGAGCAACCCGTCAGAGACGCTGGCGTTGGAGGGCGGGCATCGGTGATACTGTTGGTGTTGGATTGAACGCGGTTTGTCCTCGGTCACTGGCCGGGGGCTAAAGAGATGGAATGTCATGATGTCCCCTTCTTCGTGGTCTGATCGACGGGTGCTGGTTGCCATCGGGTTGATGGTGGCGTCGGTCCTGTTATTGATCCTGCCGTTTGAGATTCCGCTGTGGTCGCAGGTCCTTTCCAGTCCAAACGGGTTGGCCGCGTGGATGCAGCTGTTTATTGCGGACACATCGCCGTATGTGCTATGGATGTTTGCGCTTCCGGCAATTTTGATGTTGCCAAGGGGCTGGTTCCGGTGGTTAAAGCCAGAGTCTGAACCAGGGCTGCTGCAGGTGTGGTTGACGGCGTGGGGAATTGGGCTGGTGACGTTCATAAACCTTGCACTGGTCGCGAGTTACTGCGATGGGTTGCCGCCGGCGGTGCATGATGAATACAGCTATCTTTTCCAGGCTGAGACGTTTCTCAATGGACGTCTGACGAATCCCGGGTTGGGGGAAGATCGGAAGCTGGTGGACATGATGCATGTCCTGAATATCTCCGACGGGCATTTTGCGAGTCGGTACTTTCCGGGCGTCGGGGTCTGGGTGGCACCGTTTCTGGCGTTTGATATGCCGTATGTTTCGAACTGGGTCGCGTGTGCGATCACGGCGATGCTGGCATTCGGGATTGGACGCGAAATCGGGGGGTATTGGACGGGTGTTGTGGCGGGGTTACTGACCTCCTGTTCGCCGACGATCGAGTTCTTTTCGAACATGATTCTGTCTCACCATGCGACTTTGATGGGGCTTTATCTGTTCATTTTCTGTCTGATCAGGTTCTGGAAATATTCGTCACGAAACGACCTGCTGCTGGCGAGTCTGGGGCTGACGGTCGCGATGCTGTCGCGTCCTTTGACGGCGCTGGCGGTCTGTCTGCCGTTTGCGGTGGCGTATCTGTTCTGGCTGGTGAGGCAGTCGCGGGAGAAACAGCTGGCGTTGGCGATGGTTTCGACGGGGTTGTTCGTCACGCCGATTGCGCTGGGGATGGGGTTCATGCTGGTTTATAACCAGGCGACAACCGGGTCGATGACGACGACCCCTTATTCGCAGTACACCGAGTATTACACGCCGCGGCATGTCTTCGGGTTTGATAACCGCGTCAAAGGTGAGGAGTGGATTGCGAAGGCGAAAGCAGAGAATCTCCCGATCGATGTGATCGAGAATTACGACATCTGGGCTGAGAACCTGGATGCGAAACTGGCATGGACGAACTTAAAAAACCGGGTCGTCTCGAATCTGAAATGGACGTGGGGACCGATCCCGCTGGTGGTGGTGTTGGTGGTGTTTGTCACGCTGCGATACGACAACCGGTCGATGGCGTGGCTGCTGCTGGCGTCTGTGGTGCTGTTATATGTGGTTCACATTCCGTACTGGTTCGACGGGATGTTTCACTACCACTATGTGTATGAAGCAGGGCCGCTGCTGCTCATCATTGCTGCGGTCGGGATTGTGGATCTGGTCAAGGCGGTGTGTGGTCGCGAGAGTAAGAACTGGCTGATTCGGCCGCAGTGGTCGGCCTGGTTGATCGGGATGTTTCTGATCGCCTGGGTGACGGCTCATACGAGTCTAGATCCCTTGTGGAACAGCTGGCTGCATCAGGGGATTGGTAACCTGCAGTTCGCGCGGGGCGAACATGCGAAGATGAATAAAGCCCTCGATACGCTGCAAAAACCAGCGGTGGCGATCATTCGACAGAAGCCCGAGGATCGCCACCTGGATTATGTGATCAATCTGCCGACGTTGGATGGCCCGGTCGTCAGAGTTCGTTATCTGCCGGAGAAGTACCCGCCGGAGAAAGTCGCGGAGTTGTTTCCACGGCGGTATGTTTATCTGGTCGATTTGGTTGAGCGGAAGATCACGCCAGTGTCGGCCCCGCGACAAGAAAGCAGATGAAACTTCTCGCGGAGTTCGCCGGTTGTTCTATAATCGGGGGGGCGTTGTGTCTCGGTGCGAATGTGAGTCGGTTAGTGCCTATGCCCCACCCTCATCCGTCAGCGAAGCGCTGCCACCTTCTCCCCTCAAGGGAGAAGGACTTAAAGCCGCTCCCCTCAAGGGAGAAGGAACAAAGATAAATCCCCCCGGTGACTCGCCGGGGGCTAAATAAAGATCAGCTATGTCGCCTGCACGTTTTTCTGTGAATAACTCGGTTCTGGTCAACATGCTGATGGCGGTGTTGTTGATTGCGGGGTCGGGGTTTGCGTTTACGCTTGTCCGTGAAATGTTTCCGGAGTCGCGTCCGGATGCGATCATCGTGACGGCGGTTTATCCAGCGACGCAGCCGGAGGAACTCGAGAAAGCGGTCACGATCAAGATCGAGGAGGCGTGTCGGGATATCGAGGGGATCGAGAAGATCGATTCTCAAATCAGTGAAGGGATGTCCGTCACGACGCTGACGCTTTTCAACGAGGTCAAAGACGTTGACGCGGTTCTGCAGGAAGTCGATATGGAAATCAAAGCCATCGACAACATGCCCGTAGACCTCGAACGGCTGACGGCGAGAAAAGCAGAGCCGACGCTGCCGGTGATTAGTGTCGCGATTTATGGCGATGGATCTGAGAAGGAACTCAAGCAGGCTGCGCGAGACTTGCGTGATGAATTGTTGCTGCTGCCGGGGGTCAGTGAGATTCAGCTGTCGGGGACACGGGAAGATGAGATCTCGGTGGAGATCGATCCCGAGACGCTGAGGAAGTTTGACCTGACGCTGAACGAAGTTGCTGAAGCGATTCGGAAAACGAATCTTGATGTTTCGTCGGGGAACTTAAAGGGGGATGCTGCGAATGTGTCGGTGCGTGTTCTGGGAGAAGAATCACGCGGCGTCGACCTGGAAGATATTGAAGTCTTCGCGACGACGTCAGGTCAGCGGATTCTCCTGAAGGACATCGCAACGATCCGGGATGAATTTGTCGAGACGGATATCGACAACTACTTCAATGGCAAGCGGTCTGCGAACCTGATCATTCAAAAAACGAAGACGCAGGATGCGATCCAGATCGCGACGATCATCAAGGCGTATATCGCGGGGAAAAAGGGCGAGCCATTTGATGCCTGGGGTTTCAATGACGCCTATGCACAGCCGTGGTACTGGAAGCCATTTGCGCTGGCGGGAGTCTGGACAAATAAGATTGTCGCTGCCGTCGTGGGACGTCCGGATCCACAAGCAGTTTATGAGAACTCGCTGGCGAGGCCGTTTCCTCACAAGTTCAATCTGGCGCTGTACAGTGACCTGTCTCGCTTTGTGACGGGGCGACTTGATCTGATGATTCGCAACGGGCAGTCGGGTTTGATTCTCGTCTTGCTGGTGCTCAATTTGTTTTTGAACTGGCGGGTGGCGTTCTGGGTCGCGATGGGACTGCCAGTGTCCTTCATGGGGACGTTCATCCTCATGTCGCTTTTTGGGGTGACGATCAATCTGCTTTCGATGTTCGGGCTGATTATTGTGCTCGGGATCATCGTCGATGATGCGATCGTCATTGGCGAGAATATTTATACCAGCGTCGAGAACGGAATGCCGGCCAGGGAAGCGGCGATCCGGGCGACGGATGGGGTGATGTGGCCGGTGATTGTCTCGGTGACAACGACAATCGGCGCGTTTCTTCCGCTGCTGTTTATCACAGGCAGGATCGGGACATTTTTCCGGGAACTCCCCCTGGTCGTGACGGCGGCGTTGACCGTGTCGTTGCTCGAAGCGCTCTTCATTCTGCCGGCTCACCTGGCTCACTTGCCGAAGGTGAAACGCTATGACGAATCAAATCGTCCTCGAGGGATCTCCGGGTTCTTCCATCGTCTCGGGTTGCTTCAGACCTGGATGATGGAACAGACGATGTTGAAGCCGTATGAGTGGCTGTTGCTCGTGTCATTGCGCTGGCGTTATGTGACGGTGGCGATCGCGATGTGTACGCTGTGTTTGTCGTTCGGGTTAGTCGCGGCGGGGATCGTGAAATTCGAGTTCATTCAGAAGATGGATTCTGAGACGGTCCTGATGGAACTGGAGATGCCGGTGGGGACGGTCATTGATGAGACCCGTCAACGCCTGATCGCGATTTCCGACAAGGTGCTTGAGCAGCCTGAGGTCGTCTCTGTGCAGATGCAGGCAGGCTTTCAGGTCAATATCGGCGGAACGGGAGCCGTCGGGTCGGATGTCCAGCCACACCTGGGGCAGCTGATCATCGAATTGAAAGAGTCGGACAAGCGCGAAGCTGAAGGGCTCAAGTCGAGCGAAGCGTTGCTTTCGGACATGAGAAAGTTTTCGGCCACGATTCCCGGGGTGAACTCCGTTGTCTGGGAAGCATTTTCCGGTGGGCCGGCTGGCAAGGACATCGAGATGCGAATCTCCGGGAAGGACTTCGATGAGGTCGTCGAAGTCAGCACGAGAATCAAGCAGGAGTTGAATCAGTATCAGGGTGTTGTGGACCTGGAAGACAACTTCGATCTGGGCAAACAGGAAGCGCGTCTGACGTTGTTGGAGTCGGCTCGGCCTACGGGAATCACGGTTTCTGATCTGGGGACCTTCGTGCGAAATGCTCTGTATGGAGCCGAGGCGCGGCGCGTCACCCGGAACCGCGAGGATGTGAAAATCATGGTTCGCCTGCCGGAGGAGTATCGCAAGGATGTCTTTCAACTCGAAGAGCTCTGGGTGCCAAGGCCTTCCCTGGCGATGAACGATCAGGCGATTTCCGCAGACAGTGAGATGGCGAAAATCCGTTCGCAGCTGCGTTGGATTCCCATCAGCGAAGTGGCTCATATCGAAGAGAAGCTGGGCTTCACAACGATCCATCGTTCTGCTCAGGAACGCAGCGTTACGGTCCGCGGAGATGTCGATTCGACGTTGGGAAATCTGAATGAAGTCATGACGAAGTTCCGCGAATCGGCGCTGGCGGACATCCAGCGGGAGCATCCGAGTGTTCGGTTCGAGTTTCTTGGAACGTCGGAGGAGCAGGCGAAATCCTTTGCAGGTTTGACGCTCGCGTTTCCGGTGGCGTTCCTGATCATTTACATGATGATCGCGGGACTGTTCCGTTCTTACTTTCAGCCTCTGGTGGTGATGCTGGCGATTCCGTTCGGGATCCAGGGCGCGATCATCGGGCACTGGATCACCGGCAACCCGGCGACGATTCTGAGTCTGATCGGACTGGTGGCGCTCTCGGGAATTGTGGTGAACGATTCCCTGGTGCTGGTGGACTTTATCAATGAGCTGCGTCGCCAGGGGAAGAATGTCTTCGAAGCGAGCGTCCTGGGAGCTAGATCACGTTTGCGGGCAATTCTGCTGACGAGCCTGACAACGATCGCGGGGCTGGCGCCTCTGATGATGGAGAAATCGTTTCAGGCGAAGTTCTTGATTCCGATGGCGGTTACGCTGACCTTTGGACTGGCATTCGCGACGGTGCTGACGCTGATTCTGATTCCCTGTATGAACATGATTTTGGATGACCTGATCGGCCTGTTCCGATCGTTCTACAGGTTCCTGGTCGGGACTACACCCAACGAACTCGAGGACCGGGAAGTCTCTGAACCAGAACGAGTCGTCGTTCATTCTTAGAGGCGGACTTCGAATCCAGATTTGGCGTCTTGATCAGCGAAATCACAGAAAGTGTTCCCTCACCGGCGACAAAGACACCAAGTCGAAATGAGAAGTAAACCACGGATGAACACAGATCGACACAGATGAGAAAAGGCTTTCAGGTTACGTGAATCACTCAAGGCAGCCATGCATTCTGCCCATCTTCTCTCCATCTGCGTTCGCCCGCGTTGATCTGCGGTTCAAAACGCATATTGACACAGAGTTCACAGAGAACACCGAGTACCAGAGAGTCACCGTGAGAAAAAAGAGCCTCTCGTTTTCTCTGCGTACCTCTGTGTGACCCCGTGACCTCTGTGGTGAAACTCTCGGCTCTTTGTTGATCAAAGCGCATAAAAAATGGGAGACGAGATGAACTCTCGGCTCCCACGGTCCCGGTTTCCCCACGGGTTGTTTTGAGATTGCACAGACAAGAATGTCTGTGCTGGCTTATGTCTTAGCGGTAGACGGTGCCCGTTGCGGCTTGTGACTGCCAGACGCCTGCGGCAGTCGGAGCGCGGAAGCGGCCGACTGATGAGGGGTGAGGGGCTGGTTCGTCGTCGTAGGCGACCATGCGGTAGCCGTTGTTGTTGCGGTAATCATTACTGCGATAGTCGTTGTTGCTGTTGTAGCGGTCATCACTGCTGCCACGGTAATCGTAGTAGCTGGTGCGTGGATCGTGACGAGAGGGAACGGTCTGCCAGGTCGTATCGAGGTTCGGGCTCAACTGCAGGCTGGGGTCTGCGGTGGGCGTTGGAACGCCGTAGCTGGGGACGTTCGAGTATGTTGGTGGCATATACGAGGTTGAGCCAGGAGGCGGAGCTGCTTCCGAACTTGGTGGCATGACGGGAGTCATCGGAGCCGAGCTGCCGCCGGGCATTCCCACGCCAGGATAAGGCAGGCCGGGAGTGCTCATCATGCTGCCACCCATCATCGGGCTCGGGCCACACGTGCTGCAGCCGCCTTGAGGGGCGTAGGTTGTTTGAGGGACCATGGTCGTCGTCATTTTCGGGACGACCTGCATCGATTGAACCGGAACCTGACGGTATCGGACTTGTTGCTGATAGACGGTGACGGGGACCGTTTCACAGTAAGCTTCCGTGCGGTAGGTCGTCACCGGGACTTGTTGATAGGTGATGCACTGACGTGGGACATAGGTCGTCACGGGAGCACATGATGGGGCACAGGTCGGAGCACACAAAGGCATGGCACAGCCACAGTTGAATCGGCTGCAGCGACGACAGAAGCGGTTCATCTGACGAGTTTCGCGTCGCTCGAAGCGTTCCATGCGGTTGCCCCAGATGCGTTCACGCAGACTGGGTTTGCATCGTCCACACATCCCGAACCCGCCACATCCACAACCGCCACCCCCAAAGCCCATGCCAGGATCGACATAAGAAGGTGAGCCCATCATCGGGGCACCGTAAACCGGCCCGCCGAATCCGCCGCCATGGTTATGACGGAACCCCACAGGAGAAACTTCAAACCCACCAACCAGCTGAGCTGAGGCGCTGGTCGCGGTGAGGCCGAGACACACGACAGCCAGAAGAGGGACGAGAATACGATTCATAAACTGACACTCCGACGAATCTGCGTGGTTTGGGCAACTCTAATGTGAGGCTGGGTACTCTGCAGGCATACTGACCCAGTCACGTGGCGCCGCATAATCCTTGTTGTCGGCATAATCGGAGACTGTTCTGTAGGGAAAGTTCCGATTGTCGCGATTTTTCTGCCTGGGTGACCTGGCCGGTTCTCTGGAATGGGTCTTTGACCATCTTCCATTGATGTTCAAGTGACGAGCTTCAACGTCCAGGCAGGCCGTTTGGGAATTCCCTCAGAGTTGACATTCCCTGTTGATCGTGGATAGTCAGAGTCATCCTCGACTACTTGCGCTTTTGGGAAGGACGCGTTCCATGCTGGCTCACATCGTGTATTTCGAACTGAACGATCCGACGTCGGAAAATATCAATGCCCTCGTGGCTGCCTGCAATGAATACCTGTCAGGGCATCCGGGGTGTGTGTTCTATGGGACCGGAACGCGAGCGGAGCAGTACAATCGTCCGGTCAACCAGACGGATTATCATGTCGCGCTGCATACGATTTTCGAGTCGACCGAAGCTCACGATGCCTATCAGGTCGCCCCGCGTCACCTGGAGTTCATCGCGAAGTTCAAGTCAGGGTGGAAGGCTGTGAAGGTTTATGATGCCGGGATCGTGAAAGCCTGATGAGAATGGTAATTGGTAATTGGTAATTGGTAATTGGCCGACCCGCTTCGCCCGTTCGAAGCGTTTTGACAACTAAATAGCCGAGATCTGTCAGCTCGCCGCATACGACAGCCTTTGCGAAGCTTCCGGCTAATTACCAATTCCTAATTACCAATTACGTCCCTCCGGCTTGGTTTGCTGCAGGTGAAAACCTACAATTCGATAAACGGACGCCTCACCTCTTTGTTTGCTCCAGGATCGCCCGTCATGATTGAACGTCGTGAACTTTTCCCGAATGTCATTGAGCTCAACTTTCAGGCCCGACGACGCCTGGGCTGCAGCATTTACCTCGTCTATGACGGGAATGACTGGCTGCTGATTGATATCGGGTACGAAGACACCGTCCCGGAGATCATCGAACTGATCCGTCAGATGGATTTTCCACTGGCTGGCTGCAAGTATCTGGTGGCTTCCCATGCGGACGTTGATCACATTCAGGGCTTCTACAAAGCCAAAGAGTTCCTGCCTGACGCGAAGGTCGTCGGGCATCCGCACACCGCTGAGCTGTTCCGCAATAAAGACCGGATCATGACGTTCGCGGAAATCACGGCTCAGGATATTTCGATCGACCTGCCGGATTTGAAAGTCGATCAGGAAATCAACGAAGGGGACAAGCTCATCGTCGGCTCGAAAGAGCTGACGGTCTGGCATACGCCCGGGCATGCTCATGGTCAGCTGTCGTTCCGCATGGGGAACCTGCTGTTCTCGGGCGACAACATTTTCCGCGATGGATGCGTCGGGACGATCGATGCTCACCATGGATCCGATATTCCGGACTTCATCGCGTCGCTGGAGCGGATTCGCGATTCGGATGTCGAGTGGCTGCTGCCAAGTCACGGTCCTGCGTTTCGCAATGATAAGAAGCTGCTTCAGAAGACGATTGACCGCCTGAAGGGTTATCTCTACATGGCCGACTTCGGGACTTGCGCCATCGACTGGCCGCTGCTCGATGAGTGGGAGAAAGAGATCCTTGAGGGGACCGGGCCTAAGTAAGGTGTGCCACGGCTGTGTCAGCCGTGTTCGATCTGATGAGAGCGTTATGCGAAGTTGCACGGCCGGCACGGCCGTGGCACACATTTAGCGTACTGATTACTTGGTGGTGCTGGTTGCGGGAGTGGCGATTTTGGTTTGGCCGATGCCTTGCAGGTAGGCCATGAGGTCAGCGACTTCCTGGTCGGTGAGTTTGTCGAGCAGGCCTTCGGGCATCAGGGAGAGGTTGCTGGGTTGTTTGGCGTCGATGTCTTTGGCTTCGATGCGGAAGGTGTTGTTGCTTGAGTCTCGCAGGACGAGTCCGTCTTTGGCTTCATAGACGATCAGGCCGGTGTAGACTTTGCCCTGGACCGTGCTGATGGTGAGGGTCTGATAACGGGCGGAGACATCGCGGTTCGGGGCGACGATCGCGGTCAGCAGATCTGCTTTCGAGAAGCGGTTCGAGACACCGGCGAGGTCAGGACCGAGGGCTTTCGCGCCGCCGTGACAGCGACTGCAGGAGGCCTGATTGAAGACATGCTGGCCACGGGTGAAGTCGCCTGACGACCAGTTGACGGTTTCGAGTTTCTTCATCCAGGTATCGAGTGATTGTGGATCCTGGCCGGCGAGTTCTTTCATCTGATCGGGATAGGACTTCGTCAGCCAGTCTCGCCAGGTGAGCAGCGATTGGGTCTGATCGCGGAAGCCGAGGCTGCCTGAGATGAAGCCGTGTGTCTGGCCGGTCTTGGCGAAGAGGAGGTCCATGATGTCGGAGCGGACCTGGTAGGCCATTTCACCCTGATCGAGACGGCGAGCCGCGGCGTACATTTGGACCATCTCATCAGGCGTGATCGCCTGGGGGTCAGCCTGGAAATAGGTCAGGCAGGCTGCGACGACATCGACCTGATAGTCGGCCATGCCGCTGAGAATCAGGGCACGGTCAGCCGGATCGCCGAGTTCGGATAGGGCCATCATGACGGCGGGACGCAGGGCGTTGTCGTCGGCGTGTTCGCGGATCATGTCGAGAACTTCGGGGATCTCTGTCTGGCCGAGGACGAAAACGGAGTCTTCGGTCCAGGGATAGTTTTCGGGATCTTCCATCAGTTTCTTGACGAAGGATTCGAAGGCGCCTTCGATCTGTTCTTCCCGGATCTGTGAGAGGAAGCGAACGTGGTCGGGGTGACCGAAGTTCGCGTGCCCGACGATGGCATCGGTGAGTCCGGGGGATGTTTTGACGTGGGCTTCGTAGGTTTCGTCCATGCGGTCATCGAAGTGTGTTTCGATGACGTAACCGCGTTCACGAATCTTCTTGCTGAGGTCGAGGAAAGCCGCGGCGGTCGCGTTCAATTGAGCGGAGTCACGATCAGCCGGGATGACGCCGAGGGCGAACAGAATGTGAAGATCATCGACCGGATCGGATTCAGGCGTGATTTGTGAGAGGAGTGCAGTGACGGTCTGCGCGTTGTACGTCTGCAGCATCGCGAACGTGCGAACGATCTCGTGGTTCACCTGGGGATTGCTCGTGGGGTAGATCTCCGCCAGCGCGATGCGGACGGGGTCGAGGTCGCGTTCGTTCTTCGAGAGGTTGTAGAGGGGGGTGTAGCTTTCAAAGACGGGAACAACATTGGGTGCAGGACCGACGGTTCCGAGGGCTGCTTGGATCAGCAGAACCGCATCAAGGTGCAGGTTGGCCAGTTCCTTGTTGCGAACGATCTGCGTCCCGATGTTGAGCGCGTAGGCGTTGACCTTGCCAGTGCGGGCCGCGTAAGCGAGGCCGACATGAAGTGCCCCGGCCCAGCCCCCTTTGACAGCATCGGCACTGAGGGCGCGGAAGTCACGTTCGTTGAGACGCACCGAGAGCTTGGTTGCCAGCAGACGGACCTGACGGTCGTCGTTACCCATGGCCTTGGCAATTTCCAGACGGAAGGTATTCAGCGTGACGGGATCGGTCGAGAGAAGTGATTCGAGAGCACAACGGCAGACCCAGGCGTCCTGATCGATCAGGTACGGTCGGATGACGGCTCGGTGAGGATTGGCGGGGAAGCTTCGGCCCCAACCCCAGACAGCGCGGGCGCGGATGGCAGGGGTCGGGTCGAGAGCCAGCTTGCCCATCATGTCTCGGTCGACACCCGAGAAGAGTTCGGTGAGGATTTCGATGGCGCGGATGCGTTGAGACGTCGTCAGATTGGTGTCGAGTGCAGCAGCGATGAAGGCCTGCTCACGAAGGTTAAAGGCTTTGGGAACCCACTCCTGACGTGACCAGCTGGAGAGTGGCTGAGGCGCTTCGAGGACATCGATCAAACCGTTGGGATGAAATTTGGCGGGTGCGGGCTCGGGCTTTTTAATGGTCGTCGTCGCGGCTGCGGTTTTCGTCTGATCGTTGACGACTGGCTTGGACGTTTGATAGGCGATCGGCCGGACAGGGAGTTCCTGAGGAGCGGTCAGCTCGTCTTTGCTGAGGGCGCCGGGAGTGATGACCGGCATGTTGCTAACGGGCGCTTGACCGCCTGCGGGTGTGATGGCGGGATCGGTGATGGGGAGTTCGAACTGTGTGATTTCGTTGGTATCGATCGTGTTGGGAATCTCAGGAGCAGTCGCTTTGGCTGCGATACGGTAGACCGCACCCTGGGTTCCACGACCACCAACCGCCACATACAGCGCACCGTCTTTACCGACGACTCCCGAGGTCGGCGCAAAGCCGAAGTTACCTCGGGCCTGTGCGAAGAGTTCTTTTTCGGACTTATAAGTCGCCCCGTTGCGAGACAGCTTGAAAGCCCAGATCTTGCCAAAGGTCCAGTCGAGGCCGAAGACGGCGTTCCGGTAAATCTCGGGGAACGACTTGTGACGGTAAGCGATGAGCCCCGTGGGAGAACCGCGACCCGTGTCATCGACGACGGGGGCAATTTCGAGGGCGTAAGCGGGCTGTTTCCAATGCAGTGACAGCCAGCCTTGATCGGAAGCGGTCATCGTGTGATACAGGTGACAGGGGCGATACCAGGGGAGTGAGACATCGCGTTCGCCATCGCTGTCGTAGGAGAGGATCTCGCCGTCGTTGGTGAAGTCGAAGTCGTAGGCATTGCGGAAGCCTTCCGCGAAGATCTCGCCGCCCGAGAGTGTCGGGTTCAGACGCAGGATGGCCCCGGCGCGAGCCGTCTTCAAAGGAGAAGTCTTCAGCGTCGCATAGTGGTGCGTGATGTTGGACGAGTTGCCACAGATGACGTACCAGGCACCATCGGGACCGCGGTGAATTGCGTGTGTGTTGTGTTCGCCGCCGGTTGGGAGCTTGAGCATTAGCTGAGGAGCCGTGTCGGCTTGGCCATCGCGGTTGCGGTCGACGTAACGCAGGAGGCCTTCGTTGCCGATGCAGAGCAGGTCAGGGCCATCGAAGTACATCCCTTGAGCACCTTCAGCCGGGCCGTTGGCGAAGGTGATGACTTTGTCGGCGCGGTTGTCTTGATCGGTGTCTTCGAGGATTTTGACGTAGCCAGGGCCGGAGACAACGATGCGACCCTGTGCATCGGTCGTCATGCAGAAGATGTCATGGGCGAGGTCATCGTTCGAGTAGAGCGCTGCTTCAAAGCCATCCGGGACGATGAGGTGATCGCGACCATCATCAGCGGCGTTCGCGATTCCCGCGAGGAACAGCCATCCGACTGGAAGGATCAATGAGAGAATAGCATTCTTTCTACTCTCGACTTTCTGAACTCTACTCTCTCGCGCAGCGTCGTGAATCACGTCGTCGTCCATGACTTCAGAAGGTGTAAAATCTGATTTTGGAAACGGTCCCCCAACGGCCCTGTCGGGATGACGTCACCAGCAGCAAGTCGTTACGAGGTTCAACCTTGTAAGGCTTGCCAGTGGGCTATCTTAGCGTGAAAATCAAAATCGGATCAACATGGACTTTTTGTCCTGTGGAATAGTGGCGAAGGCAGTGAGCTGCGCAGCCTGCCTATCTTTTCTATGTTCAATTACTGCATGAGGGCGGCTGGACAGACTTTGTGGCGACTTGGCCTCAAACAAATGACATTTCACAGACAAGCGAGTCTGGATCATTTCCAAATGTCGATGTTTTAGATGCTACCCAAATCGGGCACGGGCTGGGTTATAATGTCACCTGACCTGACGGCTGCGCAAATTGAGGTGGCAAAAATGTCAGGATTGGGTCACACTAACGACCTCCTAACGTGTTGATATTTAAGCTGCAGGGAAGCTTTGCCCTCGCAGTTGATTTTTTATTTTCGGTAAGATGGCGTGACTATGCGACAGTTTTTGTGCGTGGTGATGAGTCTGGCGTTGTTGTCAGGCCTGGCTTCTGGCAGTTCGGCTCAGGATCTGTTCGGCGGCGACGATTTTGGATTCGGCTCGCTGACACAGAAATCCAGCAAACCGACGATGACGTCCACGCTGAAAGCCGATCCGGCTCAGCCGAATGTCGTCACGCTCGAGATCTCTTTTAAGATCCCGGATGGCAGTTACATCTATTCAATGAACCCCTCGTTTGGGGCAGCGACAAAAGTGAATCTGGCCACCCTCAAAGGGCTGGCCGAGACGTCGGACGGTTACAAAGCCGATCATGAGCCAAAAATCGCTTACGACGAAACCTTCGAGCAGAACCTCGAGAAGTTCTTTGATCATGTGACGTGGACGAAGAAGCTCCAGGTCCTGCCGGGGCAGACAGAAGTTTCGGTCAAGGGGCTCGTCAATTTCCAGATGTGCGATGAATCGGCCTGCCGTGTCTACGATCAGGAGTTTGAAGCGACTCTGACCGTCACGCCAGGTGAAACGATGGAGAATTCGGTTCAGGCAGTCACGTTTGACGGCAAGATCGAACTGGATCCTGCCTCGCCTGTGAAGTCGCTGTCTGATCTGCCGGCTGAGTTTGCTGTTGTTCTCAAGTCGGTTGATGCGGACAAGTTTCTGCTGTCGGTCACCGCGAAGGTCAAACCTGGCTATCACATCTTTGCAACCACCCAGGACCCTGCCATGGTGGGCGAGCCGACGACGTTCGGCAACCTGACCCTCAACGGCTTGAAAGCGGTCGATGGTGTTTTCCAGCCAAGCGAAGCTCATCACGAACACAAACCCTTCGAAGACGATCCCGCGATCGTCCAGAAGATTCACGAAGGCACAATCACCTGGACGACCTGGCTGACGAAACAGCCGGGAGTGAAAGTTGATGAGGTCGGGGTAGCGGGAACAGTCAAGTTCCAGATCTGCAATGAACAACGCTGCGTGAATTCCGGGTTCAACTTTCAAGCGGGATCAGTGACAGCGACCGCAACGCGTGGGAACGCGGAAGAAGTGGTTGTGACGCCGGAGGTCGAAGGGGCAGTTGGGAGTTCTGACGTCTCTGTTGAGGGTGAAGTCCAGGGACTTGGTAAAGATGGTCTCGTTTCGTTCCTGATCACTGCGTTTGTCGCGGGGCTTCTTGCGTTGCTGACTCCCTGTGTCTTCCCGATGATTCCGGTGACGGTTAGCTTCTTCCTTAAGAAGGCAGAGAAGAAGCAGGGCAATCCAATTGTGCTGGCCTCGATCTACTGTCTGGGAATCATGGGCGGCTTCACGATTCTCGGAGTCGTGATGGCGGTCTTCTTTGGGGCGACGGCGTTAACTGCTCTCGCGAACAATGCCTGGTTGAATATCGCCTTATCTGTCTTCCTGATCTTCTTTGCGTTTAATCTGCTGGGGATGTTCGAGATTCGTGTTCCCTCGTGGATGCTGAATATGTCTGCTCAACGTGAAGGCCAGGGCGGGATTATCGGCGTGCTGTTCATGGCTTTGACGTTCACGCTGGTGTCATTCACTTGTACGTTCGGTTTCGTCGGCTTGCTGCTGGTCTATGCCTCTCGTGGTGATCTGCTGTGGCCGATTCTGGGGATGCTCAGCTTCTCATTTGCGTTTGCGTTGCCGTTCTTCTTTCTGGCCTTGTTCCCGAGCTATCTGGCTTCGCTGCCGAAGTCGGGTGGGTGGATGAACAACGTCAAAGTGGTGCTCGGGATCATCGAGATCGGGTTTGCGTTCAAGTTCCTGTCGGTGGCAGATCTGGCGTGGAATCCTGAGCCTTACTTCTTCGACTACGGCCTCGTGATGTCGGCATGGATGGTGCTCTCACTGGTGGCTGGCTTCTATCTCTTGGGGATGTTCCGACTGCCTCACGATATGCCGACGCAGCAGGTGTCTGTGTTCAAGTTCGCGATTGCATTGGGCTTCATTGGATTCGGAACTTACCTCGCGCAAGGCATCTTTGCGGCTAAGAAGCCGACCGGTTTCGTGTGGCATCAGATCGAAGCGTTTGCTCCGCCGGTCTTTGAATTCGAAACAGCGCCCGCAGGTCACGGTCGAGAGGTCGCTGCGGTTCCGGACAGCCTTGGACCTTACCTCGTTCACCATGGACTTGAATTCGCACTCGACTACGAAGCCGCCTCTGCGTATGCGAAGGCAGAGGGCAAGCCGATGCTGCTGGACTTCACCGGTGTGAACTGTGTGAACTGTCGCAAGATGGAAAAGACGGTTCTCGTCAAACCGCAGGTGATGGAATTGCTGCCGAAGTTTGTTCGCGTTCAGCTCTTCACTGACACCGATGCCATCCCTGGTATCGACGATAAAGTCAAAGGTATGAAGCTTCGCAAACTCAACATCAAGCTGCAGGAAGACTGGTTCGGCGACGTCAGCCTGCCGGCTTATGTGGTTGTTTCACCCGATGGGAAAATTCTTTCACGCCTCGCAGGATACAATGCGGATCCGCAGGTGTTCGTTGAGTTCATCGAGAAGGGACTGGCGCGTTGGGAGACGAAGGATGTTGCGATGAAGGCAGATGCGAAGACAGTACGAGCTCAACCGACATCAATTGGTAGTCCTAATGTCCAGTGGCTCCCAGAGGGAAGTGTAGATCGTGAAGCACTCGAAGAGTATGTAGCCAAACATCGCGAAAACTAAATTGTGCAGGGGTGGCTGCTGGGATCAGGATTGTTAGCTGACCCCAGAATGTGCGTCCAACGGCGAATGAACTGGGGTCAGCTAGAAAGCCTGACCCCAGCCACCCTAGATGAGTACTCAAACCGAAGACAGGGAGTTCACACTCCCCGCTCGCCTTTATGAATCGCTATCACAAGCAGCAGTTGTTTGCTCCCATTGGTGAAGCGGGGCAGCGCGCGATTCAACACGCGAAAGTGCTCGTGTGTGGCTGCGGGGCGCTCGGGTCGGTCATTGCCGATCAGCTGGTTCGCGCGGGGGTTGGGTTTGTAAGGATCGTCGATCGGGACTTTGTCGACATCACCAACCTGCAGCGTCAGATGCTTTTTGATGAAGACGATGTCCGCCAACAGATCCCCAAAGCGATCGCTGCCTCTGAGAAGCTTCGACGAGTCAATACTGAGATCACCATCGAAGGGATCGTCGGCGATGTCACCAGCGAGACGATTCGTGATCTCGCAGCGGACGTCGATCTGATCGTTGATGGGACCGATAATTACGAGACACGCTTCCTGCTGAACGACTGGTGTCTGGAAAAGAACATTCCTTGGGTCCACGGCGGCTGCATTGGCAGCTACGGCCAGGTGATGGCGATCGTACCCGGGAAGACCCCCTGTTACCGCTGCATCCTGCCGGAGGAACCTGATCCGGGGACAGCGCTCACCTGCGACACGGCGGGTGTCATTGCACCGGCGGTCCATGTCATCGGCTCGCTGGAAGTCAGCCTCGCGCTGCAGCTTCTCACGAAGACCTTCGATGACTCCAAGCCTTCCATCTGGCATGTGGATGTCTGGCGTGGCGATTTTCGCAAAATCGACCTGACCGGATTGAAAGAGTCAGGCGCCTGCCCGGCCTGCACCGGCGGCCAGCGCGACTGGCTGCATGGGCAACGCGGGGCGCGGTCTGCGGTGATGTGTGGACGCAATGCGGTGCAGGTCACGCCGTCGTCTCGCGCGAAGTTATCGCTGGAGAAGTTTCGACAAGACTGGCAGCAGTTGGGAGTCGTGACGTCGAATCCGTACCTAGTGAAACTAACGCTCACTGACGGAACATCGGTGACGTTGTTTGGCGATGGACGTGCGGTGATTGGCGGAACGGAAGAGATCAAGATCGCGCGTGGGATTTATAGCCGGTATGTCGGGCAGTGAGAAGTTGTTTGAAAATGGTTGCTCGACATCTCACACCGGCATCAGCGATATTGGGCAAGGCACCGTCCGAGCCGCTGTCCCGCGTTGCACCGGATCACTTGCAAATCGATATCAATTAGCGAGCCGGGGCTTGCAGGCCATCGAAGTCCAACTCACGGCTGAGGTTTCGCAACGCACAGCTCCGGCTCGGACGGAGCCTCGCCCTCCCGGTGGATGCGTTCTGGAATCTTTCAAACAACTTCTCAGTGAGGAAATGATGGTCGCTGTTTTGCTTTTCGCTGGTGCTCGTGATGCAGTGGGGAAAGATCGGATCACGATCGAGTGGGCGGAGGCTGCCAGCGTGGATGTGCTGCGAGCTCGGCTGCTTGAGGCGTACCCGGAAATGACAGGGTTGTTGAAGTCGGCGATGTTTTCGCGTGGGACGAGTTATCTGGGGCGTGAGGCGTTGGTTCAGCCGGGGGATGAAGTGGGGATGATTCCGTCGGTCAGTGGGGGGTGAGGGAGAGAATGCCTGACGCTGGTTGCGCAATGGATGTCTGATGCCGCCTATGCGCCACCCTCATCCGTCAGCGAAGCGCTGCCACCTTCTCCCCTCAAGGGAGAAGGACTAAATTCAGCTCCCCTCAAGGGAGAAGGGACGGAATGATGTCGATCTGCTTGGCAAACTCGGCGAGGACGATTGTGGCGTAGCTGCCGGAGGGGAGTGAGAAGCGGACGCGGATGCCTGCGGATTGGGGCTCGATTTCGAGTTCGCCGGGGTACATGAGTAAGCCGCGTCGGGTGCCGGGGGTGACGCGGTACTCCTGGAAGAGTTCTCGTTTGATCTGCATGCGGTCGAGCAGGGCTTGTTCTTTCTCCAGGACGACGGTTTTCGGCTGGAACATCTTTGGGCCATACATCGGGCCTGTCATGACGATCTCGCGCGTCTCGAAACGGCGTTGCAGGAGTTCGGTGTTGTCGTCGGTGAAGACGCCGCCCGAGTCGAGTTTCTGCATGACGTCGCCATCGAGAACGCGGTGGAGTTCGTCGGACTGGAGTCGTTCGAGCAGGATGCGGTTGAAGAGATCAGACTGAACCGACGAGAGAGCGAGCCTCAGCAGGAAGCGTCGTCGCTCGAACGGAATCTCTTTGACGTTCGCGTCACCGGTGAGCAATCGATAGCCGAGGATGAGCGTCTCGTTGTCCTTGCCGAAGCGTTGCTCGCCGTAGTAATTGGGGACACCGAAGTCGCGGATCATCTGCGCAACGCGTTCTGCCTTCGCTGGTGCCTCGGGATCGCTGGTGCGGATGAGGATGTCGAAGCGGTTGCCGAGGAGGTGGCCGGTCTTGAGTTTGTTGCGGTGGACCATCGACTTGAGGATCGTCACCTGCTCGTTGTTGAGCTCCGGGACACTCGGCGAAACGAGTTTGGGAACGGAGATGTACTGACGCGTGATGCCCTTCTTGTCCTTGAGGCCGGCCATGCCGATGTCTTCGCGTCGCAGGCGCAGCGTGCGGGAGAACTGCTGCATCAGCTGTTCCGCAGAAAGGTCCCGCTTCTCGACCCACAGGAAGAGGTGTTCGCCATCGCCACCCATCGGCTCATAGGCCGGGATCTCTTCGACGATGAAGTCTTCGATCTGCTCTTTGATCGTTCCGACGAAGCGAGCATCAGGGCCCTGCTTTGTTTCGCCCAGCGGAATCATGGTTGCGGGCTGAAGATCGCCGATCACGTTGAGCATTCCTCAATAGTTAGCCCCCCGTCAATGACGGGGGAATGTGCGAACAACTTTGAATTTGATGACAAAGACCGGCGTTTACTTCCGCTCGATCATGGCATCTTTGCGAAGCTGCAGGACGGTGTTCTCGCGCAGCGTCTGGCTCATGTGTTCGAAGACGAGAGGATAGGCGTCGTCGAGAGAGAAGGTGCCGACCTTGATCTTTTCAACTTTCAGAACGTGAATTCCAAATGGCGTCACGAAGGGCTGGCTGAGTTCGCCCTCACGGGTTGCGAAGGCGATCTGGGTAATCGCTGTCGGCATGGCACCGAAGTAGGCCATGTCTTCCATCAGTCCGCCATTGATCTTGCCGCTGGGGGACTCGGAGATCGTTTGGGCCGCGTCTTCGAAGGTGATTTCCCCTTTATTGATCTGATCACGGACGGCGGTCGCGGCCAGGAGTTTTTTCTGCAGGGCTTCATCGCTCATGGGATGAGGCAGCTTCCAGAAGATTTGACGCGCAGTGATGCGGGTGCCGTCAAAGCGGTTCTTGTTCTTCTCGAAGTAGATTTTGACCTGCTGGGGCGTGATTGTTTTCTGGGCGAAGTTCAGCCATTTGAGGTCCAGAGACAGCGTGCGTTCGAGTTCGGCGGTCGTCAGGCCACGCCTGGCAAGAAGCTCATCGAGAGGCTGTTTGGTATGGTCAGCGACGCTGACGAAGGCACCCATCTGCTGGTCGAGCGCGGCCTGGTCCGGGACGGCCTTCTTCTCTTTGAGAAACTTCTCCAGCAGCATGCGGTCGATGAGCGTTTCGCGGATCGTGTTCCGAGTATCCGCAGACGGGGCGTCGATCTTCATGATTTTGCAGTAGGTGTCGATATCACCTGCAGTGATCTTGACGCCATCGACAGTCGCGACGACTTCTTTGCTTTGCGCGAAGACGGCTGCTGGGATAAGGGTCGCGATGATGGCGACACAAATGGAAACCAGGCACACCCGAAGCGGCTGGTTGAAATTCAGTTTCATGGTGAGCACTCCCACGCTCAAGGCAGACAAAAACAGACGTGCTCCGGCGGCTTCCGATGCGCCGGCATCCTCCAGTTTATCGCGTCTGGTGGACGACTGAAAAGCCACCTAAGCGGACGAAAGCGATTTTCTGCGATCACGCATAGCGGGTGGCTGGGGTCAGGATCGATAGCTGACCCCAGAATGGGCGTCCGATAGCGAATGAACTGGGGTCAGCTAGAAAGCCTGACCCCAGCCACCCGGAAGCTTTATTTTTCAACGTGATGTTCGCTTCAGAGACAGCGGAGAGCGGATGAGCGACTTGCCATAGTGAGGGGCTTGCAGGTGTTGAGGCGGTCTTGAGGGCTGCCCCAGACGGACGTGGCGGTTGAGGCGGACCGACATCTGCTTTTCGGCTTCCTGCAAGGCCTGGTCCTGGACGATGGTCTGTTCCTTGCGGTTGATGCTTTCCAGGAACAGGAATGTGATCACTCCGCAGGTTCCGCCCGCCAGGATCACAGGAATATTGCCGATGAATCCGGCGTCACCCAGCCCCAGGCCGATCAGAAAGGCACTGATCACAAAGACAAGCGGGTGCGTGACGGGCTGTCTGCTGGCGGGGGGGCTTTGAGTCTGTTGAGAGTGCACGGGTTGTCCTGCCTTTCCTGGGCCGAACGTGTCAGACGGTCTTCATGTGATCAAGGTTGTCAAAGTGCGCGCGTCGTCGGCCCGTCTTGAGCGTCCTTCTTTTTCATCGGGCCGCCAGAGATTTCACTTCACTGTCACACCTCGATTTTGCTCCGTGCGGGTTCGCAAGGGTTTCCGGCTTGTTATGATTATAGGGGCTGGAAGAATAAGAGAAGACTGGAACGCAGAGGACGCGGAGAAGGCATCCCGATTCCACATAAAGCCACGAAGGCGCGACGGGGAATCTGGTTAGAAGAATCAAAGCCGTTCCTCTGCGACCTCTGCTCTCCTCTGTTCCCTCTGCGTTCCAGTCTTCTCTTGAATGGATTTTCCCATCGTATCGAAAGTGACCAACTCTGTGCGTCTGGCTTTGTTGCAGCTGAATTTCACCGTGGGTGACCTCGTTGGCAATCGTGATTTGATTTTGGAAGCCGCTTTGGAGGCTCATGGCCGAGGCGCGGAATTGGCAATCTGTACGGAACTGGCGATCTGCGCCTACCCGCCGAAGGATTACCTGTTGCGAGACGGCTTTGTCGCCGCGTGTGATCGGACGGTGGAGGAACTGGCGTCATTAATTCCTGCTGACATGGGGTTGATTGTCGGTCACCCGACCTGGTGGAACGTCAATGGGACGTATCCGGCCAACGCTGCCAGCCTGCTCCACGGCGGGAAAGTGGTCGCGACAGTTCATAAGACGTTGCTGCCGAACTACGACGTTTTCGATGAGCGACGTTACTTTGCGTCAGCAGAGTCGGTTTCGCCGATGGAATTCCGCGGCTTGAAATTTGGCGTGCATATCTGCGAAGACGCCTGGTACGGCGAGCCCGAGACGAACTACCACCTGGGAAATACGCCACAGCGCGATCCGGTCGCAGCGCTTGGCGAGCAGGGTGTCGACCTGATGATCAACATCTCCGCCAGTCCGTTTGAAGTCGAGAAGCTGGAAAGACGCATTGGCCTCGCGAGACGACACGTCGAGAAATTCGGCAAGCCGTTTGTCTTCGTCAATCAGATTGGCGGGCATGATGATCTTGTCTTTGATGGGCAGAGCTTCGTTCTCAACGCCCAAGGCACGACCGCACTGGTGATGTCTCGCTTCGCGACGGCAATCGAGATCCTTGAGACCGACCAACTGCCGACGATGCACACGCCACGCGAGTCATATCCACGGGAAGCGGACCTGCTCGATGCGGTCACGCTGGGTCTTCGTGATTATGCCAGGAAAACGGGCTTCACGGACTGTGTGCTGGGGCTCTCCGGCGGGGTCGATTCGGCGCTTGCTGCTTACATTGCTGCTCAGGCAGTCGGCCCTGAGCATGTGCATGGTCTCATGATGCCATCGCGTCACAGCAGCGACCACTCGATCGGGGATGCTCAAAAGTTGGCTGACAACCTCGGGCTTGATGCACACCTCATCAAGATCGATGAGATTCATCAAGCTTATGAAGGGGCGCAGGTTGTCCGTGAAGACCTCTCGTCGAATCCGGGCGGGCTGGCGGACCAGAATCTGCAGGCGCGGATTCGTGGTGCTCTCGTCATGATTCGCAGCAATCGACATAACTGGCTGGCACTGGCGACGGGGAACAAGAGCGAACTGGCTGTGGGTTACTGCACTCTTTACGGCGATATGGCGGGCGGATTTGCGGTCTTGAGCGACCTGTTTAAGAAGGACGTTTACGCCGTCTGTGAATACATCAATAAGGTCCGCGAAGGCAAGCCAGTCATTCCGGAGAACATTCTGACCAAGCCGCCGAGTGCAGAACTGGCCCCGAATCAGTTCGACCAGGATTCGTTGCCGCCGTATCCGATTCTCGATGGCATTCTCGAAGCGTTGATCGAAGACGATGCCTCTGCGGAAGATCTCTATAAAGATTTCGACCCGCAGATTGTGCAATGGGTTCTGCGCAAGCTCGACCAGAACGAATTCAAACGACGCCAGATGCCGCCGGGGATCAAGTTGACGCCGAAGGCATTTGGAGTTGGTAGAAGGATGCCGATGGCGGCGAAATATCGACTGGGATAAAGAGTTCACCTGATATTCATGTAGGGTGCGGGTGAGTCTTCGAACCGCACTAATTGTGCATGCGAACTTTACTGGACTTGAGTACACATTTGATGCGGTTCGCAAAGCCTCACCAGCACCCGACAAGCGAGGATTTTCTCTCAAACATCCGCCGTTCGGACGGAACTCTCGCGGATGACCTTCTCTGCCAGCTGCGTGTCGTACTGGTCCTGGAAGCAGTAGAGCTTTCCTTTGCGGAACTGCAGCAGATTGCTGATCGGCATGGGTTCGGGCATCGTGTGGCCGATGGGGCGAATGTAGCTTTTCCCCCAGACAACGACGTCGGTTCCCTGGCACAGAAACCGGTAATGGGGTCGGTGGTCGTGATCAGGGGGGACTTCCAGGATGCTGAAGAAAATCTGGAAGGCGTCGTGAATGGCGTCCGGGCCGCGGTGCTCTCCAGCGAAGGGGAGAATGGCGGGGTCACCGGGAATGATAAAGACGATGTCTTCGTCCAGAAAATGGCGAATGTGTGAGACAGCGTCTTTCTGGTAGGTATAGACCGCATGCACATACGCTTGCGCCAACTGAATCAGATCGGTCGTGAGGTCTTCGGGATAGATTTGCTCACTGGGCGTACTTAAAGCAGCAGCGAGATCTTCGATGGTTTCGCGGGATAACGTGGCGCCTGATTCTGCCTTCACGATGAGGCGTTCAGTGTACCCAGCCGCAGCGGCCAGGGCGGACTGAGTCAAGCGACGCTTCTCGCGCAGGCTTTTCAGCAGGACGGGATTACAGGATTTATACGCTGGTTTCGGCATCGCGATAGAATTCTATACCGTTCCGGTATCGTTCCTTTACTTGCTTGAGGCCAACCAACTATGCTGATCGAGTTGAATATAGATCGTTGTTCTTAAATGTGTCCGAGTGACGCAGCCGGCAAGATAATATACGCGCTTATTATGAGCGCCACGCGAAGCACCTTAAGCCGGTGTGTCCGGGTCAAACCGGCGCACCGTGCTTTACTTTGTGGTGCCGGGCTTTTTTCCAGGGCTTTGGTGAGGGATCAATCCCCTCGTGCTTCCGCGTAAAACTTCTCTTTGTGGGCTCCATCTTCGAGCACCATGAACTCGCCCGTTTTTTCGTCGTAGGCATAGGTCTGGTACTCGGGCAGGGCGTTCATAGAGACATTATTGACCTTGATGTATTCCTGTAGCTCGACGAATGTCAGATGTCGTTCTTCAGTAGCCTTGATCAGGTCCATATTGTGCTTCAGAGCCATCAAGTTCACGCGGGACGCTGCATTGACGTATCCCTGAAAAGCAGAACTGAGCGGGTCGAAGGCGGTGATCTTGTTCTCGGTGACATAGAAATTGGGGTTGGCCTCCATCGCCTGAGTTTTCTCGACCAGTTCCGACGTGCGGCGTTTCGTGATCGGAACTTTCTTCTCGGCGACTACGGGGGCAGCAGCAGGATCAGCGGCAGGTTGTTCGACCTTCACTTCAGACTTGGGTTGATCGCAGCCTGGGAGTGAGAACAGCGCGGCCAGCGACAGACCAGAGAGCAGCCAGTAACGTATCATCGAAGTGAATCCTTAGTCGATTGAGAGGTGGAGTCAGCTGGACAATCATAACCATCCGCCGGAGGAATCTCCATCTTTGTCTTCTCTCCAACGAGAGTTGCTGTTGTAATAGCAGTATGGCAACGCTTCTTTCACGCGATGAATATGTCGAACAGGCTTACTTTTTTGAGACGTTCTGTGAACGTCTCGAAGATGGCTTTTCTGCGCAGGAAATTCTGGAAACGATCCATGAAGAAATCCTCGCGACGACCCGGCTTCCCATGGCGCTCGAATTTCTTCGCGGCGAACTGATCCACACGGGACGCATCAGCGCGGGCATGTCGCGTTTGACACACTACTTCACGCCATTTCAGGCGTTCGTGATTGAGAACGCCGAAGCCGATAAGACACGCTTCGATCTGCGGACGGGATTCCAGATTCTGCAGAAAGAAGCGGAATACAAATCCGTCGAAAATCCGATTCCGCAGGCGCTGTTTATTTTCCAGTTTGAAAGCCTGTCTCGAAATCGTCTTGGCTATCACGTCGGCCTGGAAGCGATGTCGAAAGATCCATTTTACAGCAAGGACTGGGTCGACTGGATCCGCAAGATCCGCGGCCTGCTGGGGATGGTCGACTTCGCAGATCTGATCTATTCTGTCTCACAGCATGCTGTCGACCTCGAGGCGAAGAGTCGACAGACAAGGGATGATCAGCCAACAGAGCGGTTGGTCCTTTTCGGAATTCAGGAAGGACGGATCGCGAAAGCGAATCGCAATAAAGACCCGCTTTACATGTTCGGAGCACTGCAGCGGCATCTGGGCTATCCGACCGTGCCGCGCACCAAGCCCCGGCGATCAACGCCGGAGTTCGAGCCACATGTCGATCAGCGCTTCAGCCAGCTCGAGCAGCGACTGGCGCTCATGGAAGCCGATTTCAAAGGTCAGCTGGACGTGACGAAGTTCTACGTGAAACCTCCCGAGGGAGAGGGCTGATTCGTGAAAGACACGGAAAACACAGAGTTTGCATGAGGTCACGAACCTGATTCGGCAGCAAAAATTTCCTTGAGCGTGGTACGGTGGCTATAATTGGGTTTCTACGAGAGGAAGCCCGGTTTATGGCGCAGTTTGAGTATACGAAATTCGACGGGCAAGACCCGTTTGCACCGCAGTCGGCTGACAAGCTGTTTGACCAGCTGTCGGAATATCTGATGCATTATGGCGAAGAGGTACTCGAGGATCTGCAGAACCTCGAAGAAGAGAACCAGGACGTTCTCGATATGCTGATCAAACAGGGCTACATCGAAAAGGATGAGAAGGGGCAGTATCGCGTCACCCCGAAAGCGATGAAGCGGATGGAGACGAAGTCGCTGGAGATGCTGTTCGATGTGCGTCGACAGGATTCACTGGGGCGTCACGAAACGACATTTCGCGGCGTCGGGCAGACAATTCACGAGGAAACGCGTCAGTACGAATTCGGCGATCAGGTCTCGAACCTGAATATGCAGGAGACGCTGCGCAATGCCCTCGCGCGACAGGCACAGGAAGGTGGCCAGCGAACGATCCCGATCAATATCCACGAAGATGACCTGATGGTTTACGACACGCAGTACCAGACACGCTGCGCGACGGTCATTCTGCTCGATATGTCGGGGAGTATGTCACGCTACGGCAAGTATGGTCAGGCGAAAAAAGTCGCACTCGCGATCGGGGCGCTCGTTCGTGGCAAGTATCAGGGAGACTTCCTGCAGACCGTCGGCTTCTATAGCTACGCGTCGCCGTTGACCGAACGCGAGTTGATCAACTCCGCTCCGAAGCCCGTGAGTATTTACGATCCTCGCGTTTCGCTGACGATTAACCTGGATGCACCGCCACGCTTCGTTCCTCAGCACTTCACGAACATCCATGCAGGGCTGCAGTTCGCCAGACGCATCCTTAACCGTCAAATGGCACAGAACAAGCAGATCATCATCATCACTGATGGCGAGCCGACCGCTCACCTGGAAGGTCGCAACCTGCGGCTGCTGTATCCACCAGCGGATATCACGCTCAAGCATACGCTGGCAGAAGCCAAAAAGTGCGCGGATGAAAATATCCATGTCTCGAGCTTTGCCTTGATCGAGGATTACTTCTACCACGACCTTGCAAACTTTGTCGAAAAACTCGCGATGGTCACCGGCGGGATCTCTGCGACCTGCAACGCACAGGACATGGGGCAGATGGTCGTCGAGAGCTTCATCGCGGGGCGAAGAAAACGGACGCGGATGTGAAGCCCGGACGTGGAAAGAAGTGGTCTCATTTCGTTGTGTAGGGTGCTGGTGAGTCTTCGAACCGCACCAAATGCGTCGTCAGTGGCTGAATGACATTCGTATCCACAATTGGTGCGGTTCGCAAAGCCTCACCAGCACCCTACGCCTGAATCACCGATTACTTCGCTCGCTCGGCTGCGATGATCGCTTCGAGTTCTTTCACGATTTCCGGGTGTTTCGAGGCGACGTTTTCTGATTCCCAGGGAGACGTGCTCAGGTTGTAGAGCTGACTCTGCGGGGCATTGCCGGTTTCGGAGTTGGTATTCGCGGTGACGGCAGGGCCCTGGGAGGGTGGGATGAGTTTCCAGTCCCCTTTGCGGACGGAGAGCTGGCCGGCGTGTTCGATGATGTAATCGCGACCGGTCTCGGACTTGCCGAGGAGCGTGTCGAGGTAGCTGTGAGAATCGGAGGCCGTTGTCGTGTTGTACGACTGCCCGACGAAGTCGGCGAGGGTGGCGAGCAGGTCGATCTGGGAGAACAGGGCGTCGCTGGTTTGATTGGCGGGGACGTGGCCGGGCCAGCGGACGAGGAAGGGGACGCGTGTTCCGGCTTCAAACTTGCTGTACTTGCCGCCGCGGAAGGGGCCTGCGGGTTTGTGGTCGCCGAGTTTTTCGACAGCGTCGTCGTAGTAGCCATCGTTGATGACCGGGCCGTTGTCGCTGGAGAGGATGACGAGCGTATTCTCGGACAGCTTCAGGCGATCGAGAGTGTCGAGGATCTGGCCGACGGACCAGTCGAATTCGAGCAGGGCATCGCCACGAGGGCCCATGCCACTTTTGCCGACGAAGCGTGGATGCGGGACGCGCGGGACATGGATGTCATGTGTCGCGAAATACAGGAAGAAGGGCTGGGCTTTGTTGTCTTCGATGAATTTGACGGCTTTGCCTGTGATGACGTCCGCCATGTCTTCATCGACCCACAAGGCTGACTTGCCCCCTTTCATGAACCCGATGCGGCTGACGCCGTTGACGATGGTCATATCGTGGCCATGATGCCATTTCATTTTCGTGAGAAGCTCTGGGTTTGCTTTTCCCGTCGGCTGGCCTGTGAAGTTCTGTTTGTAGTTCACTTCGATGGGATCATTGGAATCGAGTCCAACGACGTGATCATTCTCCACATAGACGCAGGGGACCCGATCGCCGGTCGCAGGAATGAGGAAGGAATAGTCGAAGCCGATCTGGCCGGGGCCGGGAGTGACGGCTTTGTTCCAGTCTTTATTCTCGCCGCCCAGGCCGAGGTGCCACTTGCCGACGACACCGGTTTTGTAACCCGCACGCGTCATGACGGAGGCGATGGTTTCGCGTCCCGATTCGATGATCATGGCTGCATCACCCGGGAGGACGCCGGTCCCTTTCTTGCGCCAGGCGTATTCGCCGGTGAGCAGCGAATAGCGGGAGGGGGTGCAGGTCGCAGACGTGCAATAGGCGGAGGTGAACTTGAGTCCTTCGCGAGCCATGCGCTCGGCTTCGGGAGTTTTGATCGACGCGGTGCCGTAGCAGCTGAGGTCGCCGTAGCCAATGTCGTCGGCGTAGATGATGACGACGTTCGGGGCGGCTGCCTGGGCGATGGTTGTCGAGAGTGTGATGGTGAGCAGGAGCAGGAAGGATGTGTATTTCAGCATGGGGTACCTATGGAGCTGGGGTGGGAATGCCTGGTGCCGGTGAGCAAATGAGTGCCTACAGTCGCATAGCGCTCACCCTCATCCGCCCTTCGGGCACCTTTCCTGAGGAAGACTACCGTGTCGTTCACTCTCGCCTTCTCGGCGAGAGTGAACTCCTTGCTTCCACCTCAAGGGAGAAGGAACATAATATCGCTCCCCTCGATGGAGAAGCGGTGTTTGATATGTTAACCAATCAGAATCGGATTTCGCTACCGGTCATGCGAAACAAGGAGAAGAAACAGTTTCACAAACTCCCCTTGGCAGGTTTTACAAAAGCTGATAAACCTCCGTTGACTGCAGGAACAAGGATGTCTCCTCACGCGCTGGCGGGTTGAAAAACTTAGCCGGGCATAGTCAGGAACAGGGACGTGGCTGACGACGATTTACTCAACCCGGATGAAATTGAAGCTCTTTTGCGAGCCTCGGGCGCAGGTGCGCCGTCGCCTCCACCGGTCGCCAAGCCTGCTGCTCCGAAACCTGCTCCAACACCCAAGCCCGCTCCCGATGTCGGGCGTCATGCCGAACATCTTGTGCGACAAGCTGAGGCGGACCTGGCGGCTGCGCTGGCTCCGAGTTTTGGCAGTCCTCATATCAAGAAAACAGCGGACGGAACTTCTTCGTTCAACTTTCAGGAGTTCGGCCGCTCGGCGAATCTCGACGCTCAGTCCCGCATGGAGCTGGAAGCGCTCAATGAGGTTGAGCTCGATTTACGAATTGAACTGGGACGTACGGAGTTGCTCGTCGAGGAAGTCCTCGCGCTGAAGTCGGGCTCGGTTGTCCCTCTCGATAAACTCGCTGGTGACCCGGTCGATGTTCTCGTCAACGGGCGGTTGATTGCTCGTGGCGAAGTCCTGGTGCTCAACGATAATTTCTGCGTCCGCATCGCAGAAATTCTCACGCCTGATGATTAAGGAGGGCCGATGATGTTTCGTCCCTTGTTAATCATTGTCTTCGCAATAATTGCGATCTCAACGACTCAAGTCGCCCACGCTCAAACACAGCCCTGGCCGAACTCGAATCCTGCCAGTCAGTATCAGGCTCCACCCTGGAATGCGGAAACGTCTGCAGCGTCAGATCGCTTGAAGATCAAGCCCGTCGATGGCGAGAGCGCAAATACCGATGGCCCAAAGTCAAAGTCTCGCGCTCCAGGTTCGACGATGTCGGTTGCCTGGACACTGGGTTGCTTGGCGTTTGTCTGCGCATTCATGATCGTCGGTGCGCGCCTCTTCAAAAAGAAGATGGGCATTTCGTCCCAGGCGCTCCCGGTCGAGGTTTTGAACCTGCTGGGACGCAAACAGCTGACGCCGACGCAGCAGATCTATCTTGTGCGACTCGGCCCGAAAGTGGTCATGATTGGTGCAGGACCTGATGGCCTGCGGACTCTGTCTGAAATCACTGATCCTGTCGAAGTCGATCTCATGACCGGGCTGTGTCTACAGAAAGATGAGCCAACCAGTCCTCAGCAGTTCCTCAGACTGTTTCAGAAAAGTCAAAATACACCGCTCACGCCGACACCTGAGCCACAGGCACATGATCCCTATGATCGCCTGCGAGAGAATCTCGACTATCAACGCCAGTCCGGCCCGCGAGGTTCTTATGAAGCCTAGTCTATCCCTGCGGCGACCTGCCTTGCTGGCGGTGATGACCTGTCTGATGGTCTTTCTGCTGACGAGTGCGAGCTTTGCGCAAAACGTCGGTTTGCCCAATCAAGCATTCGCGCAGAATGCGTTCAATGATCCAACACTGGGTCTCGTTCCGCCAGCGCCTGAACCAGCTTCGACATCCAATGGTTTGGGTGGCCTGGATCCTGATGCGATGATGTCGCCGGGCGGGTTGACGTCGTCGTTGAAGCTGTTGATGTTGCTGACGGTGTTAAGTCTAGCGCCCTCGATCCTGCTGATGACGACCTGCTTTCTGCGGATCGTCATCGTCATGGGTCTGTTGAGGCAGGCGATCGGGACGCAATCACTGCCTCCGAATCAGGTGTTGATCTCTCTCTCGTTATTCTTGACGGCGATGGTCATGTGGCCGACGTGGCAGAAGGCGTATGACGAAGGAGTGAAGCCGTATTCATCGTCGAGTTATCGCACGAAAGCGGAACAACAGACGGCTCTGAGCGATGCAACAACTCGGACTCTCGCACCCATGCGGGAGTTCATGAGCAACCAGATTTCGCGTACCGGCAACGATTCTGCGATCTGGCTGTTCTGGGAATACGAGCAGGAAAAGAAAGCCGAACGCGGGGAGACAACCGTCGGCCCGCCTCAGCATTATGACGAAGTCCCGCTGACAATCTTGTTGCCGGCGTACCTGTTGAGCGAGCTCAAGACCGCGTTTGTGATTGGCTTTCAGTTGTACTTGCCGTTCGTTGTCATCGACATGGTGATCGCCACGATCCTGATCAGCATGGGGATGATGATGTTGCCTCCCGCGATGATTTCTCTGCCGTTCAAAATCCTGTTGTTCGTCCTCGTGGACGGCTGGACGCTGACGGTGAGCATGTTGCTCAAGAGCATTGCGTGAGGGATAGAAATTAGGAATTGGAAATTAGAAATTGGCCGATCCTTCAGAGGTCAATTGAATGTCCGATTCTTATGTTTTCTTCTGCCACTAATTTCCAATTCCTAATTCCTAATTTCCACCACCCATGAACCCAGACATTGCTTCCGAACTGATACAGAACTCGGTGATGATCTCGCTGCTGGTGAGCGCGCCGGTCATGCTGGTGGCGGTCGTGCTCGGGTTCATCATCAGCCTGGGACAGGCGGTGACGCAGCTTCAGGATCAGACGATCAGCTTCGTCCCGAAGATTGTCGCGATGGTACTCACGGGGTTGTACCTGCTCCCCTGGATCATCTCGCAGCTGATGGACTATACGACGGAACTGTTTAATAACATTCCAAATATTCTGTGAGAAACTGTTTGAAAATTCCAGTGACCAGCCCGGGAGGGCGAGGCTCCGTCCGAGCCGCTGCTGCGCGTTGCGAAACTCCAACTGCGGACAAGACGATGATGGCCTCGACGGTTTCCATCTCTCTCAGCACACCGTTCGCTATCGATCAACCGGTGTCAGGCTGCAACGCGGGACAGCGGCTCGGTCGGAGCCTCGCCTGGCTGTCGAGAAAACTCTCCCTGTTCACGAAGCACAACTCATCTCATACCTCAGGCTGAGTGGCCTCAAAGTCGGTCTGCTAATTAACTTTCACGAAAAACATCTTAAGGGCGGAATCACGAGACGAATCCTCTAGCATTCTTCCCCCTCTGTGAGCCTCTGTGTAACCCTGTCCCCTCTGTGGTGAAACCTCTTCCCCCATGCCGACAACCGTTGACCAGCTTGTGAATCCCTTCCTGGTTGACTCCGGGTTTGGGGCGCTGTTGCCGGTGGCGATGCAGCAGTTTTACTTGTTTCTGCTTGTGCTCGTGCGGATCAGCGGGTTGATGATTATCGGGCCTTACTTTGGGCATACGTCGATCCCGCAGAATGTCCGGGCATTGTTGGCGCTGGTGATCAGTTGTCTGATCTTTCCTTCGCTGTACTCCGATCTCATCTCGCGAACGATCCCTGTGGTCCCTTCGACGATTTTTGATCTCGGGTGGGTGATCGCAGCAGAGCTGTTGATTGGCATCTTTCTGAGCTTCGGCGTGATGCTGATTCTCATGGGTGTGCAGATGGCGGGCGACATGTTCGACCAGCAGGCAGGAACCGCCATGGGCGAAATCTTCAATCCCCTCTTCAACGGGACAGCGGCTCCTGTTGGTCAGCTCATGTACATGATGGCGACGGCGGTTTTTCTCGTCGCGGTCCCGATGCACGGACATTTGCAGATGCTCTCGATCACGCTGCAGACCTTCACGAGCATCCCCCTGGGACAGGTCCTTCAACTGGAAGGGGCCAGCGAAGTTCTTCTGCTGCTTGTCCAGAACTCAGTGACGTTGTCGCTGCAACTGGCGGCTCCCATGCTCGCGGCGATGTCGCTGATCAGTTTGACGCTCGGCTTCCTCGGGTACACCGTTCCACAGATTAACGTCCTCGTCATGGGCTTTCCCATTCGCGCGACGCTGGCCTTCTTCATCCTCATCATGACCGCCACCGGCATGACATCCACCATGCTGGCGTCCATGAATGATTCCCTGGAGATACTCCGCGGGTTTCTGGTTTCATAGAAATTGGGAATTGGAAATTAGAAATTGGCCAATCCCAAAACACCAAACCAAAAAGAGACTCCCGTTTCCCCTTTCCGACTAATTTCCAATTCCTAATTTCTAATTTCCAACACCCATGGCATCCGACGACGCTGGCGACAAAACAGAAGCCCCAACCGAGAGACGCCGCAGTGAAGCGCGCGAGCAGGGGAACATTCCGAAGTCGACAGACCTCAATGCCGCGATTCTGATGCTGACGGCTGCGTCGCTGCTGTGGACAATGGGGCCGACGATCACCGAGAAACTCGGTCAGCTGGTGCGTGCCTATGTTGAAGGACCCATGCCGCTGACGCTCGATGCGTATGGCTTCGCGCATGACATGTGGCAGCTGGCCAATGTCGTCGGCGAGATCTCGCTGCCGTTTCTCGGGACGATGTTCCTGGCTGCGATCGGGGCGAACTTCCTGCAAATCGGCTTCGTCATGACGACCAAGCCCTTGGAGCCGAAGTGGAATCGCGTGAACCCTGCGACGGGATTCACGCGCATTTACTCGATGAGCAGTCTGGTCAAACTGGGAACAAACACCGGGAAGATTACGGTCTTCTCGACTGTTGCGATCATCTTCATCGCTTACGAGATCGCGACCTGGGAAGCGATGATGGAGTTCGAGACGATCTCGTTTCTCTCTCTGATGTCCTGGAAGACGCTGCAGCTGGCCTTTGCATTGAGCGTTGCGCTGGCTGTCCTGGCGGTCGTCGACTATGCCTGGCAGTGGTATAAGCACGAAGAAGATCTCAAGATGACCAAGCAGGAGATCCGTGATGAGATGAAGAACATGGAGGGTGATCCACACATCCGCCACAAACGCAGAGAGATCCACCGCAAGCTCGCGACGGCTCGCCAGATGGCCGATGTCCCCAAAGCCGACGTCATCATCAACAACCCGACCCACATCTCCGTCGCCATCTCGTACAACCCAGAGAAGCACCCTGCTCCGATTGTTGTCGCCAAGGGAGCCGACGAGATCGCGATGAGAATTCGCGAGATCGCCCGTGAGCACAAGATCCCAATGATCGAGCGCAAGCCTCTGGCACGCCGGCTTTATAAGGAAGTCAAAGTCGGACGCCCGATCCCGCCGGATCTTTACTCGGCGTTCGTCGAGATCATGTCGTATGTCTACAAATTGACCGGGAAAGCACCGGCTGCGTTTCGTAAGAAGTAAGAGCGATTTGCCCTGTTTACTCAGCGGCACTCGGTACGCCGACTGCGGTCACGTTGGCGACAGGGATTTTCTCACCATTGATTTTGAGAAAAGCAGCGCCGCCTTCAAAGACCGCTGATTCTGCAACGCCGGTGATACTGGTGCCGTCTTCCTTGAATGCGGTGACTTCCTTCCCAATGAACGAAGAAGCCAGCTGGGTTTGAGAGACGTATGCCTGGGATGCAGCCAGGGAGTCAAGCGTTTCAGAAAGCTCCAGGCTCGATTGCAGCTCACGCATGCCGGAGATCTGTCCCAGCAGTTCTTCGTTCGACATCGGAGCAGACGGGTCCTGGTTCTGCAGCTGCGTGACCAGCAGCTTGAGAAACGCCTCGGAATCCATGGCGTTAAAGCCAGTTTCGCTCGGATCGACGATCTTAATCGGCTGTCCGCCCGGCGTGTAGACGACGTTGTCGGTTACGGTTGGCATGGCTGGGACTCCGTGAGTTTAGATGGCGATATCGAGTTGATCGCGCGAG
The DNA here is from genome assembly GCF_052161635.1 of Lacunimicrobium album. GTDB lineage: Bacteria > Planctomycetota > Planctomycetia > Planctomycetales > Planctomycetaceae > SXPC01. Next base: position 4,256,206 of record NZ_CP197413.1, read on the forward strand.
GTGATGTGACGAGAGGGGCGAGAGGCAGGCTGTGGCGTCGTGGGTTTGTCATCGGCGTGGAGATCAAACAGAGGATAATCCACGTTGTTTTGATCATCCTGCTGAGACGACTGGGAAGATTGCTGACGTGTGAAGTCCTCAAACATCGAACCATCCGGCGAGGTCTCGACCTGGATCTTGTCGACGTTGTGGCCAGCCTGGACTAACGAGTCTCTCAGATGCTGCATGTGTTCGACGAGAAGCTTCTGCGTCGAAGGTTGCTCGGCATGTATGACCGCAGTGACGGCCCCTTTGTGTGTCGTGACTTCAATCTGCAACTGACCGAGTTCACCTGCGCCGACCTGCATCTTGAAGGATTGCTCGCCTTGCGTGGCACCGGTCGAAATCGATTGACTGACGCGGTTGATCAGCTGAATCGCCGCCGCTTGACGCGAGCCCTCGATTTCACCCGGGCCAGCTGGTCCCGATGTTGTATTCACAACGCGAGACGGAGCAGAAGTCGCATCCACGCGAACGGCAGCCTGGTCTGGCTCGGGTTGAGAAGCCTCCGCAGACGAATCGATACTCGTCACATCGGTTGCCGTTGTCTCAGCGGAGGCGCTGGCGAACTCGTCACCCACGAGAGTGAAGGCTTCTGAAGAGGCCCCATTCTCAGACGCTGCTTCGACTGCGATTTCTGGAAGTTCGACTTCCGGCGTACTCACAGGTTGCCCTGCGCTTGGTTTGTTCGCTTCGACCTGGCTGGCTGCTCCGACATCACCCCAGACATTGGCAGTGACTTGGACAACGACGGGCGTCTCGGCGACCTGCTGCTGGCCAGTGATCTGTTCGAGAAGGGCCTGGATTTTCGAAAGATCGTCTTCGACGTCGCAGGCATCGCCGTCCTTGTCGTCTTCCTCATCTTCTTCGACATCTTTGCCGAAGCGCGAGATCAGCTCGTCGATCATATCGATGGCTTGTTGAGCCTGTGCGGCTGGATCGGCGACTTGTGTTTCCGGACTTGTCTGGTGCATGACCTGCTGGATCGCCTGCTGCAGACCAGCGGGAATCGCAGAAGTTTTTGCATCGGTCGGGGTGGTCGTCCCTTGAGTTTGTGTTGACTCGGCCTGGGTGTTGGCGATCTGCTGAAGCTGCTGCAGGATCGATTCGATCATCGCCTGCAAGTCGGGTTCGGTCGCTGGTTCATCCGCTGGTGTGGAAGCAGATGATCGACCCGCGCTGATCGCATCGAGCGCATCGAACCGCTGAACGTCGCTTGTCAGAGTGGTTGATACCACGACTTCATCGATCACATCGATTGCAGGTTCAGCTGGCGGAGTTGGAACGCCTTCCTCGGCAACAGGAGTGACTGATGTGACAGCGGGTTTGGGTGACGCCTGTGAAGAAGCCTCACGCCGGGGTGTCAGCTCGTCATGTCGCGCAGGCGTTCCGCTTTGAGTCTCTTCGGCTTGGTGGGACGCCTTTGGTTTTTCGTGCGCGTCGGCTGTTGAAGCGTTGGCTTTGTCACTCTTTTCCAGTGACTTACGCAACTCACGCGCATAAGGGGCATCAGCCGCCGAGGCGGCTTTTTGCGCAGTGTTTGAGCTGTCTGGCGTGCCAGTCGGCAACGCCAGCGCCATGCTCGTCAAACGTTCGATGAGCGAGTTTGCGTTCATCCTTGAATCGCCCCGAATCATGTAGAGCGTGCTTACCGATCTTTACCAGCTTCACTCCCTGGCGCAATTTGCCTGTGAAACTTTAACGACGGCGAAACACTATCTCATGTTATCGGTCGGCTCTGCCGCAGGCCGTATGTCTTTTTGCGTTTGCTGAGCCAAATCTGCCTTTGGCTGACCGCGCGAGATCGCCAGGAAGATCAGAGAAGCACGATCGCGCTGCTCTGCGCTCCCTGTCTGAAACGTCTGCAGCAGCTTCGCAGAATCTTTCTCCCCCATTCCCTGGAGGATCATGATCGCTTCGTCGGGAGTCATCGCCATCAGATTCGTCACAGCCACCTCGGGCTTCATCTTCAGGAGAATGCCGCGCGACTGATCCGCTGCAGCTGACATGGTCTCTTCTTCGATCGTCTTGAGCTGTTTGAGAAAGGCGGATCGAGTCGATTCCAAAACCGTCCTCTCTTTGAGAACCAGATCGGACTGTTCCGTGATCGCTTTCTTGATCAACTCCAGCTCTCGCTCTCGCTCGGTCAGACTGAGAATAACTTTCGTCCGTTCTGCCACGAGTTGGTCGTTGGTGATCAGCGGAGTCGTATCGACTTCGGGCACGCCGCGCTGCACCAGTGTCGGATCGTCCTTGAGGATCGAAAGAATCTCCGTCAGGTTCGACTTGGTCAATGTTCCCATCGAACCGAAATAGCCGATGACCGCAGCGGCCGTGAGCACCAGCGACGTCGAGATAATGGCGATCGTGAGTCCAAGAATTCTGATCATGTGTCATGCTCCCGTGACAAACTGGCAAGACGACCCGCCATCCAGGCTTCCTCCATCTCCTGGTCAGCGACTTTGTAGGCCAGCTGGAGATGTTCGTTGTGTTGATCGTCTTTGAGGCGATCAAGAGCTTTAACCTTGGCTTCTGCTTCCGCGAGCAGAGTACGCGCTTGCTTGATGGCTGCTGATATCTTGAGTCGCTGTTGATCGAACTGACTTTTTTCAACGGCAAGTTGGCCCGCGTAATAGCGACGCGACGCAACCGAACGTGGATCAATCCGGCCTTCAAGTGTCGTCTGACGAACCTCGTCCAGAATCTCGATGCGCATATCTTCACGCGACTGTGATTCCTCCGCCAGTCGACGATCTTCCGCCATCAACTGCCCGAGGACTTCCTGACAACGATCACGCTGGTGCTCACGAAACTTCATCAACGCCGCAAAACGGAAGAGGAATTTCTTCATCGCCCCCTCCCTGTCCGTCTTTGCGGTGAGTCGTCCGTGTAGGGTCCGCTGTGCGGACCATCAATCGACCTCCAACTGCGACTGGCGACTTGGACCTTCATGGAAGGCATCGTAGACTCTTCTGGCATCGTCGCGAATTGACGGTCCGCACAGCGGACCCTACGAGCGGACTTGTTGTCGAATGAGATCAACATCATGGCGTCCTCCGGCTCGGAAGAGCGGCACGGAAGCGGTCGAGTTCGAACAGTTTGTCGATCGCGAGTTTCGAATTGCTCGTCTCTTCGATCGATTGGGTGAGGAAGCCGCGGATCGCATCCTGCATGGTGACGGCCTGGTCGACAAGAGGATTCGAGCCTGATTGATAGGCCCCAATCGCGATCATGTCTTCCGCTTCACGGTGAGCCGCGAGCAGCTGCTTCAGTTTTTCGGAAGCAGCCCGGTGTTCCGGCGTGACGATGTCTTTCATCGATCGTGAGACCGATGCCAGGACATCAATGGCGGGCCAATGTCCACGGTGAGCCAGCTTGCGCGAGAGCATGACGTGACCATCCAGAATCCCGCGGACAGTATCAGAAATCGGCTCGTTCGCATCATCCCCTTCGACGAGGACGGTGTAGAAGGCCGTGATACTGCCACGTTCGTTGCGGCCACTCCGTTCGAGCAGACGAGGCAGCATTGCAAAGACACTCGGCGGATAGCCGCGGGTTGCAGGAGGTTCGCCCGCAGACAGACCAATCTCGCGCTGAGCGAGGGCGTAACGCGTGACCGAGTCCATCATCAACAGGACGTTTTTGCCTTGATCACGATAGTACTCCGCCAACGCAGAACCCAGGTGAGCGGAACGCAGGCGAAGCAGCGCAGGCTGTTCGCTCGTTGCAACAACGACGACGCTTCGCTTGAGGCCTTCCGGGCCGAGATCGCGTTCGAGGAATTCGCGCACCTCGCGACCCCGCTCGCCGACCAGCACGACTACGTTGATATCCGCTTCACTCTGTCTGGCCATCATGCCCATGAGCGTACTCTTGCCGACACCGCTGCCCGCGAAGATCCCCATCCGCTGACCCATGCCGGTCGAAAGAAGAGCATCGATCACGCGAACGCCGGTTGAAAGTGTGCGATCAATCCGAGGACGATGGAGAGGAGAAAGTTCGCTGCCGGTCAGTGGCTGTCGATCTTCACGATAGACAGTCGGTCCGCCATCAATGAAACGCCCCCAGCCATCAATCACGCGTCCGAGAAGATTCTTCCCGACGCGGACCATAGGGTAGGATGATTCGAGAACCACACGCGTGCCACGCCGGACGCCCTGGATTTCTCCATACGGCTGCACGATTGTCTGGTCATCATGAAAGCCGACGACTTCGCCTTTGATGCTCAGTCGCGAATCGACTTCGAGTCGGCAGAGCGCTCCCAGCGGTGCAGGAAACCCGCTCACGCTCGCGGAGAGGCCGACCATGCGAGAGACCTGCCCGGTCAATTTCCAGGGGAGCATCCGTTCGATACTGGCCGGTGAGATGACGTTCGGCATGATCTCACTCTCCTGTAAGTTCGCGGGCGAGTTGATCGAGCATCGCTTCGATGCGGGCATCGATCTGTCCGTGAGATGTCGTCACGACACAGTCGCCACGAGTGAAACCATCAGTCGGCGAAATCATGATGGGCAACTGTCCCGACTTCGAAAGTGAATCAAGATTCAAATGCGTCGACACCAGCGTCGCATCCTCAGGGTGAAGCTGCACATGCACCCGGTCTTCGCCGACAGTCGCCTGAATGACATCGCGCACCATCTCCACAACGATCATCGGATCGACTTCGATCTGTCGACGCGTAATGCGAAGTGCTAATTGAGCCGCCAGCTGAACCATCTGCGATTCCCAGACCGTCATCATGGAGTGCAACTCGACTCGCATCTGATCAGCAGCATGCTCCAGAGCAGGCTTGAGAGTCGCCAGTGACGTCGCGAGTTTTTGTTCGGCGATTTTGTCAGCCTGGGCTTTGATCTTCTGTTCCGACGCAGCAAGTCCCTTCTTCTCACCGTCTTTAAGCCCCTGCTGCATGGCAGCGGCTTTGACCTTCTCCGCATCTTCGTGAGCTTGAACCAGCATCTGCGCTGCTTTGGCGCGTGTCTGTTCGATGAACTCATCACACTTCTGGCGGATGTCTTCAAAGTTAAACGCCACGTGCGCACTTTCAGAGCCCTGCTCTTCCAGCTTCACCACACGTCGAGTTGTCGCGCCAGTTACCATAAGAATCTTTCGAGCCTTCGCTCTCCTCCTAACGCCTAGCGCCTATCGCCTAGCGCCTAGTTAATGAACTGATCTCCCTCACCTGCAGCGGCGACCTGAATCTCGCCAGCGTCTTCCAGTCGCCTGACGGTATCAACGATCTGCTGCTGGACGGCTTCGACGTCGCTGAGACGGACAGGCCCGAGGTAGGCCATTTCTTCTTTCAGCAGGTCAGAGGCACGCTGCGACAGGTTGGCGAGAATCTTGGTTTTGATCTCTTCGCTGGCACCCTTGAGGGCGATCGCCCACTGCGAGTTCTCGACTTCCTTGAGAAGTGACTGAATGGCTTTGTTGTCCAGTTTGAGCAGGTCATCAAAGACGAACATCAATCGTCTGATATCGTCGGCGAGTTCCTGATCGTCTTCTTCGAGGTTCTCGAGGATCGTCTTGTTCGTCATGCGATCCGTGATGTTGAGAATCTGCGCGACCGTCTGCACGCCCCCCGTCTTTTCCAGACGCTGGTTCAGCGTCGACGTCATGCGCGATTCCAGGCTGCTCTCGATGTCATCAATAACTTCCGGATTCGTCTGCTCCATGTGAGCAATGCGACGAATGACCTCCAGCTGCTTATTGCTGTGAAGCCCGCTCAAGACTTCCGCAGCCAGGGCAGCAGGCAGATGCGACATGATCAGCGCGATCGTCTGCGGATGCTCTTCGCTGATGAAGGTCAGCAGGTTGTCCGCAGAAACCTTATGAAGAAAACCAAACGGCACCGAGTTCATCGACTGGCGCACGCTCTCAAGAATCTTACCCGCACCTTCTGCACCCAGCGACTGGCTCAACAGTTCATCCGCAAACTCCAGACCGCCACGCTCGATCGGCGTCCGGTCTTTCGCCTGGTCGTAAAACTCATTGAGAACAGAATCCTGCTCGTCTCGTTTGACGTCCTGAATCCTCGCGATCTCCAGCGTCACCCGCTCGACATGCTCGCGCGGAAGCTGAGCCATGACCTCAGCCGCCAACGGCTTCTCAAGGCTCAACAACAAGATCGCGGCTTTACGAATGGCATCCATAGGAGAAGGCGCTAGGCGTTAGGGATTAGGCGTTAGGAAGAAAGAAACGCTGAAGAGGGCAAAAGTCACTCATGCGAGCGAAGCGGTTCGGCTAGCGCCTAACGCCTATCGCCCAGCGCCTCCCGTCACATCGCATCGCGAATCCATTTACTCAGGATCGCGGCGGACATTTCAGGATTGTCTTTCACAAGGAACTGCAGGCTGTCACGGTTACGAGTATCAGGGGGAGCGATCTTGATCAGATCTTTGTCTTTCACCTCGCTTGCATCTTCTTTCGGAGCGGGCGGTGTGAAGACGGGAGGAGGCGGTGTGGCTTTGGCGGTGCGTGAGACAGTCTTATTCAGAGCCATCATCGCCCACAAGGCAAAGATCGTCATGACAATCGCGCTGCCCCATTGGGAGACAGCCCATTGCGTCGTTTCGAGAATACTTGTCTCAACGACTGGCGGTTCGCTTTCAAATGCGATGAACGAACTGACGTCGACTCCCGTAGCAGGATTCTCTCGCGTGCCAGCGGGGATGATCTGCGTAACTCGTTTCTGGACGGTCAGATTGACTTCTTCGCGCACTTTCGTCGTCGCCGCATCAATCTCTTCTTTCGGTGCATCTGCTTTCAGGCCCGTCTGCTGGATCGCGACCATCCGGTAATACTCTTCCGGAATCGCGACGCTGACCTGCACGTTCTGAGGCATCGCCCCGATGATATCTTCCTGCGTGACTTCGTAGGTCGGAGCAGTCACTTGCTCGGTGAGACGATCTTCGACTTGTTCGGACCGTTGCTGACCGGGTGAACTTGGTAGCGCAAGTGCTCCATTCGCGTTCTGTCCCGGTTCCGACTTCGTCGGCTGTTGATTGAGTGTTCGCGTACTGCTGTCTTCGCGTGAGACAAGACTGACACCCCCTTTGGTATCGATCTTCTGCTGGCGACGGATCGCAGATTTCACACGTTCAATATCGACATTGACCGAGACCCGCACCCCCTTGATGTAATCAATCGATCGGAGAATCTCAGCCCGGTACATCTCCTTGAGCTGATTGATCCGCTGAATCATCCCGCCATTGAACGGGTCATTGGGATCTTCGATCTCATGGGCAACGCCGTTGACGACATCGAAGATGGTGACATGATCAGGCGCAAGATCCGCCTTCATGCCGGAGATCGACAGGCGGATCGAATGGACAAGAGGACTGGATAGCTCGCGTCCTGGCTTGGGACGCACGAAGACAGTCGCTTTGGAACGGGTCCGTCGAGGCCAGCCGGGAAGCTCTTCATGATCCCAGACGACGTTGGCTGTTTCGACTTCTGGAATCGCAGCCACCATCTGACTGGCCAGTTTTGCGCGGGCGATTTCTTTACGATCAGCCAGTTGTTTGTTATTCGCGAATGGTCCCACTTCAGCGAACTGTTTTTCCCATTCTTCAGCCCAGTTCTGTGGCATCGAGCCACTCGAAATCAAAGCCGCGTTGTAGGCTTCCACCTGATTGGAAGGGACCATGATCCGCTGGCCCTTGCGTTCGAAATCGGTCAGCCCTGCTTGAAGAAACGCTTCTTCAGCGCGGACGATTTCCTCGGTCGTAAACGACTTGCCGACCGAGACCGGAACGAAATTCGAGCGTGTCTGCCCCTGAACCATCAACCATGCAAACCCCGCCAGCAGCATCAGCGTGATGCCAATGAGCGTCCCGCGCTGTGACAGGGACATCGCCCCAAACAGCTCCGAGAATTGCGTCCATGTTCGACGAAGGGGTTCCATAGTTCTCTAATCTGTCCCTTCTCTTGAATTCGTTCCTTCTCCCCCGGGGAGAAGGTGGCGAGTCTTCGAGCCGGATGAGGGAAGTCGATGTAGCGATAAGTCCACATCTTTCTCCAGCAGGGCGCACATCACCCTGCGACCGGGAAGCATACCTTCCCCCCCAACTTTGTTAAGACGATTTCCGGCTTCCACACGGAAGTGAAATCTTTACATCAAGATTAGCGCGCAAAAAGCCGTCCGGCTGCAACGTGTGCCACGGCTGTGTCAGCCGTGCTGTCTTCATTCAAAGTAGACGTTCATTGCGCGATCTCACGGCTGACACAGACGTAGCACACAGGAAACGCCCCTCCGCGAGCCCTGCATTCCAGCCACTTCGGACTCTCTCACCGCTGATAAATCGGCAGATACCCCTTATCCATCTGCAGGATCGTCGCATTGATCGCTGTCGTGTAGACGATGCCGATGTACCCGTCCTTCCAGCTCCCGTTCGCCGCCTGCTTACGCAGAATCTCCTTACCGATATCATCCATGTACTTCGACCACTGCTCCGGCTCGCGGTACATCACCTGCGAGTAGTAATAGTGCATGTAATGCCAATGCCCGAAGTAATCCTGCCCGCCGCCCGGCCACACATTCTTATCGCAATACTCCCGCATCTTGTCGATGTGAGCAGACTCCTCATACTCTCCCGCATTGTACATCGCCGCGATCGCTGCAGCTGTGATCGGCGGACGTGCCCCGCCCCCCTTGATCGAATACTGCACACCCCCATCGGCTGTCGTGCAGTCCTGGATGTACTTCTTTGCTTTATCGATGATCTCCTTAGGGACCGGAATCCCCGCATTGCGACAGGCTCTCAACCCCTGCACCTGCGTGATACAGGTCGACCCCTCATCGAAGTCTCCCCCATCCTTCGCCGAGACATACCCCCATCCACCCCGGCTCGTCTGCGCTTTGGCTGAGAACGCGACCGCATTCGTCAACACAATCTTCAACCGCTCACGTCGATCCTTGTCTTCCTCCTCGCCCAGAATCTGCGAGAGAAACAACATCGAAAACCCATGCCCGTAGGTGTAGTGATAGTCGTTCGTATAACCAATCAGCCCCGATGGCTGAGCAGAGTCGAGCAGATAATCAACTGCCAGTCGGACGTTCTTGGCATACCGCCCCCGCGTCGTCGTCGACCCGTCACACAGCATCGCGGTCGCGGATAAAGCCGTCATCGCGATCCGATACTGCCCGCCATTGGCTTCCCAGTACCCCTGCCGACGCTGTTCGCGAGCCAGAAAATCGAGCGCCTTGCCGACCGCCAGATCGACTTTCGGGTCCCGCTTGATCTCCTCCGCCCGCCCCAACAGGCCTCCCGAGATCACCAGTCCCACGATCATCACCAAAATCCAGCTGGCCCGATTTCTCATTCCGTCATTCACTCCAGCCACCCCGCCGCGAACGGTTTGGCAAAACTCGCTGTCATCACTAAACTCAAGTTCTTAGGCGAGCGGGGGGTGTTAACCCCCTGTCCCCTCGACGTTTGCTACCAACCAGGCAACGAATACGTCCCGGGCAGCAGGATTTGGGCAATTTCCCCTCGTCCATCGCCCTTGAGAATCCAGACGGCCGTCATTCTGCCTCTCGATCCCCACAAACCGACTCATTATCCTCACCTTTCCCTAGTCAGACAAGAACAATGCCACGCTACAACCCAAAATCCGTCGAACCCAAATGGCAGGCCTACTGGGACCAGCATCAAACCTTTGCGACCTCTGCCGAGCCCAAAAAAGACAATAACGGCAAGCTCTACGTCCTCGATATGTTCCCCTACCCCTCCGGCTCAGGCCTCCACGTCGGCCACCCCGAAGGTTACACCGCGACCGATATCGTCTGCCGCTATTCCCGCATGAAAGGCAAGCACGTCCTCCATCCTATGGGTTGGGACGCATTCGGTTTACCCGCGGAGCAACACGCTATTAATACCGGCACTCACCCTCGCGTCACCACCTACGAGAACATTGCGACCTTCAAGCGCCAGCTCAAATCCCTCGGCTTCTCCTACGACTGGAACCGCGAACTCTCCACCACCGACCCCGACTACTTCCGTTGGACGCAGTGGATCTTCCTCAAGCTCTATGACACCTGGTACGATCCGACCTTCACCTGGACCGGCCCGGACGGCCTCCAGCGCACCGGCAAAGGTCGCCCCATCGCCGAACTTCCCATCCCTGAAGAAGTCACCGCCCAGGGGATGGAAGCGGTCCGACGTTATCAGGACGAAAACCGCCTCGCCTACCAGTCGTTTGCCCCCGTCAACTGGTGTCCGGAACTCGGGACCGTCCTCGCCAACGAAGAAGTGACCGCCGATGGCCGCAGCGATCGTGGCAACTTCCCCGTCGAACGTCGCCCCCTTCGCCAATGGATGCTCCGCATCACCGCCTACGCCGAACGCCTCATCAACGAGCTTGAACCTCTCGACTGGCCCGAATCGGTCAAAGCCCTCCAACGCAACTGGATCGGCCGCAGCATCGGCGCCGAAGTCGACTTCCCTCTCGTCCCCAGGCGAGCGGGGGGTGTCAACCCCCTGTCTTCTGCTGATCTCGAAAAAGACTTCACGCTCTTCAAAGCCACCCGCTCGAAAACCGGCTTCCCCGCCTCCCCGTCCCAAAACGTCCTCCGGGTCTACACCACCCGTCCCGACACCCTCTTCGGCGCGACCTACATGGTCATCGCCCCCGAGCACCTCCTCATCGACGAACTCACCACCGTCGACCAGAAACCCGCCGTCGAAACGTACCGCCAGCAAGCCGCCCTCAAGAGCGACCTCGACCGCACCGACCTCGCCAAAACCAAGACCGGCGTCTTCACCGGCTCCTACGCCATCAATCCCGTCAACGGCCAGCCCATCCCGATCTGGGTTGCCGACTACGTCCTCAGTACCTACGGCACCGGCGCCATCATGGCCGTCCCCGCCCACGACTCCCGAGACTTGGAATTCGCCCAGGCGTTTAAACTTCCTGTTGTCGCAGTCGTCTCTCCGGAAAGGCGAGCGGGGGGTGTCAACCCCCTGTCTTCTACGACAGACAGCACAGACACTCCCATCAATGAGTCAGACTCCATCGGCTTCACCGCCGACGGCTTCGCCATCAACTCCGGCGAGTTCACCGGGCTCCCGACTGCCGAAGTCAAAACGAAAATCACCGCCTGGCTTGCTGAGTCCGGCCTCGGCAAGAAAGCCATCAACTACCGTCTCCGCGACTGGCTCTTCTCGCGTCAGCGCTACTGGGGCGAGCCGTTCCCGCTCTGGCATGAACTCGACGCCCACGGCAACCCCACCGGCCTCATCCGCACCGTCCCGCTCGACCAACTCCCCGTCGTCCCGCCCGACATGGACGACTTCAAACCCAAGGGGACGCCCGATCCTCCCCTCTCCTGGGCCCCGCAGGAATGGCTTTCTAAGACCGACACCGACGGCGTCAAACTCGTCCGCGAAACCAACTCCATGCCCCAATGGGCCGGGTCGTGCTGGTACTACATCCGCTTCGCCGACAACAAGAACCCCGACAACTTCATCGACCCCGAACTCGAAAAATACTGGCTCCCCGTCGACCTCTACATCGGCGGCGCCGAACACGCCGTCCTTCACCTCCTCTACTCCCGCTTCTGGCACAAGGTCCTCTTCGACCTTGGCTACCTCTCCCGCCCCGAGCCGTTCCAGAAGCTCGTCAACCAGGGGATGATCCTCGGCGAAGCATCGTACTTCACCTACGCCCCAGAGAAGTTCTCTGGGCATGCTCTCAATGATCCCGTTGCTGCCGGACTCGTCAGCAGTGAGTTTACGAAATTCGCGTCTACTGACGATGAGAACAACAATGTCTACGAGGACACCCGTAACGGCGCGAAACTCATTGAAGTCGAATTGCCGAAAGAAAAGATCGAGCCTCGTGGTGGGAAGCAATACATCATCGGCACAGATCTCCAAGTCACGATTCGTTCCGAAAAGATGTCCAAGTCCCGCGGCAACGTCATCAACCCCGATGACGTCGTCGAGCAATACGGCGCCGATGCGCTCCGTCTTTACGAAATGTTCATGGGCCCGCTCGATGCCACCAAACCGTGGCAGATGAACGGCGTCGAAGGGGTCTACCGCTTCCTCGCCCGCGCCTGGCGGATGATCACCGACGAAAACCTCGCCGACGAAGTCAAAATCAACCCCGCCATCGAAGATGTCCCGATGACCGAGGCCCAGGAACGCCTCCTCCACAAGACGATCAAAGCGGTCACCAACGACATTGAATCCCTCAGCCTTAACACCGCCATCAGCCGGCTCATGGAATTCACCAACGAATTCGCCAGCGCCCAGCCGCGCCCCAAGGCCGCTATGGAAACCTTCGTCCTCCTCCTCTCCCCCTACGCCCCGCACCTCGCCGAAGACCTCTGGCAAACCCTCGGCCACACCAACTCCCTCGCCTACCACCCCTGGCCGACCTTCGACGACAGCAAACTCATCGAAAGCGAATTAGAAATCCCCGTCCAAATCAACGGCAAACTCCGAGCCAAAATCAAAATCGCAGCGACCGCGAGCAAAGAGGAGATGGAAGCGGCGGCGAAAGCGGACCCGCAGATCATCGCCCAGCTTGAGGGGAAGACGATTGTGAAGACGGTGCTTGTGGTGGGGAAGATGGTGAATTTTGTGGTGAAGTAATTCGGACATGCGGATTTAATGCCTAAGTCTACGCACTGATTGGCTTTTTCAAACGAACCTGTCGCCGAGCTTAGAAAGTCTCTACAATCTACTGTGAGGGGAAAAAATGCCGTACGGTAAGGTTGATCCAAATTTTGATTACGTTGCTGAATTATGTAAGAAAACAGGAGCAACTTGGCCCACAATCGAAGCAGCACGTCGTGATGCACTTGAGTTGCAAAGCCTCCTATTATCTGAACTTCAGCAATTTACATCGGATGATGTCGACATCGTTGTTTTCGGCTCACTGGCACGTCGCGAATGGACCAGCGGCAGTGATGTTGACTGGACAATGTTGATCGATGGCCAAGCAAATGCACAGCATCGTGAGATCAGCCGGGAAGTATCCCAATCTTTAAAACGAATCAGCTTTAAAGGCATTGAACTTAAACCTCCGGGCTCTGAAGGAATTTTTGGAAACACGTCATTCAGTCACGAGATCGTTCATCACATTGGTGGTCAGGCCGACACAAATCGAAATACCACGCAGCGAGTTCTTTTGCTGCTCGAAGCGACATCGGTTCGAAATTCGAACGATGAGCTTGGTGGCCCTTACGCTCGTATTGTTCGACAAGTTCTTAATCGATACCTGGTCAGTGATTCAAATTTTCATAGCCAGACAGATGACAAGTCCCGGATTCCAAGATTTCTGATGAACGATATTGTTCGTTATTGGCGAACAATGTGTGTTGATTTTGCTTACAAGGATTGGGAACAGGCTGGAAAGAATTGGGCTATCCGCAACATCAAGCTTAGAACATCCAGAAAACTGCTATTCGTAGCAGGGATGTTCATGGTTTTCAGCTGCTTTCAAAATGAATCGCTTCAAAGGAATGACGAGAGTGCAGACGGCTACCAAATACGACTTCAGAATCATTTGCTTTCATTTGTGAATTGCACTCCATTGAATATCGTGGTTTGGACTCTGCAAGAACTTGGCTTGCACACGAAATGCGAAGAGTTCGTTGATCAGTATGAGCAATATCTGGTTCAGATAAATGATCCAAAAGTGCGGTCTCATTTAGAGAAACTCGATGAACGAAATGTTTACGAAGACAAGGATTTTCTCGCATGCAGAGAGATCAGCCATCAAATTCAAGCGGTCTTGAAGTACGCTTGTTTCGAAGCTAATACAGAACTGAAAGAGTTCATGTGTGAATATGGAGTCTTTTAAGATGCGAATAGGATTTTCGACCGGAAGCATTGCTCTTGATGATGTTCGACGTGGGATCATGGTCGCCACTCATCACAGGACACGGGCGATTGAGCTTTCCGCACTGCGGGAGGATGAACTCGATCCGCTTTTGGAATCTCTCGATCAATTGACAAGAGACCTCAAGCCTTTTGAGTACATTTCCTTTCATGCTCCAAGCCAGAGGAGTCATTTCTCGGAAAGGGAGTTTGTCAAAAAGCTACAGACAATTGCAGATCGCGGATGGCCAATCATTGTGCATCCAGACATCATTGAAGATCATTCGGAATGGCAGAAGCTCGGAGAGTCTGTCTGTGTTGAGAACATGGACAAGCGAAAACGTTTCGGACGAACTGCGGCCCAGTTAAGAGAAGTCTTTGAGATGCTCCCCGATGCGACATTCTGTTTTGATATCGGCCATGCACGCCAAATCGATCCGACGATGCAGGAAGCTGTTGCACTACTCCAGAATTTCAAGAGTCGGATGCGACAGATTCACATGAGTTATGTGAATTCGCAAAGTCGTCATGAACGGTTGAATTACGAGAGTATTTTGGCGTTCCGTATTGTCTCACGCTGGATTGAAGATGACGTGCCGATCATCTTGGAAACACCCGTTCAATCTCATGAAGTCGATGAAGAAATAGACGCGGCTCAACAGGTATTTGCAAAAAAGCATTTAAATGCGATTCCGTACCTTAAGAACGAGCCTGCGCGGGTTTAATTCCGGCAGTGCAGCCGACTCCAATCGCAGCGAACTGATAGACTCCGAGCAAAGAGGAGATGGAAGCGGCGGCGAAAGCAGATTCGCAGGTCATCGCTCAGCTTGAGGGGTAGACGATTGTGAAGACAGTGGTTGTGCTGGGGAAGATGGTGATTTTTTAGTGAAGTAGCCCAACCTTGCATCACAAAATTATGAGAATATTTGTTGCTTCACCCGCCGACGTGGCGAAGGAGAGAGCATGCGCAAAGAAAGTGGTATCTGAGTTCAACGACACATGGTCTAATTCTCTTAAAATCACGTTCCAGACAATACAGTGGGAAACTCATACGCATCCTGATATCGGAGAATACGCACAAGCAGTCATCAACGATCAAATAAACGACTCATATGAGATTTTCATTGGTATTTTCTGGTCGAGAATAGGTACGCCAACTCCAAGCTTTCGATCCGGAACTGTAGAAGAGTTTCATCGAGCATTAAAGCGATATCAAAGAGGTGATTTGTTACACATCTCGTGCTATTTTAAAACACGCCCAATTTCGCCAGATAAAGTAGTCCCAGACCAAATAAAAGCAATCCAGTCTTTTCAGGAAGAGCTACAGCAATCCAATGTGTTTTACTGGCAATTCAAGTCGCTAAATGACTTCGAAAGGGATCTTAGATCTCATTTATCTCAAATGGCGATTGCACATTCTGAACTAATTGCGCACCCATCATTACTTTCATCCGACTCTGCAGAAACTTTAACTGATGGAAATCTCGAAGTTACTTGGAACGAATTACTAGAAATCAACAATGACAGCACAATAATTGTCGTCGAGAGCTTGACGCGAATTACGAAAGCTGCAAATGACGTCACTTTGTCTTTGTTCGAAGTTAACTCCGAAATCAGCCAACTCGATCAAATCAAAGACCCTCAAAATTTTATTGATGTTCGTAACTCGATTATTAGCCGTCTCAACGGCATTCTAAGTGACTATGCCAATAAATGCATTGTCGAATCACAAGTAATTAGTCGTGCAATGAGACTGATGATTGAGTCTATTTCTGGAATGATTCGATTTGGTAAAGAGTTCACAAATCTTCAAGATTATAACCTAGAGATTAAATATCTACATTCTCGGATAGCGGAATTCAAGAAATCGCTGTCTTCATCAATAGGCAATGTGAGCCTATTCGAGTCTAGTATGGCAATTCTTTCTGCTACAATACCACCCGTTAGATCATCCGTCAGTGAAGCAGTTTCTGCGGTAAAAATGCTAGGGCAGGCATTTGAAAATGCCCTAGAACAAGTAAGTATTCTTGAACGTCTTGTAGAAGAGCATATAGGCTAGCACATTACGCAATCACCTGGTTGTCATACCGCTCGCGACATACCCCCACCAACCTGCACAAGAACACTCTCATCCATAAGTCCCGTAGTACTCGACCTCAGTTAAAAAGGTGGGTTGATGGTTGCGACTTCGCAGACTTCCCTCATCCGACCTCGAAGACTCGGCCACCTTCTCCCCGAGGGAGAAGGAACAGAATCAGACGAACGCATTAATTTTAATGTGGCGGAATACTACGGAGACTGGAAGTGCGGGCGGGGGCATGGGGAATTGCGCACCGAAATGTGAGAATATTTCGAGTCGGGAAATTTTCTTTTAAGTCGTCTGATTGGTTCTGGTTGCGTCGTGAGAGTTGCGTGTTTTTGTTGATGTAAGTGCGAAAAATGGGGCAAAAAGCGCACGGATGTCGGTAAGGGTAGAGAGGGTTGTGTTTGCACACGTGTCGGTTTTGAGTAATGGGTGTTGAGGCGAAGGGGGAGCGGGGATGGACGGGGATTACTGGCAGACGAGGACGAGGCTGGATGGGGCGAGTGCTCAGTGGGGGGTGATTTCGGAAGTGATGAGGCGTGGATTTAATGTGGCGCTGCCTGTGGTGGATTCCGGGGATGATTTTTATGTGATGAGGGATCGGGGTGGGATTTATGCGCGGGTGCAGGTGAAGTCTCGCAAGGCGTCCTGGTCGGTGCCTCGCTCGAGTTTGCGGGCGGATTTTCGGGTGCCGGTGAGGCAGTTGAGGAGGCCTCATCATCCGGAGCTTTTGTACGTGTTCGCGCTGCGGGACGAGGAGGGGCGATCGATTGGAGCGTCGGTGCCGTCGATGACGAATTTTGGGACGATGTCGATGTCGCTGGGAATCAGTGCGCCGGTGCATTACCTGTTGATGACGCGTCGTCAGTTGCTGCGTTATCTGGAGGGGAATCCGCATGTGAAATGGCGCGGGGACGAGGTGTCGATGGGGGTGAAGGTGACGGCGGATTCGGTGACGGGTGGCGGAAACGATATGACGCGTCACTGGAATGCGTTTGGGCGCTATTTCCGGAGGGGTCCGTTGTCTCAAGCGGGTCGTCTGGCGGCATGATGGTTGGGGGGTGTGCTTTTCAACGTAACAGCATGGCGTACGATCTTTAAGCAGATTGAAGATGCACGTAGATTCCCCTTAGAATGCGGGTGGTTCCTGTGCACTCTCCCGATTTGTGAAGCAAGACATGAAACATTGGGCCTTTCCTACCGCCTGCCTTCTACTCGCTGCCGTTGTTGGCTACGTCGTGGGGCGAAGCAATACTCCGGCGCCATCGCCGGTGAGCATGAGTTTTTCGCCGATTGCTGATCTGACTGCCTACGACGTCCTCTGGGGTGAGGATCGCAAATTCT